>NZ_JBIAIN010000017.1:0-176213 GCF_042871445.1 Streptomyces sp. NPDC005794
CTACCTCACGCCCCACGAGACCCGATTGCGCTACCAACAGGGCCAGACCCTCGCGGCGTAACAACATCGTGTTCAAGATCACGGGGAAACTTCACGTTCCGGATAATTGAAGATCGACACGTCGCGAGACCGCAGAAACCTGCCTCCACGCCTGCGGTCCCCGCGGCATGTCCGCATCCCGACCCCCGGTCCGTTCCGACGCGGGCCGCCGCGCTTCCCGGCGGCCCGGCAGGCTGACTTTCACACAAGCAGGAGCTCAAACGACGAGATCCCGGTCAGACGGTGACCGTCTGACCGGGATCTCGTGAACCGTTCCGGGGTGAACCCGTGAACGGCCCTGCGGTGGACCTGTGGGGATTTGAACCCCAGACCCCCTCGATGCGAACGAGGTGCGCTACCAGACTGCGCCACAGGCCCTTGCAACGAGTGAAACTCTAGCACCCTCATCGGGGTGCTCGGAAATCCGTATCCCGGCAGGTCACCGAGTCGGGTTCACCGCCGGTCTCACTCGTTGGCCGCACGCGGCCGGTCCTCGTCGTCGTACTGGTCGAAGAGGGGGGTCCGGCCTCGGTCGCGGGTGCGCCGGGGCGTGTTGCCGCGGCGGCGCGGCGCCGGGTCGGCTGCGGGAGTGGCGGCGTCCTGGATGTCGTGGCTGCCCGTCCGGGTGGGCTCGGCCGAGCTGGAACGGGCCGCACTCCAGGTCTCCGGATCACCGACCTCCACCCCGCCCGTGGCGCGCGGGGCGACGGGGGCGGTGACATAGGTCGGCAGGGGGACCGGGACCGGCTCCCAGCTGTCGCCCTGGGCCGGTCCGCGTTCACGCTGCTGATCGACCCACTCCGCGTGGTCCGTCTGCTCGACGAGAGCACGCCGGCCCGCCTCCTGGGGCGAGACCGTCGGTGCGGGCGCGGGCACCCCTCCGGGCTCCTCGTCGGGCTCGGCGGGAGCCGAGGACACGGGCTGGTGCCTGCGGGGGCGGTTCTCGCGCAGCCGCTGCGCGGCCACCTCGGCCCGGCGCCGATCCATGGTGAAGACGAACCGACGGCGCTCCTGGGTGCGCAGATGCACGATGTACGTGCTCAGCAGCAAGGCCGGCACAGCCGGTGCCCACAGGAACCGCAGTCCGCCCACCGCCGCGACGACCGCGCCGAGCGTGAACGCCATGAACAGGATCGTGGTGGTACGCCGTCGGCGCGCCAGGACCTGCGAGCGCTGACGGCGCTCACGCTCGGACTCCGCGCCGGAAGGCCGTCGGCCCACCCGTCGGCCGGGTGCCGGACGGGGAGCCCGGTCCTGCGGACGCTCCTGGTCCGGACGGGCCGTCGCCGGATCGGTCAACCGCGCTTCCGTGTGCGCCGGAGGCGCGGAAAAGGCCCGGACGTCGACGGACTCCAATCGGTCCGTGACGGCATCCGGGTCGACGTCGCCAGGCGCCTGCTCGGCATCCCGCTCCCGCAGCTCCTTGGCGTAACGACGCTCCATGGCCGCCCGTCCGGACAGCAGCCGGATGGCGGTGCTGAAGCGTTCCGTCGGACGGGCCTCATTGAGTTCGTCCTGCCTGCGGAGCCACATCGGCACCAAGTAGGCGGCCCAGGCCCCGACAATGACTGCGTAGATCAGGCCGCTGCTGCTCACACGCACACCGTAGAGGGGTTTGCACGGAGGCATCCGCCAATTGGCCCGGTGTGTCGCACGATCAGGCTGATATGACGGACTTTTTTTGCGATTGTTCGGGCCAGCAGTGGCCGAAAGTGAGCCTGATTACATTCAGGGAGCGTTCAAATTCGAACACTTATTTCATTTCCCCGGGGGTGCATGGCGATCCCGATGTACCCGGCCGCATCCTGCGCCAACGCCGCAGCAGCCCGTCGGGCACCTCCTCGGCAGTGAGGGCGAAGATCAGATGGTCCCGCCACGCACCATCGATGTGAAGATAGCGTGGACGAAGTCCTTCCGCGCGGAATCCGAGTTTCTCCACGACCCTTCGACTGGGGCCGTTCTCGGGCCGAATGCACACCTCGATCCGGTGCAGTCCGACCGTACGGAAACAGTGGTCGACGGCGAGCGCCACCGCCGTCGGCATGACGCCGCGGCCCGCCACGCTCCGGTCGACCCAGTACCCCACATGGCCCGAGCACATCGAGCCCCAGGTGATGCCCGCCACCGTCAACTGGCCGACGAGACGGCCCTCGTACTCGATCGCGAACGGCAGCATCCGGCCGGCGTTCGCCTCGGCCCGCAGATGACGGACCATCTGCCGGTAGGTGGGGCGCTGGGCCACCGGGCCGCCGGGGGCGGGTGGCGGGACGGTCGCCTCCCAGGGGCGCAGCCAGTCACGGTTACGCCGGTTGACCTCACGCCACACGCTCTGGTCGCGCAGCTTTATCGGGCGGAGGGTGACGGCGCCGTCGGACAGGATCACCGGCCAGGTCCGGACGTTCAGCTCGGGCTCCCCGGTCGGGGGTGGTCTCCGCCGCGCAGCTGGTCGACGGCGTGCACCAGAAGCCTGCCCAGGACCGCGAGGCCGTCGCGTACACCACCGGTCGAGCCGGGCAGGTTCACGACGAGGGTGTGGTCCGCGATGCCTGCGAGGCCGCGGGAGAGCGCGGCGGTGGGGACCGTGTCCCGGCCCTCGGCGCGGATCGCCTCCGCGATGCCCGGGATCTCACGGTCCAGGACGCGGCGGGTGGCCTCGGGCGTCCGGTCGGTGGGCGAGATGCCCGTACCGCCGGTGGTGACGATCACGTCGTAGCCCGCGGCCACTCCGGCCCGGAGGGCCGCTTCCACCGGATCTCCGTCGGGCACGACCTGCGGACCCTCGACGGCGAATCCGAGACCGGTGAGAGCCTCGGCGATGACGGGGCCGCCTCTGTCGGCGTACACGCCGGCCGAAGCGCGGTTGGAGGCGGTCACGACGAGGGCGCGGTATCCGCCGGTGGCAGGGGGGCTGCCGGGCGTGGTCATGCGTCCGCCCCCTCCGGTGCGGGGCGCCGGTAGTCGCCGGACTTGCCGCCTGATTTCGCCTCGACGCGGACGTCCGTGATCACGGCGCTCTTGTCGACCGCCTTGATCATGTCGATCACTGTGAGCGCGGCGACCGACACGGCGGTCAGTGCCTCCATCTCGACCCCCGTACGGTCCGTGGTCTTCACGGTGGCCAGGATCTCCACCGCGTCGTCGGCCACGCTCAGGTCGACCTTCACACCGGAGACGGCGAGCGGGTGGCAGAGCGGGATCAGGTCCGGGGTGCGCTTGGCCCCCATGATCCCGGCGATGCGCGCGGTGGCGAGGGCGTCGCCCTTGGGGACACCCTCGCCCCTGAGGAGTTCGACGACACGCGGTGAAACGAGGACCCTGCCGCTCGCCCGGGCGACACGTGCCGTGACGTCCTTCTCGGACACGTCGACCATGCGGGCGGCACCCGCCTCGTCGATGTGCGTCAGCCTGTTCTGCGTACTCAACTCACTCCGCCTAGCGGTAGGGCGCCGGTTGCCCGCCCGTCCCGCACCGACGTGCGGACCGAGGGGCCCGGGGGCTTCCCCCGGTAAGGCACAGCGCCAGATACCGTACCGCCACAGCGCCGAAGTCAGCGGAGGAGGATCACCTCGGCCTCCGCGCCGGGCTCGGCGGAGGTGACGTCCTCGGGCAGCACGATCAGCGCGTCCGCCTGTGCGAGGGCGGCGATCAGGTGCGATCCGGGGCCCCCGACGGGAGTCACGGTGCCCGCCTCGGCGTCGTAGGTCCCGCGCAGGAACTGGCGCTTTCCGGATGGTGAGGCGAGCGCCCCGTCCGTGCTGAGCGTGGCCCGCACCGTGGGACGGTGGACGTCCTGAAGGCCCATCAGCGTCAGGATCGCCGGGCGGACGAACAGCTCGAACGAGACGTAGGAGGAGACCGGGTTGCCGGGCAGCGCCATCAGCGGCGTGTGGTCGGGGCCGATCGAACCGAAGCCCTGCGGCTTGCCCGGCTGCATGGCGAGCTTACGGAAGTCGACGCCGCCACCGGCCTCGTCCTCGTCCCCCACGGAGGACAGTGCCTCCTTGACCACGTCGTACGCACCGACGCTCACACCGCCCGTGGTGACGACGATGTCGGCGCGGATCAACTGGTCCTCGATCGTGGTCCGCAGCGTCTCGGCGTCGTCGGCGACCGCGGGGACACGGTAGGCGATGGCCCCCGCGTCCCGCGCGGCGGCAGTCAGCGCGAAGCTGTTGGAGTCGTAGATCCGGCCGCCGGTCAGCTCCTCGCCCGGCTGCACCAGCTCGCTTCCGGTCGACAGCACGACGACGCGCGGACGGGGCCGCACCCGCACCGTGGACCGGCCGATCGCGGCGAGCAGGCCGATCTGCGGCGGCCCGACGACCGCACCCGCGCGCAGCGCCATGTCACCGGGGCGCACATCACTTCCCTTGGCCCGGACATGGGCGCGCGGCTTGACCGGGCGGTGGATACGGACCTCGCCGCTCGCCCCCTCCGGGGCGTCGCTGTGGGCCCGCATGCCGTCGACGGGGCCGCCGCCCGTGCCGCCGTCGGTCCACTCGACCGGAACGACCGCCTCGGCGCCCGCGGGCAGCGGAGCACCGGTCATGATGCGGGCGGCCTCGCCGGGGCGGACGGACCGCCCGTCGGCCAGGCCTCCGTCGCCCGCGGCGACATCGCCGATGACGGTGAGGACCGCGGGGAACTCCTCGCTGGCGCCCTCGACGTCCGAGATCCGGACGGCGTACCCGTCCATCGAGCTGTTGTCGAAGGGCGGCAGGGCGACCTCCACCACGACGTCCTCGACCAGGACACAGCCCTGGGCGTCGAGCAGTTGCAGCTCGATGGGTTCGAGCGGCTTCACCGCGGCGAGGATGTCGTCCAGGTGCTCGTCCACCGACCAGATCGTGCTGCTCAAGCTGCTACAACTCCTCGGTGACGTAACTGCGCAGCCAGGTCCGGAAGTCCGGGCCCAGGTCTTCACGTTCGCACGCGAGTCTGACAATGGCACGCAGGTAGTCACCGCGGTCACCGGTGTCGTAACGGCGTCCCTTGAAGACGACGCCGTGCACCGGTCCGCCGATCTCCTCGTCCTCGGCCAGTAGTTGGAGGGCGTCGGTGAGCTGGATCTCGCCACCGCGTCCGGGCTCGGTCCTGCGCAGTATGCCGAAGACCGCGGGGTCGAGGACATAGCGGCCGATGACGGCGAGATTGCTGGGCGCTTCAGCCATCTCGGGCTTCTCCACGAGCCCGGTGACCCGGACCACGTCGCTGTCGGTGGTCGCCTCGGTGGCCGCACAGCCGTACATGTGGATCTGTGCGGGGTCGACCTCCATCAGGGCGACGACGCTGCCGCCCTCACGTTCCTGGATCTCGACCATCCGGGCGAGCAGGGGGTCGCGCGGGTCGATGAGGTCGTCACCGAGAAGGACGGCGAACGGCTGGTCACCGACGTGCGGCGCGGCGCAGAGGACGGCGTGGCCGAGGCCACGCGGGTCGCCCTGGCGTACGTAGTGCATGGTGGCCAGGTCGCTGGACTCCTGGACCTTGGTGAGCCGTTCGGCGTCTCCCTTGCGGGTCAGCGCGGACTCCAGCTCGTAGTTCCGGTCGAAGTGGTCCTCCAGGGGACGCTTGTTGCGACCGGTGATCATCAGTACGTCGGAGAGGCCTGCGGTGACCGCTTCCTCGACGACATACTGGATGGCGGGCTTGTCGACGACAGGCAGCATCTCTTTGGGAGTGGCCTTGGTGGCCGGCAGGAACCGGGTGCCGAGACCTGCAGCTGGAATGACAGCTTTGCTGATCCTGGGGCGCGACTGAGTCATGCGCAGAACTGTAACCGGTGCTTATGGGCGGAAGATGAGCGTCCGGTTAACTTCGTTCTCATACATCCACATAATCGAGCTATGCGAGCACCCGTTGAACGATGACATGTCCCGAAAGGCGGCGCTGCGACGCGAATTGCTCGCCGCGCGACGGCTCCTCACCTCGGAAGACGTCAGAAAGTACGCCGCGGTTCTCTCCTCGGCCGCCTCGGATCTTCCCGAGCTGACCGGCGCCCGGACCGTGGCGGCCTATGTGTCCGTGGGGCGCGAACCGGGAACCCACGCGCTCCTGGACGCTCTTCGGGCGCGGGGCGTACGCGTGCTGCTACCGGTGCTCCTGGCGGACAACGACCTGGACTGGGCCGTGTTCGAGGGTGCGGAACACCTCGTGCCCGCCGGCCGGGGGCTGCTGGAACCGTACGGCACGCGCCTCGGGCCGGAGGCGGTCCTCGAAGCGGACGCGGTTCTGCTGCCCGGGCTCGCCGTGGACGAGCGCGGGATGCGCCTGGGACGCGGCGGGGGCAGCTACGACCGGGTGCTGGCCCGGCTCTCTTCGGCCGGGGCACACCCCGCGCTGGTCGTCCTGCTGTACGACCACGAGGTGGTCGCGCGGGTTCCCGAGGAACCGCACGACCACCCCGTCGATGCCGTGGTCACGCCTGCCGGAGCGCGGCGCTTCCGCTTCCCGCCTACGGTTTCCTGAGCGTCAGGGTGTCGACCGTGGACTGCTCCACGGCGTTCTCCTTGAAGGACCAGTCGAGCAGTTCGCCCTCGACCCACTTGTCCGTCTGATCGGTGTAGTGCGCGCTGAACGCGTGCCCGGAAGCCCCGGTGAGGTTGATCCACCGGGACTTGTCCCAGTCCCCCACGTTGACGACCATCCGCATCGACGGGACCCAGATGACCTCGTAACCGCCCGCCGCGTTCCAGCCGGAGGCGTTGACCGCCGCCTCGCCGCCGCCGAGATCCCAGGGACCCCGGTTCAGGGCCCTCTGCAGAAGGTCGGGGCCTTCGGTGCCGAGCGTCTGGTTGCGCAGGGTCAGCTGGTGCAGCCGGCCCCAGCTCCAGGTGGTCACGTCCTTGCCCAGCTCGGCGGTCAGCTCCCAGCGCGCGTCCTCCATGGCACGGGCGAAGAGCTCGTCACGGCTGTCGATGGCCTCTTCGCGCCCCTTGGCCGGGACCTTCCACCACTCGCTGTCCTGGTCGTCCAGGATGCTCTCGACCACCTCGTACCAGCGGTCGCCGCCGTCCGGCTGCGCCGCTTCCGGGGCACGCTGACCGCATTCCCGTACGAGCTTGTCCTGCTCGTCCACCGGGCCGACGCCGGCGACCGGCTCCACGTAGATGCAGTCGCCCTTGGCCCGCATCTCCTTGGGGAGCTTGTTGCCGAAGGCCAGCTTGAGGATGTTGCGCCACACTCCGTTGAAGTACGCGGCGGCAGCCGAATCGGGCTCCTGGGTGTAGTCCCAGCCCTCCAGCAGCTTCTGGGCCTCACGGACGTTCTTGTCGGAGATGCCGATCTTCTTCAGTTCGGGCACCAGCTTCGCAGCGATCGCGCTCTGGTTGTCCATCTGCATCGTCTGCATGTCGTCGGTGGAGATCTTCTCGCCGCCGTCGATCTTCTTCTTGAGCAGGTCGTTGATCCGCTGGCTCCGGGCGCCGTAGCCCCAGTCCTTCGTGAGCATGTGCTCGTAACCGTCACCGATGACCGCCTGGTTGGCGGTGACGATGTAGCCCCGGTCCGGGTTGTACTCGTACGGCAGCTCGTCGAAGGGGATGGGCTCCTTCTCCCAGCCGTAGGCGGGGGACCAGCCGGGGCTCGGCAGTGTGCCGTCGCCCTTGAGACGGACCGGGATCCTGCCGGGCGCCTGGTAGCCGATGTTGCCCTCGGTGTCGGCGTAGATGAGGTTCTGGGACGGCACCTCGAAGTGCTCGGCCGCCTTCCGGAAGCTCGTGAAGTCCTTGGCCCGGTTGAGCTCGAACACCGCGTCCATGGACTTGCCGGGCTCCAGCGCCGTCCACTTCAGGGAGACCCCGTAACCGTCACCGCGGTCGGGAGCAGAGGTGGTGACAGGAGCCTTCTTGCCGACCTTCTCCAGCTCGCCGTTGCGGTCGGAGACCAGCGGGCCGTTGTTGGTCTCGCGGACCGTGATCTTCCTGGTCCTGCCCCCGGCGACCTTGATGGTCTCCTCACGGGTGACGAAGGGCTCGGTCTTGCCGTCGTACTGGTAACCGTCGGCGGAGACCTTTTCCAGGAAGAGGTCGGTGACGTCGGCTCCGAGGTTCGTGAAGCCCCACGCGATGTCCTGGTTGTGACCGATTATCACGCCGGGCATCCCGGAGAACGTGTAGCCGGCCGTGTCGTACCGGCACGACTCGGAGAGCTGACGGCAGTGCAGCCCCATCTGGTACCAGAGCGAGGGGAGCTGCGGCGCCAGGTGCGGATCGTTGGCCAGCAGCGGCTTGCCGGTGGTCGTGTTGTCGCCGGAGACGACCCAGGAGTTCGATCCGATGCCGTTGCCGTTGGGGCCGAGGAGCGCCGGGATCTCGTCCAGGGTGTCGCTGAGCGAGGAGAGCTGGGTGTTCAGGCCCTCGGTCGCGCCCTCGACGGTCCCGGATCCGATGCTGTCGGACGGCTCGGCCTCCGGGTCGAACGTTCCGGTGACCGGGGAGATCCCGCCCTGGTCGACGATCGGCTCGTTCTTCTCGTACGGGTAGTCCGGGTAAAGGTCCTTGATCTGCTTCTCGTTGAGCCTGCTGGTCATCAGCGAGCGGTCGATCTCGTCCTGCATGTTGCCGCGCAGGTCCCAGGCCATCGCCTTCAGCCAGGCGACCGAGTCGACCGGGGTCCACTCGGTGGGCTTGTAGTCGTTGGTCAGACCGAGCGCCGCGTACTCGACGGAGATGTCCGCGCCGTCCTTGCCGTCCAGATACGCGTTCACCCCCTCCGCGTACGCCTGGAGGTTCTTCTTGGTGTCCTCGTCGAGGACCTCGTCGTACTCCTTCTGCGCGACCTTGCGCCAGCCCAGCGTGCGCAGGAAGGAGTCGGTCTCGACCTGGCCGGCACCGAACATCTCCGAGAGGCGTCCGGACGTCATGTGACGGCGTACGTCCATCTCCCAGAAACGGTCCTGGGCCTGGACGAAGCCCTGGGCACGGAAGAGGTCGCTGTCGGTGTCCGCGTAGATCTGAGGGATCCCGTAGTCGTCGCGTTTGACGTCGACGTCGCCGGAAAGACCCTTGAGCTCGATCGAGCCGGTGGTCTGCGGGTACGAGGCCCGGACCGTGGAAACGGACCAGTACGCGCCGAATCCGACACCCGCGACAAGCGCCAGCACCAGGACGATCACGAACAGGCGGGCGCGTCGCCCCTTCTTCCTGCCGGTCTTCTTCGCATCGGAAGACCCGGAAGGGGCGGTTGTGTTGGCGGGCATCGCTGTCCTTCGAGGGGCAGGGTGGTCCTGGGAGTGCAGGAGCAACCATAGGCGCCCCGCCGAAGCCACTCGGACGCGGTATGGGGATGCATCCATTTGCGCACCGGTTCGCACGGGCGCTCGAAGGCGTCAAGAAAACGTTAAAGATTAGGTAAGGTAACGAAGTACTGGCCGCCGGAGGCCGATCCGGAAGGCGTACGCAGGGAAGGAACGGACCCTGACTGTCCACGCGCTCAACGAACTTCTGCTGGTCTGCTCGGTCGTGCTGCTGGTCGCCGTGGCGGCCGTCCGCATCTCGTCCCGCAGCGGGCTCCCCAGCCTGCTCCTGTACCTCGGCATCGGGATCGCCATGGGTCAGGACGGCATCTTCGACGTCAAGTTCGACAACGCCGAGTTGACCCAGGTGATCGGCTACGCCGCCCTGGTCGTCATCCTGGCCGAAGGCGGACTGGGCACGAAGTGGAAAGAAGTGAAACCCGCACTGCCCGCGGCGGCCGTCCTGTCGACCGTCGGCGTGGGCATCAGCGTGGGCGTGACCGCGAGCGCGGCGCACTACCTCGTCGGTCTGGACTGGCGGCAGGCCCTGATCATCGGCGCCGTCGTCTCCTCCACCGACGCCGCAGCCGTCTTCTCCGTCCTGCGGAAGGTCCCCCTCCCCTCCCGGATCACCGGTGTCCTGGAGGCCGAATCCGGCTTCAACGACGCCCCCGTGGTCATCCTGGTGGTGGCGTTCTCCACCGTCGGCCCGGTGGAGCACTGGTACGCGCTGGTCGGCGAGATAGCCCTGGAGCTGGCCATCGGCGCGGCGATCGGCCTCGCGGTGGGCTGGCTCGGCTCCCTCGGGATCCGCCATGTGGCACTGCCCGCCTCCGGGCTCTACCCGATCGCCGTCATGGCCATCGCGGTGTCCGCGTACGCGGCGGGCGCCATGGCCCACGGCAGCGGGTTCCTGGCCGTCTACCTGGCCGCGATGGTCCTCGGCAACTCCAAGCTTCCGCACTGGCCCGCCACCCGCGGCTTCGCCGACGGGCTCGGCTGGCTGGCGCAGATCGGCATGTTCGTCCTGCTCGGACTGCTGGTCACCCCGCACGACCTGATCGACGACTTCTGGCCCGCCGTGATCGTGGGGCTCGTCCTCACCGCCGTCGCCCGGCCGTTGTCGGTCTTCCTCAGCCTCGCGCCGTTCCGCCTGCCCAAGCGCGAGATGGCCCTGATGTCCTGGGCCGGGCTGCGCGGAGCCGTCCCCATCATCCTGGCGACGATCCCCATGGTGTCCGGCATCGAGGGCAGCACCCGGGTCTTCAACATCGTCTTCGTGCTCGTCATCGTCTACACGCTGATCCAGGGACCGACGCTTCCCTGGCTGGCGAAGGCCCTGAAGATCTCCGAGGACCCGTCGGAGACGTCGGACCTCGGCATCGAGTCGGCCCCCCTGGAACGACTGCGCGGCCATCTGCTGTCCGTCGCGGTCCCCGGCACGTCCAAGATGCACGGCGTGGAGGTGGCGGAACTCCGGCTGCCCGCCGGGGCGGCGGTCACCCTCGTCGTACGGGACGACAAGAGCTTCGTCCCCGCGCCTTCGACCGTGCTGCGCCGCGGGGACGAGCTCCTGGTCGTCGCGACGGATCCGGTGCGCGACGCCACGGAGGCACGGCTGCGCGCGGTCGGCGAGGGCGGCAAGCTGGCCGGCTGGCTGGGCACCGGCGGGGCGGATCGCCGGATCGGCGGGACGACGCACCTGCCGCACGTCGCGCGACTGGCCAAGAAGCCGGGCAAGAGCTCCGAGGACCGCCGGGAAGACAAAGCGGGCGGCAGGCGGGGCCACCACTGACCGGAGGTGTCACGTGAGCGTCCGCGCACATTCACAGGTGTGCCCGGGCCGGAGCCTGTAAGATGAAGGACTGGATCTCTTGATCCACTCGATGTGAACCTGATCGACCAACTCTGCCTGACGCAGAGCTGGCGCGACCGTATGGCGGTCGTGGCGTCCTTTCGCCTCTTGCGTGGCCTCTTTCGCCCCTGGAGCGAGCGCCCGGCATCTACCGCAGTCCCGCGCGAAGAGGACAGCTCTCGGCAGCTCCCGCAGGCCCCGCACCCCGGTGCGGGGCGCCCCGGGAGCACGGCCACCAGGCGGCAGAAAGGCAAGGACCGTGGCGTCCACGGTCTCCGACCGCCCCGGTTACGGGCAGTTGCTGCGCACCCCGGGTGCGTGGACCTTCCTCCTGCCGGGCTTCGCAGCCCGGCAGCCCTTCGCGATGCTGACCATCGGCATCGTGCTCCTGGTTCAGCACACCACCGGCTCGTACGGCAGTGCGGGCGCCGTGGCCGCCGTCTCCGGCGTCTCCATGGCCCTGTTCGCGCCGCAGAGCGGCCGTCTCGCCGACCGGTTCGGCCAACGCGCCGTGCTCCTGCCCGGCGTCCTGGTGCACGCCGCCTCCGTCGGCGCCCTCACGGCGCTGGCCCTTGCGGGCGCGCCCCTGTGGGCGCTGGCCCTGGCGGCGGTGCCCACCGGGGCCTCCATCCCGCAGATCGGGCCGATGGTGCGGGCCCGCTGGGCCGCCCGGCTCGGCGCCGCCCCGGGGCGCCCGGCCTCCCCCCTGATGACCACGGCCGCCGCCTTCGAGTCCGTGACGGACGAGTTCACGTTCGTCGTCGGACCCGTGCTCGCGACGGCGCTGTGCACCGGCGTGCACCCGGCGGCCGGGCTGATCGCGGAGGCCGCGCTGACGCTCGTCGGCGGCCTCCTGTTCGCCGCCCAGCGCTCCACCCAGCCCGCCGTCCGGAACGCCGCGACCGCCGCCGAGCCGCACCGCTCCGCGCTCTCCGTACCGGGCGTCCGTGTCCTCGCGATCACCTTCCTGGGCATCGGCGCCGTCTTCGGCGGCATGCAGGTCTCCCTGACGGCGTTCTCCGAGGAGATCGGCCGGCCCGGCGTGAACGGCCTGCTGTACGGAGTCTTCGCGGCCGGCAACATGCTGGCCGGTATCGCCTGCGGGGCCATCGCCTGGAAGAGCGGTCCGCGCCGCCGGCTGATCGTCGGCTACGTGGCCCTGACGCTGACCGCGTCCGGGCTCTGGGCCGTGCACTCCGTACCGCTGCTGGCGGGGCTCGGGCTGCTGGTCGGACTGTGCATCGCTCCCGCGCTGATCAGCGGCTACACCCTGGTCGAAGCGCTGGTCCCGGCGTCCGCCAGGACCGAGGCCTTCACCTGGCTGACGGGCGCCGTGGCGCTCGGCCAGGCGGCCGCCGTCACGGTGGCAGGACAGCTTGCGGACGCCCATGGCGCGAGCACCGGTTTCGTGGTCCCCATGGCCGGTACGGCGCTGGCGCTGGCGACCCTGCTGACCCTGCGTTCGCGGCTGACGCCGCGGCCCGGGGGCCGGACCGTGGCACGTGGGATCGGTCACCGCGAGCCGGTCACGGTGGACTGATCGCTCGGAATACGTCAGTATGGAGCGTCGTTAGCACTCATTGAGTGAGAGTGCCAGGAGGAGCAAGTGCCGACCTATCAGTACCAGTGCACCGAATGCGGCGAGGGCCTCGAAGCGGTGCAGAAGTTCACCGATGATGCCCTGACCGTGTGCCCGAACTGCGAGGGACGCCTCAAGAAGGTGTTCTCGGCCGTCGGCATCGTCTTCAAGGGATCCGGTTTCTACCGGAACGACAGCCGTGGCTCCTCGTCGAGCAGCACGCCGGCCACGTCGTCGTCCAAGGCGTCCGACTCGTCCACCGGGTCGTCCTCGTCGAAGTCGGACGCGAAGCCGGCCACTTCGGCCGCGGCGTCTTCGTCCTCGAGCTCCACCTCGGCGTCGTCCACGTCGTCGAGCGGTACGTCGGCCGCCTGAGGCCGCCCGCGTACACCACACGTTTCACCGGGACCCCGCCGATCGACTCGGCGGGGTCCCGGTTGTGCGTGCCCGTTAGTGTGACCGCATGGTGAACGCAGAAACGGGTACAGCGGAAATCGGTGTCATCGGCGGATCGGGCTTCTACTCCTTCTTGGAGGACGTGACCGAGATCCAGGTGGACACCCCGTACGGCGCGCCGAGCGACTCCCTCTTCCTGGGTGAACTCGCGGGCCGCCGGGTCGCCTTCCTCCCCCGCCACGGCCGGGGCCACCATCTCCCGCCGCACCGGATCAACTACCGCGCCAACCTCTGGGCCCTGCGTTCCGTCGGCGTACGCCAGGTGCTCGGCCCGTGCGCGGTCGGCGGCCTGCGTCCGGAGTACGGGCCCGGCACTCTGCTCGTCCCGGACCAGATGGTCGACCGCACCAAGGCCCGCGCCCAGACCTTTTACGACGGTGAGCCCTGGGCCGACGGGACCGAACCGAACGTGGTGCACCTCGGCTTCGCCGACCCGTACTGCCCCGAAGGACGCAAGGCGGCCTTGGCTGCGGCGCGCGGGCGCGCCTGGGAACCGGTGGACGGCGGCACCCTGGTCGTGGTCGAGGGCCCGCGCTTCTCGACCCGAGCGGAGTCGCGATGGCACGCGGCGATGGGCTGGTCGGTCGTCGGGATGACGGGGCACCCGGAAGCGGTACTCGCCCGTGAACTGAACCTCTGCTACACGACGCTGACGCTGGTGACCGACCTGGACGCGGGAGCCGAGGCGGGCGAGGGCGTCAACCACGCGGAGGTGCTGGAGGTGTTCGCGGCCAACGTGGACCGGCTGCGGTCGGTGCTCTTCGACGCGGTGGCCGCTCTGCCGGCGGTCGAGGACCGCGACTGCGTCTGTGCGCACGCGCTGGACGGGATCGACACGGGGATCAAGCTGCCATAGCGCGCGCAGCCCGGAGGCTTAGCGCGCAGCTCGGGGCCTTGGTGCGCGCAGCTCGGGGGCCTCGGCTCGCGGTCTGTTCCTGCCCGACCGGCCTTTCCAGCCGTTTCCAGCCGTTCCCAGCCGTTTCCAGACGCGTTTGGGTCGTACGAGTGGCCGGGTTTTCCACATCGGGTGGGTTGTCCACAGGGCTGAGCGGGATCTCCGCGGTAGGTGGATCGTGAGGGGAGTCCGGCGGGGAATCCTGCAGGGCTCCCCTTCACGGCAGGTGGTGTCAGCCATGTCCTCTTCGGTGCCCGATACACGTCCCGCGCCTCCCGCACCGTGCGGGGTCCCGTCCTTCGGGCCCCTGCGGGTGCGGGGCGGCGGCGGGCAACGACTCCGGCGGGCGATCCGCGGCCAGCGCCGGGCGCTGGCCGCGGGATTCGCACTGACCTCCGCCTTGCTCGCCGCTTCGGGGCTGGACGGCCAGAGGGGGGCGGCCGCCCTTCCCGGAGGCGCACCACCGGGGCCTGAGCGGCGGGCCGTACGGCTGGTGTCCGCTCCGGTGCGGATCGCCGACGCGGCGACGGTCGGGCTGCTGAGGCCGGGCGACCGCGTCGATGTGATCGCCGCGGTCGACGGGGACCCCGAGGCCCGGGTGGTGGCACGCGACGTACGGGTGGCAGAGGTTCCGCGCGGTGCTGGCGAGGGGCAGATGTCATCCCCGGAGGCCGATGTCGGGGCGGGTGTGGGAGGCGGCGCCCTGGTGGTCCTGTCCGTGGAGCGGGACACCGCGACGGCCCTGGCGGGTGCTGGCGCCTCGGGGCGGCTCGCGGTGGCGGTGTCCCATGCCGAATAGAACGGGGACCGCGTCAATTCACCCGATGGAAGTGCCCGATTGGACAACGTGGTCTTCTGCCGCCTTATGCGGCGGGGCAGTTCGCTCCCCCTTCCGCACGCACAGAGGAAGGCTCGCATGTGAGCGAGAAGAAGGTCAGCCTGCTGGAAGGGTTCAAAGCCTTCCTGACACGCGGCAATGTGATCGACCTCGCGGTGGCCGTCGTCATCGGTGCCGCGTTCACGAACGTGGTGAACGCGGTCGTGAAGGGAATCATCAATCCGCTGGTCGGTGCCTTCGGCACCCAGGACCTGGAGAACTACAGATCCTGCCTCCAGGGTCCCTGCGTGGTGGATCCGAAGACCGGGAAGATGGACGGCATCGAGATCCTGTGGGGCTCGGTGCTCAGTGCCACCCTCAGTTTCCTGATCACCGCCGCCGTCGTCTACTTCCTGATGGTGCTGCCGATGGCGAAGTACCTCGCCAGGCGCGCGGCCGCCCGGGCGGCGAAGGAGGGCGTGCAGGAGACGCTGGAGGTGAGCGAGCTGGAGGTGCTGAAGGAGATCCGGGACGCTCTGGTCGCCCAGCGGGGCCAGGCGTAGTCAGCCGGAATCCTCACCGGCCGCCGATGTCAGATGTGGTGGGGCGGCTTCTCGTCCAGGAAGCGCGCCAAGTCGGCCGCGCCGCCGCCGGCCGGAGCCCGCTCGCCCCACCCCTGATCCGTGTCGTCCGAGGACTGCCGGTCCAGCGGATCGTCGAAGATCAGAGCCGGCGGCTTGGGCCTGGACTCCTGCGGCGGTCGCTGCTGCGACGGCTGCGGCTTCGATTCTCGCGGTCCGGGGGTGGGGGCGGTACTCATACGTCCAGGGTACGGCCGGGCTCAGCGATCCTTCGGGTCGAGCAACCACAGCCCCAGCACGACGAGGAACGACAGGCACAGGAAGCCGGCGCCCCACCAGGCCGTGCCCGTGTTGCCCTCCATCCACACGTTGACGACCTCCGTCAGCGCCCACAGCTGACCGATGACGACGCTCATCGCCAGCACCAGCCGGGCCGTCAGCTTCGCGGAGCGCTCGGGTTCCTGCTCCGAGCCCGCCCCGAGGCCCGGGCCGGTGTGACGCACCCGTGGATCGGCGTAGCCACTGGTGGGCCAGATCTGGGGGTAGCGCTTGTGGACGGGGCGGTTCAGCTCGGCGCGCGCACTGCCGGGGTGGTAGTCGGGATACCGCGTTCCGGCGGGGCTGGGGGGCCGAGGCGGCTCGATCGGGTCCAGGGGCTCGGTCATGACCGCCTCCCCATGGCCGTGGCATCGGACGGAGCGGGCGCGGGTGGTGCCTCCGCGCCGCCTCCGGTACCGGGGCAGCCGATCCGCTCGGCGAGATCCGGACGGTCGTCGCTGAGCTGGCGGCACAGCCCCTCCTCGATACTCTCCCCCGAGCGGGTGGCCCTCGCGGCGACGGAGGGCCACCGGCCGGCCGCCGGACCGTCCCGTCGGACGTGCCGGTCCGGGCACCGGGCTCGGACTGCTCGGCTGCGGCGGGTTCTGGCGGCTCGGTCACCCGGCCACCGTAGGACCGAAACAGTCGTTCGGTCCCGTTATGCGCATCGATGGTGTGATCGCGTCGCCCAGGTGGCCCGCGCCCTGAGGCCTGCGGCATGCGCCCGCTACCCGAGGGCCTGCGGCATGCCCCGCTCCCCCGGCCGTCACCTGTACGTTCGCCGGTACACGGCACCACCACGTCCATGAGGAGCTGAGCTCGACATGACCGAAGCACTGTCCGCCCCGGGCCCGTTGGACGCGCTGACGGATGTGGCCGGGATCCGCGTCGGGCACGCCCGGGTGCCGGGCCGGGGCGCCCTGAGCGGGACCACCGTCGTCCTGGCCCCGGAGGGCGGAGCCGTGGCAGCCGTCGATGTGCGCGGAGGCGGGCCCGGCACCAGGGAGACGGACGCGCTCGACCCGCGCAATCTGGTGCAGCGGATCGACGCGGTCGTCCTCACCGGCGGCAGCGCGTACGGGCTCGATGCCGCGTCCGGCGTGATGGCCTGGCTCGAGGAACAGGGGCGCGGAGTCCGGGTCGGCCCGGACCCTTCACAGGTGGTGCCGGTGGTCCCGGCGGCCTGCCTCTTCGACCTCGGCCGTGGTGGTGACTGGCGGGCCCGCCCCGACGCGTCGACCGGCCGCGCCGCCGCGGAGGCAGCCGCCGCTTCCGCACCGGGCGCTCAGGTCGCGGAGGGGTCCGTGGGCGCCGGTACGGGGGCGGTGGCCGGGCAGCTCAAGGGCGGCGTCGGTACGGCGAGCGTGCGCCTGCCCTCCGGGACCACGGTCGCCGCGCTGGCCGTCGTCAACGCGGCGGGTTCCGTCGTCGATCCGCGGACCGGGGTGCTGTACGGAAAGTACGGCGCGGGAGAGCCGCCCGCGCACCCCGCACCCCCGGTGCACGAAGCCGCGTGCCGTCGGCTGGCGGAGATCAGCGGCAGCACGCGGCCGGACGGCGGGCCGGACGGCGACGCACCAGGGAGCGGCGTCTTCAACACCACGCTCGCCGTCGTCGCCACCGATGCCGCCCTCACCCGCGCCCAGGCCCAGAAGCTCGCCGGCACGGCGCACGACGGTCTGGCGCGTGCGGTGCGGCCGGTCCACCTGCTCACCGACGGGGACACCGTCTTCGCCCTCTCCACCGGCCGGCTGCCGTTGCCCCAGGAGCCCACCGCCGCACTCAACGGCATCCTGGCGGCAGCGGCCGACGTCCTCACCCGCGCCATCGTGAAGGCCGCCGGCGCGGCCGAAGGTGTCGACGGCCCCGGAGGCACGTTCCCCTCGTACAGCGAGCTCTACGGCACGGCCTGAGAAGACCGGGAAGCCTTGCCCGGTGAATCGAACAAGCCGGGAACTTTCTGCGTGCCCTGTACGTTTTTTGCGAACCCCGGTCACGATGTCAGACCCAGGGACTACGTTATGCACGCATCGGGTAACACGCGGCGACGGCCTGGAGACAGCACCTTGAGCGATCCGTACGAGACAACCGAGCAGCACCTCGAGCGACTCCTGCGATGCGCCCTCAACTCCTTCGATTTGTCCGATGCCACGGTCGACCGGCTCGGGGCGGCACTGGCGCACAGCAGTGCCCTGCACTCGTCCCACCACAGTGCCGTCCTGCACCGCGAGACCTACCGGCACAGCTACCTCCTCTCCGACGGCACCACGCTCACCCTGTGGGAGCTGGTGCACGGCGGCGGCAGGGACGTCCCGGCCCCTCTCCGGCACGAGCTGTACGACGACGAGGGCGACGCGCAGATCGCCGCCGCACGCCTCGCCGGCAGCTTCTGGGACACACCCGCCTTCGGTGACGACAGCCTGCGGGAGGACCTGGAGGCGTTCACCCTGCTCCTGAGCGTCCCCCCGGCCCCCCTGCCCCGCATGTACGCCCCGGACAACTCCGCGGACCACGCCCGCCGCGTCCTGCGCCGCGCGGAGAACGGCGACCGGCCGGGCGCCGGGACGGCCGGGCTGCTCCGGGCGGCGTTCGCCCACCACATCACCCAGGTCTTCGGCCGCCAGTACCGCGTCGACGGACGCGATGCCGGTTTCACGCTCTACGAGCACGCCTTCCTCCTCCTGGACGGCAGCGAGACGAGCCTGTGGGAGGTCGAGCACACGGCCACGCCCGACGGCCGCCACATGTGCGAGGTCTACGACGACGAGCAGAGCGCCCGTCTGGCCATGGAGAACCGCACCCGGATCTGCTGACCGTTCCCAGCGCCTCACACACAACGCCAGGCGGGCACGGCCCCGGAGTTCCGGGGCCGTGCCCGCCTGGCGTCGGGGCGGTCCGAGCGGCCGCCGCCCCTTCAGCTCGTCAGCGCGGGCTCCTTCGAGAGCGTGTCGCCCTGAGTCCGTGCGGGCGGCATGTCGTCCTCGCCTCCCTCCAGATGCACCCGGGGCCTGGCGGGCAGGGCGAACATCACGAGGAAGATCACCGCGAGGACGCCGGCCACCCACCACAGCGACTGCTGGAACGCGTCCACGAACGCCGGTCCCATCGCTTCCGGCGGCAACCGGTCACTGATCGACCCGAAGAAGACGACCGAGACGAGGCCGAGCCCCAGCGCCGTGCCCATCTGCTGCACGGTGTTGATCAGCCCGGACGCCGATCCGGAGTGCTCCTTCGGGACTCCGGAGAGCACCGCGTCCGTCAGCGGAGCCACGATCAGCCCCATGCCCACGCCCATGACCACGAGCGGGAGTGCCATCTGCCAGGGGCTGATGTCCAGTCCGTAGCGCCCGGCCTCCCAGATGTAGAGCAGCAGCCCGGCGATCATCAGCAGCGCGCCGGTCTGCAGCACCTTGCGGCCGAAGCGGGGCACCAGCTTCTGCACGGAGACCCCGGCGGCGCACGAGACGGCGATCGAGAACGGGATCCCCGTCGAACCGGCCCGCAGGGCGCTCCAGCCCAGCCCCATCTGCAGGTAGAGCGTCCAGACCAGGAAGAAGATGCCCAGGGCGACACCGAAGGTCAGCTGCACGGCGGTGCCCGCCGCGAAGCTCTTGACCCGGAACAGCGAAAGCTCGATGAGCGGCGAGCCGTCCCGGCTCGCCTTCCGGCGCTCGAACACCACGAGCGCCGCGAACACCAGAAGACTGGCGGCCATCGACACATGGCCCCACAGCGGCCAGCCCAGCTCGCGTCCACGGGTCAGCGGGTAGAGCAGCATGAGGAGGCCGAGCGTCACCAGGGCCACGCCGGCCAGGTCCAGCCGGAGTGCCTTCGGCGCCTTGGACTCGCTGATGAACATGCGACCCAGCACCAGTCCGGCGATGCCGACCGGCAGGTTGATCAGGAAGATCGGCCGCCACTCGAGGCCGAAGAAGTTCCATTCGGTGAGCAGGGCGCCCAGCAGGGGCCCGGACACCGCGCCCAGCCCCACGATCGCGCCGAACAGTCCGAAGACCTTGCCACGCTCGTGCGCCGGGAAGGTGGTGTGCACGATCGACAGGACCTGCGGCACCATCAGCGCGGCCATACCGCCCTGCAGGATGCGCGAGGCGACCAGCATCTCCGGATTCACGGCGAACCCGCAGAGGGCGGAGGCGATCGTGAAGCCGCCGATGCCTATGAGGAAGAGCCGCTTGCGGCCGTAGATGTCACCGAGCCGGCCGCCGGTGATCAGACCGGCCGCGAAGGCCAGCGCGTATCCGGCGGTGATCCACTGGATCGACGTGAACGAGGCGCCGGTGTCCCGCGTGATGCTCGGGATGGCGATGTTGACGATCGTGACGTCGACCAGGTCCATGAAGGCCGCGGTCATCACGATCGCGAGCGCGAACCAGCGACGCCGGTCCGCGGGACCCGCCGTGTCCGCCGGGTCCGCCGGGTCCGCCGGGTCTGTCGGGTCCTGCGGCGTGGCCGGCCCCGTGGACGCCGTGCGGACGGCTGCCGTGGCCGGCAGAGATTCGGAAGAAGGCATGGGAAGAAGGTAAAGGCCGAACAGGTCAGGTAGTGACCTAATGGGTGGGCATCCTGTACCCCATGACCGACACCCCGGCACGCCTGCTGAATCTGCTGTCGCTCCTCCAGACACCGCGCGAGTGGCCGGGCAGCGAACTGGCCGCGCGGCTCGACGTCACCCCGCGCACCATCCGGCGCGACATCGACCGGCTGCGCGACCTCGGCTATCCGGTCGAGGCGTCGCGCGGCTCCGTCGGCGGCTACCGCCTGGTCGCCGGCACCGCCATGCCGCCGCTCCTGCTGGACGACGAGGAGGCGGTGGCCATCGCGGTGGGGCTGCGGGCCGGAGCCGGGCATGCCATCGAAGGCGTCGACGAGGCGTCTGTACGGGCCCTGGCCAAGCTGGAGCAGGTGCTGCCCTCGCGGCTTCGGCACCGGGTCTCGTCCCTGCAGAACGCCACGGTCCCTCTCACCCGCGGCGACGGCGCGACCATCGATCCTCGGACGCTCACGGTGATCGCCTCGGCCGTCACCGCGCGCGAACGGCTTCGCTTCGGCTACCGGGCGCGGGACGGCGCCGCGTCGAAGCGGCAGGCCGAGCCGTACCGGCTGGTGAGCACGGGCAGCCGCTGGTATCTCGTCGCGTACGACCTGGACCGCGAGGACTGGCGCACCTTCCGGGTGGACCGGGTGAGTGAACCGTTCGCCACCGGGTCCCGCTTCACCCCGCGCGAGCTGCCCACCGAGAGCGGGGACGCGGCGGAGTTCTTCGCCCGGTCGATGTCGCGTACGCAGCCCGAGCTGCACATCGATGTGACGTTCGAGGCGCCGGCCGATGCCGTGGCGGCCCGGCTGCCCGCGGAGTTCGGCGCGCTGGAGCCGGGCGGCGAACACCGCTGCCGGCTGCGCACGAGCACCCAGAGCTCACTGGAGTGGGTGGCCCTGCGGCTCGCCCTGGTGAACTGCGAGTTCGTGGCGCACGGCCCGCCGGAGCTGGTGGAACACCTCGGCACCGTGGGCGCGCGCCTTTCCCGCGCCGCGTCACCCCGGCCGGCGGGGCGGGCATGACCAGGCGGCGGACGTGACCAGGAGGGCGGACATGAATGAGCCCCGGCGCCGGGGGGGGGCGCCGGGACTCAGCTCAGGGGACCGGAAAGGAGACCGGTCGTCGGGCCGGTGCGAACCGGCTTGATGGGGAGATTACGGGTTATCGGCTCACGCCGCAGCGTCAAAGCCCGTGTCGTGAGCCATTCGCTTCAATTCGAGCAACGCGTGCTTCTCGATCTGGCGGATCCGCTCCCGTGTCAGACCGTGCTGCTTGCCCACCTCGGTGAGGGTCCGCTCACGGCCGTCCTCGATCCCGTAACGCATCTTGATGATGGAGGCGGTGCGGTTGTCGAGCTTGCCGATCAGGTCCTCGAGCTCCTCGCTGCGCAGCAGCGTCATCACGGACTGCTCGGGTGACACGGCGGAGGTGTCCTCCAGCAGGTCCCCGAACTGCGTGTCGCCGTCGTCGTCCACGGACATGTTCAGGCTGACCGGGTCACGGGCCCAGTCCAGGACGTTGCCGACGCGCTCGGTGGTGGTGTCCAGCTCGGCGGCGATTTCCGCGTGCTCCGGGTCCCGCCCGTGCTCACGGTTGAATTCGCGCTGCACGCGCCGGATCCTGCCGAGCTCCTCCACGAGGTGCACGGGGAGCCGGATCGTGCGGGACTGATCGGCGATGGAGCGCGTGATGGCCTGCCGGATCCACCACGTGGCGTACGTCGAGAACTTGAAGCCCTTGGCGTAGTCGAACTTCTCGACCGCGCGCACCAGGCCCGCGTTCCCCTCCTGGATCAGGTCCAGCAGGGGCAGGCCCGCCCTCGGGTAGCGCCTGGCCACGGCAACGACGAGCCGGAGGTTGGAACGGATGAATATGTCCTTGGCGCGCTCGCTCTCGACGACCAGCGCCTCCAGCTCCGCCGGCTTCGCTCCGCCGGCTTCGCTCTCCACCGCTCCGTCGAGGATCTGCTGCGCGAAGACGCCTGCCTCGATCGTCTGGGACAGCTCGACCTCCTTGGCGGCGTCGAGCAGCGGTGTGCGAGCGATCTCGTCCAGGTACATGCCGACCAGGTCGCGATCGGCGATCTCCCCGCCCACGGCGCGAACACTGCTTGCCCGGTTGGTCCCGCCGGTGCTGGCGGACGAACGACGGGCGACGGCACGGGTTGCCATGCGTGCTCCCTTGCTGAGTAGGTCGCGACACCCTCCCGGGTGCCCTGCATCCGATGGAAACAACGACTGGAATCCGGACAGAATTCCCACGACCCCCATTCACTTTCGAGATCATGCAGTACCCTGTCCGGCCCCAGAGGAGGACAGATGCCGCAGATACCCGCAGAGGTGCAGGTCAGGCCCGGAGTGGAGGCCGATCTACGGGCGCTCACGGACATCTACAACCATTACGTCCTTGAGACCGCGCTCACCTTCGACACGGTGGCCTTCACTCCGCAGGAGCGCCTGCCGTGGTTGCGCTCCCACCCGGAAGACGGCCCCCACAGACTCCTGGTTGCTCCGGACCCGGATACCCGGCACGACGCGCCGCATGTCCTCGGCTACGCCACCAGCAGCCCGTACCGTCCGAAGGCGGCGTACAGCACCTCGGTGGAGGTGAGCGTGTACCTCGCCCCGGGCGCCACGGGACGCGGCGTCGGCACACTCCTCCACAAGGCGCTGTTCGAGGCGCTGGCGGACGAGGGCGTCCACCGCGCCTACGCCGCGATCGCACAGCCGAACGAGCCGTCGGTCCGGCTGCACGACGCCTTCGGCTCCCACCCCGTCGGTACGTACACGGAGGTGGGCCGCACGTTCGGCCGGTACTGGGACGTGTCCTGGTACGAGAAGGCGCTGCTCAGCCGAACTGCACCGAGCGCTTCGCCAGACCCAGCCAGAAGCCGTCGATGACGCTGCGCCCCCGACCGAGCTCGCCCTCGGCCGCCCCGAGGGTGACGAACAACGGCGCGAAGTGCTCGGTGCGGGGATGAGCCAGCCTGCCCGAGGGTGAGGCGTGCTCGAAGTCCAGCAGGGAGTCGATGTCCTGCGCCTGGAGCGCCCGGTGCCCCCAGTCGTCGAACTCCGCGGACCAGCCGGGGGTGCCGCCGCCGGGGTGCCGCAGCGCCGCCAGGTTGTGCGTGAAGAAGCCACTCCCGACGATCAGCACCCCCTCGTCGCGCAGCGGGGCGAGCTTGCGCCCGATGGCCATCAGCTTCTGCGGGTCGAGCGTCGGCATCGAGATCTGGAGGACGGGGATGTCGGCCGCGGGGAACATCTCGACGAGCGGCACGTACGCCCCGTGGTCGAGGCCGCGGTCGGGGATGCCCTGGACCGGGGTTCCGGCGCCGCGCAGCAGCTTGCGGACGTCGTCGGCGAGCTGCGGGGCCCCGGGGGCGGCGTACCGCACCTGGTAGTAGTGCTCGGGGAAGCCCCAGAAGTCGTAGACCAGCGGTACGGCCTCGATGGCACCGAGGGCGAGCGGGGCCTCCTCCCAGTGCGCGGAGACCATCAGGATCGCCTTGGGGCGCGGCAGCCCGGCCGACCAGGCGGCCAGCTCTCCCGGCCAGACCGGGTCGTCGGCGAGCGGCGGGGCGCCGTGGGAGAGGTAGAGGGCGGGCATGCGTTCCGCGGTGACTGTCATGACACTCCCATTCCTCCGCCGATCAAGGTATGTGTGTTCCCTACAGGTACCGGGAACGGGCTTCTGCGCAAGCACCGGGATTCGGCAGATCGATTCTTCGGAACAAGGTCTTTGAATCTTCAAGTTCCAACTACCGGAGACCTTAGCTCTATCTAGTTCAACTTTCAAGAAAAGGTCGTACAGTGAAGTACATGACCACGGCACCCCACGGCGGACCCCGGTGGCTCACCGACGAAGAGCAGAGCGTGTGGCGCGCCTACCTCCACGCCACCACGCTCATGGAGGACCACCTCGACCGCCAGTTGCAGCGCGATGCCGGCATGCCGCACATCTACTACGGACTGCTCGTCAACCTCTCCCAGGCCCCCCGGCGGCAGAAGCGCATGACCGAACTGGCCAAGGACGCCAAGATCACCCGCTCCCGTCTCTCGCACGCCGTCTCCCGACTGGAGAAGAACGGCTGGATCCGCCGCGAGGAGTGTCCGTCGGACAAGCGCGGCCAGAACGCGGTCCTCACCGACGAGGGTTACGCGATGCTCAGCCGGTCCGCGCCGGGACACGTCGAAGCCGTGCGCCAGGCGATGTTCGACCGGCTCAGCCCCCAGCAGGTGCAGAGCCTCGGCGAGATCATGCAGGTCATCGCCAACGGCCTGCAGCCGGAGGGCACGGACGCGGATCTGCCCTGGCTCCGCTGAGCGGAACCAGGGCAGACCGGAGGCTCGGCGTCGCGCTCAGTGCGCGACGACCGGGATCCTGAACTCGTCCTCGGCGCCGTCCGACAGGCTCCCCGAGCCGTCGGCCGCGCCGGTACCCGGGCGTCCGGTGTTGATCAGGGCCACCGCGATCGCCGAGGCGGCGACCAGGATGCCGACCGCCCACCAGATGGCGCTGGAGAAGCCGGCGACCATGGCCTGCAGCTCGAGCAGCTTCGGGTCGCTCGCACCGGCCGCGTGATCGGCGACGTACGCGGTGGTGG
Organism: Streptomyces sp. NPDC005794; assembly: GCF_042871445.1. NCBI lineage: Bacteria > Bacillati > Actinomycetota > Actinomycetes > Kitasatosporales > Streptomycetaceae > Streptomyces > Streptomyces sp. NPDC005794. The sequence continues at coordinate 24,940 of NZ_JBIAIN010000017.1, forward strand.
CACCGGCGGCGATGGTGTTGAGCAGGGCCGTACCGATGGCGCCGCCGACCTGCTGCGAGGTGTTCACCATCGCGGAGGCCACCCCCGCGTCACGGGGCTCGATGCCGTGCGTGGCCAGCGACATGGCCGGCATGAACGCCGTACCCATACCCAGGCCGAGCAGCAGCTGGCCCGGCAGGATGACGGCCGTGTAGGAGGTGTTGATGTCCAGCTGGGTCAGGAGCAGCATGCCGATGGCCGCCACCAGGAACCCGGGGCCCATCAGCAGCCTCGGCGGGACCCGGGTCATCAGCCGGGCACCGATCTGCGTGGAACCGGTGATCATGCCGACGATCATCGGCATGAACGCGAAGCCGGTCTTGACCGGCGAGTAGCCCTGGACCACCTGCAGGTAGTACGTCAGGAAGAGGAAGAGCCCGAACATCGCGATGATGGCGAGGCCCAGGGAGAGGTAGACCCCTCCGCGGTTGCGCTCGGTCAGGACGCGCAGCGGCAGCAGCGGCGACTTCACGCGCGACTCGGTGGCGACGAAGGCCGCCAGCAGCACCGCGGCCGCGACGAACATGCCGACGGTCAGCGAGTCCGACCAGCCGGCCGACTCGGCACGGGTGAAGCCGTACACCAGCGCGACCAGGCCCAGCGTGGACAGGACGACGCCGGGGATGTCGAGCGGCGAGCGGTTGCGGCTGCCGCCCGGCTCACGGATGACGAAGTAGGCACCGGCGGCGGCGACGATCGCGAACGGGATGTTGACGAAGAAGGTCCAGCGCCAGTTCAGGTACTCGGTCAGGAATCCGCCCAGGATCAGGCCGACCGCGCCACCGCCACCGGCGATGGCTCCGTAGATACCGAAGGCCTTGGCGCGCTCCTTGGCGTCCGTGAACATCACCGCGAGCAGGGAGAGGGCCGCCGGGGCGAGCAGCGCGCCGAAGACACCCTGCAGGGCACGGGAGCCGAACATCATCGCCTCGCCCTGCGCCGCGCCGCCGAGCGCGGAGGCCGCGGCGAAACCGAGCAGACCCACGACGAAGGTGCGCTTACGGCCCCAGAGGTCGGCGATGCGTCCGCCGAAGAGCAGGAGCCCGCCGAAGGCGAGAGCGTAGGCGGTGATGACCCACTGCTTGTTGCCCTCGGAAATGCCCAGGTCGGTCTGGGCGGAGGGCAGGGCGATGTTCACGATGGTCGCGTCGAGCACGACCATCAGCTGGGCGAGGGCGATGAAGGCCAGCGCTTTCCAGCGACTGGGATCCGGAAGGGTTCCGGCTGTTTTCGACATGGGAGTAGCCACCTAAGGACACGAGGAGTTGCGGGGTCGGCGCACGGGCCGCGAACGGACCCGCGTACGAACCCGAAAAAGGGTGAGCTGTACCGGGGCCGGACCTGCGCGTCAGGTCCGGCCCGGCTTCATGGGACTGGTGTGGGCCGCTGAGTTCTGAGGGTCTGTGGGTCGGTTCTCCGGTGAGCGGGCGTCAGCGCCCGCCGCGAAGGTCCTCCAAAGTCGCCGCCGATCCGGGCAGTTCGGAGCGGGCCGGAGCTTCCAGACCGTCCAGGAAGAGCTGCAGATGGCGGTGGGTGAACCGGTCGATGTCCAGGCAGGCGATGCCGGGCAGCGGCCGGGTGAGCTGGGAGAGGGCGACGAGTACGTCACCGACGGCGATGTCGGTGCGCAGCCTCCCTGCGGACATGGCACGCTCCACGAGCCCCTCGACGGCCTCTTCGAGGCGGCGGCGCTCGGTGAGCAGTTCGGGGTGGGCGTTGTCGAACCCGCCGGACAGCATCGGGCACAGGGCGCCGATCCGTTCCCCGGCCGCCGCGTGCACGAAGCGGCTGAGCGCGGCGAACGGGTCGGACTCGGCCGCGACGGCCTCCTCCAACCGCTCGGTGGTGCGGGAGGTGACGGCGAGGACGACCTCATGGATCAAGGCAGCCCGGTCGGGGAAGTTCCGGTAGAGCGTGGCGTTGCCGACTCCGGCCCGTCGTGCGACCTCGTCGAGCGGCACGTCCGGCCCGAACTCGACGAACATCTCACGCGCGGCCGTCACGATCCGCTCCCTGTTGCGCAGCGCGTCCGCACGTGGACGGGACATGCGGCGCCCTATGGAGCAGGAGGCGGGTTCGGCGACGGACTCCACAGCCACGGCCCTTCCCTTCCGATGTGTACGGCGGCCCTCCGGTACAACCGGGGACCGTGTCCCCGTTTCGCGGGAACACAGATTCAAACGGGGAAAGGATCCCCGGTTATTTCCCGGCTCCATGTGACCTGAGTCACGTGTCGCGTCCGGTAAAAACCCCTCCATCGGCGCACCCAGCGAGCGGTGCCCCACGACCCGGATGAGGCTGATCGCCAGAGCGCAGCCAGGGCCGGCCGGCTGCCGCGGACCCCGAAGGCGCCGCCCCATGCAGCAGCCCCGCCGCCGGATACGCGCATACCGCCGCCCCCTCGCGCTCGCCGGTGCGACGGCCCTGGTCCTCGCGACGATGGCCTCGGCCAGCTCCACCCTCCCCGTCCCCGGCCGTGCGGCCGCCGGGCCGGTGGCAGCGCCGCGCGGCACCGGCCTCGCACCGTGCCGAATACCCACGGCCATGGGCGTACAGATGTCGGAGGGCATGCCGACACCCCCCGGTTACGCACACGCCACCGGCCGGATCAAAGCCCTCAACCTGATGATCGACTTCCCCGACGCGCGGGCGACGGAACCGGCCGCCGACCGGCTCGCGGAATTCTTCCCGCAGACCTCCGACTGGTTCCACACCAGTTCCTACGGCCGGCTCACGTACGTGCCGGAAGCACCCGTGAAGGACTGGCTGCGGATGCCGCTGCCCTTCGCGGAGTACGGCATAGAGCGCGGCTCACCGTACGAACCTGGCTACCGCGAACTCGTCAAGGACCTCGTGACCGTCGCCGATCCGAAGGTCGATTTCACGGCGTACGACCTGGTCAACGTGCTCGTCACCCCGAACGCCGGCCCTTCCGCGCTCGACACCGTCCTGTCGGTGACCTTCTCCGGCAACGACGACGCCCCGTCCGCCGACGGCATCCCGCTGGCCAACACGTCCTTCATCTACAGCCGCCAGGACGACGGCTCCGGCTCCTACGCGGAGACCGGCTACCGGGTCCTGCCCCATGAGAACGGCCATGTCTTCGGGCTGCCCGACCTCTACACGATGGAGGGGGGCGGCTCCGTGGGGCACTGGGACATCATGTCCGAGGACTGGGGGGCCAACAACGACCTCCTGGGCTGGCACAAGTGGAAGCTGGGCTGGCTGGACGGCGACCAGGTCGGCTGCGCCGCCATGCCCGGCACCAGCGAACACGTCCTCGGACCGCTGGCCACGACGGGCGGCCCGAAGCTGGCCTTCGTGCCGGTGAGCGCGCAGTCCGGCTACGCGGTGGAGGTACGGACCGCGGAGGGCAACGACGAAGCGGTCTGCCGGCCCGGCGTCCTCATCTACAAGGTGAGCTCCGACGTGGACACCGGCCAGGGCCCGGTCTCCGTCGAGGACAGCACCGAGGACAGCGGCGGCTGCACCCGGCGGCCGAACGTCCACGCCGAGCTCTCCGACGCCCCGTTCGAACCGGGTGAGACGTTCACCGACCGGGCCCACGGCATACGCATATCGGTGAGGGAGAAGGACCACGACGGTAACTACCGGGTACGGATCACCCGGCCGTGAGCCCTGGGTCCCCGCTCTCGCGCGCGTACTCCTGGACGGCGCCGCGCAGCTCCCGCTTGAGGACCTTGCCCGTGGCGTTACGCGGCAGCGGCTCCCGTGTCACCAGCACATGGGCCGGAACCTTGAACGCGGCCAGACTCCGGCCCACGTGGGCCCGCAGCGCGTCCGCCGTGACGCCGGAATCCGGGCCCACCCGCACGACCGCCGCGACCTCCTCGCCCAGCACCGGATGCGGAACGCCGAGCACCGCCGCGTCCTCGACGTCGGGGTGGTCGTGCAGAGCGGCCTCGACCTCCACGCAGTACACGTTCTCGCCGCCCCTGATCACCAGGTCCTTGATCCGGTCGACGACGGCCACCCGCCCGTCCCGGACGACGGCGAGATCCCCGGTGCGGAACCAGCCTCCGGTGAACGCCTCGGCCGTCGCCGCCTCGTCGCGCCAGTAGCCGCGCGCCAGGGACTGGCCGCGCAGCCACAGCTCGCCGGCCTCGCCCTCCGGGAGCGCCTCCCCCGCGGGCCCGGCGACGCGCACCTCGGTGACCGGCGTCGGAGTGCCGACGGAGTCCGGATGGGCCCGGTACGCGGCACCGAAGTTGGCCAGCACCCCGCCGCTGGTCTCGGTCAGGCCGTAGCCGTTGCGCGGCTCGATCCGCTCGCCGTGCCGGTCCGTGAGCCGGGCGACCAGGTCGGGCGGAGCCGCCGCGCCGCCGGTGTTCAGCCCCTTCAGGCTCTCCAGGCCGTCGCCCGCGCGGTCCGCCGCAGCGAGCAGCTGGAGCGCGGTGGCGGGAACACCGGCGTAGTGGGTGACTCCGTGCCGGCGGATCAGCCGGAGGGCCTCATCGGCGTCCCACCTGGGCATCAGGACGAGGGTGCCGCCCGACGCCATCGCCGCGTACAGGCTGGTGAAGGCGGCGACGTGGAAGAACGGGAACGTCATCAGGGTGACCGGCGCGGGCCCCTGCCCCGGGATGACTCCACGGCCCAGCGCCGAGGCCGCAGCCTGGTAGCGCGGGTTGAGGGCCGCGCCCGCCTGTGCGAGGTGGGTGGCCACGGCGCCCTTCGGCCGCCCGGTGGTGCCGGAGGTGTAGAGGATCGTGGAGTCGTCCTCGGGCCGGATCTCCACCTCGGGCGGCGCCGCCGTCGGATCGGGCTCCGGCAGGTCCGCGTACCGCTCAGCGGCCACGCCGTCCGGCAGCTCCCCCTCGCCGTGGAAGACGACGAAGCGCACCCCTGCCTTCCGGCCCCAGCCGACAGCCTTCGACAGCTGCTCCGCGTCGACCAGCAGGACCTGCGGCTCACAGTCGTCGAGGGCGTAGGCGAACTCCCCTTCGGTCCACCAGGTGTTGAGCGGTACGGCGACGAGGCCGGCCAGCTGGACCGCCCAGAACGCGATCTGCCACTCGGGGTGATTACGCATCGCCACCACGGCCCGGTCACCGGGGCGGAGCCCGTACACCTCGGTGAGCCGCCGGGCCAGCGAGGAGGCGGCAGCGAAGAACTCCCCGTACGAGCAGACACGTTCACCCGAGAGGAGGAACGGCTGGTCGTCGAACGCCCAGGTGGTCTCCACGAACTCCCGCAGCGTGCGCGGGCCGTTCGCGTAGACGAGAGGCCCGCCCTCCTCGCGCACCACGGCGAACGGTGCCCCGGGGCCGGTCAACGACGCCTCGATACGGGCGAGTGCTGCCGGGTCGGGTGAACGGCTGGGGTCGTCGGTGTGCGGCACGAACGGCCTCTCCACGTACGGGGTCAGCGATCCGGCGACGCTATGCCCGCACCCTGCCCTCGTCAACCGGCTCCCCCGCGCCCGCGGCCGGGTCGAGGCGGCCCCTACCGGAAGGCGGGCAGGCTGCGCTCCGCCCAGGCGGCGACGGGGCGGCAGCGCGACATCCCCGAACGGCGCGGGCCCGGTGCGCTCGGCGCGGACGGTCTCCGCCCACGCGAAGGCGTTGGACGCGAATCCTCCGGCCCGCAGGATCGTCCACTCCAGGCCCGAGGCGCGGACGGCCTCCTCGAACACCGCAACCGGTCGTGCGAGGCCGCTCCCGGGCGGGTCGCGGTGATCTGCGAGGAGAATCAGGACGATCGTGCGCACCCCCTCCTCCTCGGCCACGCCCAGCAGCTTTTCCGCGCTCTCGCCGCCGGCCGGCATCTCTCCGGCCAGCACGAGCCGACGAGCGCGACACCTGGCCGGGACCACGCTGCCCACGCATCGAGGAATCGACGCATCAAGGCATCGAGGCCACCATCCGCGAGGCCACGCCGAACGGACGCCAGACGGGCCTCACCGGCACGGAGTTCGGCCTCCTGCATCTATTCGGTTCGCGGCGGGATGGCGTTTCCCCGGCGCCGGCTGCCGCCCCGACGACCGGAGGGCACCTGGTCGCCACGGCCGCCGCCAATACACCCCCATCGCGGAGCGCACCCACCCGCTACACTGATCCCGGAGCAGGGCCACGGCCCCGCACCACACGGCTCACAGGAACCGAGTGCCCGAGTCCACCGGCTTCACCGGACCAGTCACACGCTTCCGGAGCCACGCCTTCGCCTTCGTAGCTCAGGGGATAGAGCACCGCTCTCCTAAAGCGGGTGTCGCAGGTTCGAATCCTGCCGGGGGCACAGCGCAACAAGCCGCTGACCTGGGGTTTCACCCCCAGGGAGGCGCTTTACTCGGCCTCGGACTCCTCGTCCGGGGCCGTTTGCGTGAGCGGTGCGTGAGCGGACGGGGAAGTTGCCACTTCAATCTGGCCCCACGGATCAGCACCGGTCGGCACAGACTCGTCGGCCTCACCGGGCTGTGCGCCCGCCCCGGAACGGGTGTCTCGGCAGTGAATCGCGCTCGCCACACGAGCCGGGCCGCGGCCTCCCCGATCGTCAGGTCCGCCTCGGGGAGCAAGCTCGTGCCAACTTCGCGCTGCCGGCCTCCAGAACCTTCCTCGCCCACCTCCGCCAGCTCACCGTGGCCACGGCCTTCACACGCGCCACCCGTCGCTGGAAGACGCCTACAGGACGGAGCCGGCGGTCTCCCCCTACGCGATCGGAAGGATCCCGCTGCGCCGGCCCTGCTTGCCGCGAGCCGCCCTGCTACAAACCCGGCCATCAGCCCATGCTGATCTACCGGCCTCACCTGGATGATGGCCGGCATGACGGGCGCAAGAGCCTCACCTGGCGCGGATATCGGGACCTGCTGACCACAGCCCACCAGCAACTTAACGGCCCGATCGTGCTCATCTGGGACACCTCAACGTCCACAAGGCCCCCCGCCTGGGCGACGTCACGGGTTCACCCTCAGTTGACAGCCCGCGTGTGCGAATTGGTCGGAGAGGCACGAGGAAGTCCCGGTGCCCATTCCATACCTACGACGAGGCCGTAGCTGTGCGACGAGTCCGCCAGTAGCTGGCTGCGTCCTGGCCTCCCTGCATCGCAGTGAACTCCTCCGACTCTTGCCTGAGTGCGGCAGCGGGCGCCGTGCCCTGAACGTAGGACTCGAGACCACGGTTGAGCGCGCTGCGGCTCAGGAACTCGGCGTACTCGTGCACGGACGCGACAATCGGAAAGCTGGCGGGATTCCCGTGCACCAAGGCGTTGCGAACACGGCTCCGCCTGGCCTTCAACACCGCGCTCTCGGCCTCGTAGTTCGCAATGAGGGCGCTGTACACGGCATGGTCGCTCACGCTGCCGAACATTCGCCTGATCCAGGCGCGCTCGGACTCGATGCGGCACAGCGAGAGGAGATCACCGCAGCGGTCGGCGACGAAGAGAATCCACGGGCGCGACGGTTTGTCCGCGAGCCATTCTCGGGTCAGCTCGTTGCGCAGTGCAATCTGGTTCCCACCGCCGAGCAGGCACATACCAACGGCTTGCTGCACGTCGGTAAGCCACCGCATGTGGGGCCAGCGCTCGCCGAGGAGGTTGAACAGGTCGTTAGGGGCGAGCGCAGCGTGTGCCGCGACGTGTTGCACCACACGGTCCGTAAGGGGGATCACGCTGCTGATATCTGCTTCGGACGGCTTGCGCATCGCCATGGCACGGCTGAACGGGTGGTCGGCGGCAGTCTGCACCTCGAGTGCGGCCGCGAGGAACCGGGGAAGTTCCTCGCGGGCCAGCGCCGAGGCGATGCGCGGCCCATGCTTCTTGATCGCGTCCGCGGTAATACTTTCACCGTAACGATCATCTGGGAAGGCAGCCTGGCGTTGGGAGACAAGCCAACTGAGAGGGCCGGCCTTGCCGGAACGCAGGACCCCGTACTGAGCGAGGTGCGGGCGGACCCCACCGGAGTTGTGGATCGAGACGTTGAGGATCGTGTTCACCACATGAACGGCACGCTCCAACGCACCAGATAGCGTGGTATTGCCGAGGTCAACACGCACCAGGAAGTCGACGTCGGACTCCTCGTCGACCTTCTTCGCGACCTCAAAGATGCCACCGTGCTGCACCAGCTCCCAGAGCTCCGCCTTGTGCTCGAAGTCTTGGCGCTCGGGCATGGCGTTGGGAACCGCCCAGTGGGCATTGATGAAAGCCACCCGCCCGGCAGAGAGGTGCATGAAAGCCTCGCCTTGGTAGCCGAGCCACACCACGATCGGCTCGACCGGGGCCGGAGTGCCGATGTGGGTTCGGGCCCTCGCGATCCGTTGCGGCAGCGGCACATTCTGCTGGCCGATGGGGATGTCGTTGGGGTCACGACCGAATCCGACTATCGAGACCAGATCGCGGAAGATCCCCTCTGCACTGAGGCCACGCCTGCGCAGCTGATCGAAGAGCAGTTCGGCGATCTGACGGTATTCCCGGCCCTCCAAGGTGCGGTCCTGCGCGGTGGCCACGAGGTCATCCCAGCTGATGCGGACAGCTTCGTCTGCCTCGAGCGCTTCGAGGAGGTCCTTCGCAGTCTCGATGACGTTGGTCCAGGAGGCGCCGGTGCGGGTACCCGGCGCCTGCTTCAAGGTCTCCGCAGTGCTTCCGGTGAGCTGTGAGAAGGCGGTTTGGAATCGCTCGAGCGGTGTGGCGATGCGCGCTCGGAGCGAGGTTCCGAGCGCACGGATCGACTCGTCGAGGTCGAGCTGAAGCGACCTTCGGTTAGCGGAGTTCTTCCAGGCATCGACGCCGCTGGCAAGCTCCACCCACTGCAGGACTTCCTCTACGAGCACGGTGAGCGGTACGACAGTGCTGACGCCGTGGCGGCGATCGAGCGATGAGACGAGGGACTTCAGCCAGTCTGGCTCGTCGGCGGACCAGTGGTCGCTGACGTTGTAATCGGTCATCACCATGGGCCGCCAGCCTCTCGTGCAAGCCTCGCAGCAAGCCGGATGGCTGCTTCATCATGTCCTCGTGAGGATACGGGGCACATTCACCCTCAAAAGAAGGGCCAAGGCATCTCCTCCCCGGGGCACGCATCGTCCCGGCCGCAAAGCATGGGACGACCAGCGGCCCAATGTTAGAGCGGCGGCGTCGCTCCTGCGGGCCCGGGCGTCGGACAGACAACTTCCCCTCGACCGCGCCCGTACAGGGCGCCCCCACTCCTGACATGCATGAGCGACGTGTGAACGGACAGCCCCAGCACCAGGTGTCACGAGCAGGACCGAGTGCATAGCCGCATGACGCTGACCAGGCCGAGGACAGCACCACGCGGCAGACTCGGGCACTACTCGGCGAGGATTCGATCCCACCTCGTAGAGCGGGTGTCGCAGCACGAGGCGTTACCGCTCTGTGATGCGGTTCCTCCCCCAGGGTGGGGCCTTACTCGGCCTCGAACTCCTACTCCGCACCGTCGGGATCGGCCTCCGCTTCGGGGGTGGTGTCCTCGGCGGTGGTGCGCGCTCGCGGCACGAGCCGGGCCGCAGCCTCCGCGATCGCCAGATCCGCCTCGGGGAGCAGGCTCGTGTACGTGTCTGACGTGATGGTGATCGACGAGTGGCCGAGCATCTCCTGGATGTCCTTCAGGCCGGCACCTGCTGCGTGAGCCAGGGTTGCGGCACCGTGGCGGAGGTCGTGGAGCCGGACCGGCGGGAGGCCGACCTCCTCGTACAGCTCGATGAATCGCCGCGTGACGTTGGCAGGGTGAAGCCGTTCTCCGTTCTCGCGGGTGAAGACCCTTCCGGTCTCCACCCAGGCGCTCCCCCACTTCTCGCGGTCCTTGTCCTGCTGGGCGCGGTGCTGCTTCAGAGCCAGGACCGTGTCGGAGTCAAGGGCGATGGTGCGCGCTCCGGCGTCGGTCTTGGGGTCGTCCTCGTACACCTCCCAGCCGTTCACCACCAGTTGCTTGGCGACGGTAAGGAGGCCGGCGCTCAGGTTGGTGTCGGTCCACCTCTGACCGCATGCCTCGCCTCGCCGTAGCCCACGGAAGGCGACCAGGTGAAACAACGCGTACAACCGATCCTCGGCTACATGGTCGAGGAAGAGGCCGGTGTGTTCCGGCGTCCAGACCATCACCGGCGACGGCTTCTGTCCGGTGCGCCTCCAGTGGAGGATGCGCTCCTCGGTCCACACGAGCGCCTTGGGTCGCCTGCCCGCCTCCAATTCGACGTGGGAAGCCGGGTTGAAGGTGATCAGCTGTTGAGCGATCGCGGCGTTCAACGCAGCACGCAGTGTGGAGCGAACGCGTTGGCGCGTCGCCGGACCGACAATCCGGCGATAGGGATCCATTTCCGCGATGGCTGCTTTCATCGCCTTACGGCGGGCGCGCGGCTCGCGCCCCTTCCACGGGATCTGTGCGAGATCCTCGACCGCTTTGCGCCGGGCGGCATTCCCCTCGGCGATCTCGACGTTCTCCTCGGCTATGGCCTCGAACATCTCCGACAGGTGAGTGACGCGCAGGCGGTCGAGGCGCAAGTGTCCGATGCGCGGCTGGAGGTGAACACGGATATTGCTCTCGTCGCGGCTGATCGCGCTCTGCCGCCCCTTCTTGCCCACCAGCCAGATATCCAGCCACTCGCCGACCGTGAGGCGGCTGGTGAGGTCCAAGCCGTGGCTCAGCCGCCGACGGGTCGACTCGATGTCCGGCAGCGGGGCCTTCTCGTCTGCCACCTTTTCCAGCAACTCGGCGATCTGATCCAGACCTTCGGAGTCGTCGGCGTCGGCAAGGCCGAGGAGCGCGCGTATGTGGTCGAGGTCGGCCTGTGCGGCCTTGAGGCTCTCATAGCCGGCACGGCTGAACGAGCGGCGCGTTCCGTCGGCACGGGACGGGAGCTCCTGGCGTACGGAGTAGGAGCCGTGCTTGCGTCCGGCGAGCTTGGGGCACTTCTTGCCGAGCGGCTTGCCGGTCTTGGGGTCACGGCAATAGCAGCGGCGGTGGGTGGAGCCCTTCAAGGGCGTTCCTCCTGGGCGGTCTCAGGGGCCCATTCGGGCGGGTCTACGTCGTGAAGTGCGGATGGGAGGTCGGGTGGGGTGGCTCCGTCTTCGCGGAGCTCGCGACGGAGATAGCGGAGTTTGTACTTGGCAGAGAGAGCCTGGTCGGCGTATGCGGTCCGCTGGCGTTCGGCTTCCTCCTGCTGGGCGCGGCTGGTCGCTGTCTTGGCAGCAAACCGTGCCCGCTCCTCCTCCTCGATCGCGGCCAGTGCAGTGCGCACCAGGCTGGTGTGGACTTCGAAGTCGGACACGAGGCCCGAGTCATGCCCGAGCACTTCCTCTTCACCGGTGAAACGCCGCAGGGCGTCCCATGTCGGCACGAGGGCTTGGAATGGGAGTTCCTGCGTCTGGTCGACGTAACCGACCGGGAAGATCAGGCAGGCCGGATACGTCTCCAACGCAGCGGCCAGGACGATGACATCCACCAACGGGAGGCCGGCGCGGCGGCCCGACTCCATGTTGGCAATCACGTTGCGGGGAATGGGGTGCCCGAGGTCCTCGCACCGCTCGGCCAGTTCCTGCGCGCTCCACCCCATCTCCTTCCTTCTCCGACGGACCTCACCGGCCACGTTCGCCTGAACCCGGTCCACCCACTCCGGGAAGTCGTCCTCTTCATCATCCAAACAGCGTTGTGTCATGAAGACACATTAGCTTGAGGATGCTGATTGGTAGACGCCTGGAGCCGGACGGGATGACCGCGTTCGCCGAGGGCTGTACCGAAAGGGATCCCGCATGCGCGAAAACACCACAGAGGGGCAGCCCAAGGGGATGAGCCGAGAGGATCTGCTGGCCTTGCCGGTAGCCGTTGACCTGGAGACGAGCAACCGCGCCCTGGGGCTCGGTCGAAGCAAGGGATACGAGCTGGCGAAGCGGGGCGTGTACCCCTGCAAGGTTCTGCGACTCGGCAACGCCTACCGAGTCGTGACCGCAGATCTGCTGAATTTGCTCGGGTTGGCGGCATGAAGGGACGGCAGCGTAGCAAAGCATTCTGCGTTGAGCTGACACAGAATCGCTGGACTGTTGGCGGGTGTGGCCGTACGGTCCGTGTTCCCTCGGGGTACGAAGTGGGCCCCCGGCGAGGCAACGCCGGAGGCCCAAGCAGCCCCGAACGGCCCTGGAAGAACCAACCCGGCGGCAAGGGCAGGCAAGCCCGCAACCGCCAGACGAGGAGCTGCCCCGTGCAACACGCGGGAACCGAGCCCTATTCCACCCCTAACAAGCCCTCCTGGCCGCCAGTCGCCATACCCGGCCAGCCGACAGTCCACCCTGCTTCACCGGGAGAGCCGCCCGCAGCCGTCTCCGAGATCGCCCCGGTATCCGAGGGGGATCAGGTGCTGACGGAGCTGCTGGAGCAGATCCGTCGTTACGTCGTGCTGCCGAGCGAGGAAGCGTTCACGGCGGTGACGTTGTGGGTGGCGGCGACCCATCTGCAGACGGCCTGGCAGCACGCTCCGCGGCTGGCCGTCGTCGGGCCGGCGAAGCGGTGCGGCAAGTCGCGGCTGCTGGACGTGATCACCGAGAGCGTCCACGATCCGCTGATCACGGTCAACGCCTCGGCCGCTGCAGTGTTCCGGTCCATCACCGCCACGCCGCCCACCCTGCTGGTCGACGAGGCCGACACGCTCTTCGGCTCCGCGAAGGTCGCGGAGAAGAACGAGGAGATGCGTGGCCTGCTCAACGCGGGGCACCAGCGCAACCGCCCCACCCTGCGGGTTTCCGGACCCAACCATGAGGTCTCGAAGTTCCCCACGTTCGCCATGGCGGCCCTCGCCGGCATCGGTGACCTGCCGGACACGATCATGGACCGGTCGGTTGTCATCCGGATGCGCCGTCGCAGGCCGGGCGAGAAGGTGGCGGAGTTCCGTACCTTCCGTGACACCCCGCCCCTTCACGCGCTGCGCGACCGGCTCGTCGCCTGGCTGGTCCCGCTGCACGCCGAGGCGATGGAGCTGACACCGGCCATGCCGGTCGAAGACCGCGCGGCCGACACCTGGCAGCCGCTGGTGACCGTTGCCGACCTCGCCGGCGGGACGTGGCCCGACCTTGCCCGCACTGCCTGCCGGGTCATGGCCAAGCACGAGGCCGAGCAGGACCAGGACAGCAGTAGCCTCGGCATCCGCCTCTTGGCCGATATCCGCCGCGCCTTCGCCACCGAAGGCAATCCACCGGCTCTCCGCACCAGCCGACTCCTCGACATCCTCAACCAGGACGCCGAGACCCCCTGGCCGGAGTACACCACCAACGGCCTGACCCCTCGGGGCCTGCAGATCCTGCTCAAGGAGTACGGCATCAGCTCCGCCCCCCGCCGCTTCCACGGGAACGTCCAGGCCCGGGGCTATGCCCTTCTGCATTTCACCGACTCCTGGGCGCGCTATTGCCCCGAGCCTGCGCCGGACGCCACGACCGGGGCCTGACCCGGCACGACCCGTCGCGACTCGTCTCCGCGCAGGTCAGAGCGGTGACGAGTCGGGACCCGGTGACGAGTCGACTCGATGTCATCTCCGCACCCGTACCTGCCCTGACCAGGCACGCGACGAGTCGCGACAGGTCTCACCACCCCACCGGGCCACGCCAGTCCCACCTCCGTACTGCTGGAGCGCAGTCCCTTGCCTTCTCCCACCTTCACCGCAGCACCTTCCCCTGCCTCGGTGCCCTTGACCGCAGCGATCCGCACGGGAGTGGCGCTGCTGGCCCTGGCAGCCTTCGCGCTCTCCTACGACGCGCTGCGTCAGATGGCCGCCGCCAGCCACATCCACCCGGCGCTCACCTACGCCTTCCCGCTCGTCATCGACGGGTTCATCGCCATCGGGATCGGCGCCCTGCTCGTCCTGCGGACCGCGCCGCTGTCCGCCCGCCTCTACGTCTCGGCGCTGGTCGGCACCGCCACCGCCACAAGCATCTGGGCCAACGTCCTGCACGCCATCCGCCTCAACCAGCAGACCCGCCACAACGGGCTCTCCCTCGATGACCTCACCGTCGGGGCCATCTCCGCCATCGCGCCACTCGCCCTGGCCGGAGCCGTCCACTTCTACCTCCTCGTCGCCCGGCGCCCCGTCACCCCTGAGCGCCACAACCCCGAAGGCCGCCACGAACCCGCCTCGGGCCACCAGACCAGTCCGCTCACTCCGCTAGGCGCCACGGACACCGACGACGACGTGCAGGGGCCGATCGCGAAGCGAGAGACCGAGACGCCACAGCAGCAGTCTGGGAGGCCGGGAAACAAACGGCCGAGCATTTCCCGAGAGGAGGCCGTGGCCATCGGCCGCACGGCTCCTCTGGGACGAGCCGGCCGTGCATCGCGCCGCAGCATCGAGAAGGCAGTGCGGGACGAGGGTTTCGGGATTTCCCGAAGCCGTCTGGATGAGGTCAAGGACCTGTTGCAGGCCGAGCTCGACGCTGCCACCACAAGCACCGGCTGAGACTCGCAGCCCACGTCCCCAGCCCGTCCCTCCCGCACATTAGGCGGGAGGAACGGGCCCTCTCCCTCCGCCACCGCTTACAGGAGCCCACATGCACAGCCGCGACCACGAACCCTCGTCAACCAAGAAGAAGCTGACCTCCTCCCCAGCACCAGGCGGAGCAAGGTATGGCGTTGGACCGTCCAAGGGCCGGTCCAACGCGATCCCCGCCCCAGGGGTGGCGGAGATACCTGGGAGCGAGGGCGCTCCCAGGACAGAGACCGGCGTGGCGCGAGCTGCTGATGAAGCCGCGCTGTATCGGGTGGCCAGCCGCCGTGCACGCCAGGACGTGCAGCGCACCGAGCGAGTCGACGTCCGATACAGCGTGGACGAGAAGAGCGAGATCATGGCCGAAGCCCAGCGGCTCGGGCTTGCCGGCGCCCATTTCGTTGGCGCCGTCGTCATGGCCCACCTCCACGGCGCCCATGTGCTGCCCGGCCACCGCACCCGGATCGACGATCTGATCGACGAGCTTGCCGCTCTGCGCACCCAGGTCGCTCGGATCGGGACCAACGTCAACCAGATCGCCCACCGTCTCAACGCCGGTGGCGATCCACAACCTGGGGACAAAGACACACTCGCGAAGGCCGGACAGGTCCTGCTCCACGCGCGACAGGCGGCGACCGCGATCGACACCGCCGCCGTTGCGACCGCCACAACGCACCAGGCCGCTTAGTTGATCGCGAACATCGTCAAGCCCGGCCGCAAAACCCGCGGTGTCCTGAACTATCTCTACGGGCCCGGACGCGCCAACGAGCATGCAGATCCCCACCTTGTGGCCTCCTTCGACGGCTTCGCCCCCGATCCCGGCCGAGACCCCGACGCCACCCTCGCCCAACTGACCGCCGTACTCGACCTGCGCGTGATGCAGGCCGGCGAACGGGCTCCGAAGGAGCATGTGTGGCACTGCTCGATCAGGGCCGCGCCCGAGGACCGGCCCCTGTCCGACGAGGAGTGGGCCACAATCGCCCGGCGCGTGCTGAACGCCACAGGCGTCGCCCCGGCCGGCGACCCCGATGCCTGCCGCTGGATCGCCGTGCGCCACGCACACGACCACATCCACATCGTGGCCACCAAGGTCCGAGGCGACCTTCGACCGCCACGGAACTGGAACGACTACCTGCGCGCCGACAACGAACTCGTCGCCATCGAGAAGGAGTACGGCCTGCGCCAGGTCCCGCGCGGAGACCGGACCGCCTCGAAGCGATCCACGCGCGCCGAGCAGGAGAAAGCCCACCGCACCGGCCGACCCCAGACCGCCCGCGAGCGCCTGCGGATCACCGCCCGCACTGCCCTTGCCGCAGCCAGCACGCCGCAGGAGTTTTTCACCATCCTCGACGGTTCAGGCGTGCTCATGGAGATTCAGCACTTCCCCTCGGGTGACATCCGCGGGTACAAGATCGCCCTCGATGGCGACACCAACAAGGACGGCCAACCTGTCTGGTTCGCCGGATCCACTCTCGCCCCTGACCTCTCCTATCCCAAGATCAGCGAACGCTTGGCACCTGCAGATACGCCCTCGGCGATGCCGCCCCAACTTGACGCCTGGCGACGACTCGCACAGACCACGGACCGCGTGCCCGATCTGCTCGCAAGCAGCGATGACGGGACCGGGCAGGCGCACATCGCGGCCCTCGCCGAGACCCTCGACGCGCTTCCCCTACGCGCTCCGTCCGATCTGCGCCCCCAGCTCATGCGTGCAGCCGCCGCGTTCGAGCACGCCGGCCGATCACGCATCCGCGCCCAGCATCAACAAGCCCGAGCCACCAGGAACGCCGTCAAGGCGATACTGCGTGAAACCGCTCCCAAGGACGGGGCTGCCCTCGTGATCCTCCTCGACGCCCTTGTCCTGGCCGTCATAGCTGCCCGCCACTGGCACCAGGCCCACCACCACGATCAACAGGCCGAAGCCGCACGACAGGCAGCCGAACACCTCCGCGCCGCATATCAGGCGGCCACGGTCCAGCCGATTGCTGTAATTCACCAGCGGGGCCGCCACCTCGCCTTTTTCCTGCAGGAACAACAAGCCGCAGTCGCCCGCCAGGCCCTGCCAGACCTGGCCGAGCAGATCCTTGCCGAACCCGGCTGGCCCGCCCTCGCCGCCACACTCGCCGCCACGAAGAAGGCCGGACACGATCCAGCCGCTCTCCTGACCCAGGCTGCCCGGCACCGCGAACTGGACACAGCCACCAGCTACAGCGAGGTCCTCACCTGGCGTCTGAACCGCCTCGCCGACCTCCCGCAGTACACCCAACCCATTGCGACCGAACCACCGTCCCCGGCCCGAGCCGTCCGCCCTACTCAACAGCGGCGTACACGCTGAGCATCCGCATACCCAGGAGAACCCCGACGGACTCAGCCCCCACGCCCGCGCGCTCATCACCTACCTGACTACGCGGGCATGACACCGTGATGCCACCGAGGCCCGCGTGCGCAGCGCTGGCCCCGGTGGCATGCTTGCGTGTCATCGCTCAGGCCGTGGCAACACCCGAGAGAGTGCCATCCCCGAGGGCACCTCGGAGCACATGGGCGATCTCCTCGGGCTTGAGATCGATGCCGTCGATCCCTTCCAAGGTCAGCGGGACCTCCTCCAGCGCGTATTCGCCCCGGCCCTCTGCACTGAACTCGGGCCCTGTGCGGTCGGCGAAGGACCATGTCGCGATACGGGCGAAGTAGAACAGCTGACGCTCGTCCTCGGACTCCATCGTGTGCAGGAGGCGGACGATGTCCGCCTTCCCTGCGATCTCCTCGTGGATCTCCCGATGGAGGGCGGCCTCCCGGGACTCGTCTTCGGCTTCGACGCCTCCACCAGGAAGCACCCAGTACACGGGAACTCCAGGCTTGGTACGACGGATGACCAGCATCGTGTCGTGCTCGGTGACGAGGACGGCGCGGACTCGTTCAATCATTCGGTTCTGTCTCCTTGCTTGTTGACGGTCTCAGTGCAGCAGCCAGCCGCCATCAACGTGGACTGATTGCCCAGTGATGAACGATGCGGTGGGCCCGACGAGAAACGCCACGAGCGCCGCGACGTCTTCGGGCCGCCCCCGGCGGGGAACACACTGGCGCTTGATCTGGTCCTCGGGGCTGGCGCGATGGCGGGCGGGGATCGCGGTCTCGGCCTCGACCTGGATGGCGCCGGGTAGGACCGTGTTGACGCAGACTCCGTACGGGCCCAGTTCGCGAGCGAGGGATCTCGTGAGGCCCAGGAGTCCGGCCTTCGCGGTGCTGTACGCAACGAGGTTGGTCCGGCCGGCGCGGGCGTTGACGCTGCCAATGTTCACAATGCGGCCCCAGCACCGTTCGACCATGCCAGGGGTCACCGCGTGGCAGGCGCGGTAATGCGCGGTGAGGTTCACGTCGAGGGAGTAGTTCCAGGCAGCCTCGTCGGTGTCCTGCCACGGGACACGTGGGTAGGCCCCGGCGTTGTTCACGAGGATGTCGATGGGGCCGGCCTCTGCACGGATCCGGTCGGTCATCCTCTGGACTGCGTCAGGGTCGGTCAGGTCGGCGTCCATGGCCACGCCAGGACTACCGCCGCAGTCGAAGGTGGCGAGAAGTGCCTGCGCCTCCCTCTCCTGACCGAGGTGGTTGATGGCCACGGTCGCTCCTGACATGGAGAGTGCGCGGCCGATCTCGGCACCGATACCGGTGGCCCCGCCGGTGACGAGGGCCGTCCGGCCTTGCAGCGGCCGGGCCTGGAGATGGGTCTCAAGCAGGGGCAGGGACATTGCGGCTCCGTTCGGCAGGGTCGGAATGAAGAGCCGGTGCGGTGGCGAGGAAGGCGCCGAGGTCAGTACCGGGGTGCTGGCTCTCGGCTAGCTTGACCAGGACGAGCAGCATGTCGTGGCCGGTCAGCCGGGTTGGCGGGATGACGCCGAGGATGCGCAGGGCTAAGAAAGCGCGGAGTTCATCCATACCGAGGCCGCCAAGGCGACAAAAGCCGTGCAGGGCCCCTGCGATGGCGGCGTGGCGGCCGGGGCCTGTGTTCCAGGTGTACTGGATGTCGATGTGCCGTGTGATGGCGTCCAGTTCCAGGTGGTCGATGCGAGGACGGGTGTACGAGGGCAGGGCCAAGCGAAGGGTGCGTGCGTATACGTCGGGCTGGTAACGGGGGACGAGCCAGCCGCCCAGAGCCATGAGGTACCAGAGCAGGTTCGCGGCTTCGCCCGCGAAGGTGTTGCGACCGGCAAACTCGAAGTCGAGCCAGCACAGCGGGTCGGCGATGTTGGGCTCGGTGGGGTCGCCCTGCGTCAGCCCGGTGGGCCAGCGCCGGTCGGGGTTCAGGGCGTGGCGGACGCCGTCGATGGTTGCGGCGACGTTCAGTGCGAGCGGCCGACCATTGGCAGTGACCGTGTAGCCGGCCAGCTCCTGGGCGGTGAGGGTGACGTCGGTGTGGGGCAGGGGGATTGGCAGGTCCCGTCGCAGGTACCAGCGGTCGAGCCGGCCTCCGGGCCGGATGCGGTCGAGGTAGAGGTCGGGCACACATCTGGCGAGCGGAACCACCTTTCCGGTCTCGTCTGCCGGTGCCCGCAGGTCGTGGCAGACGCCGTCCATAAGGCGGGTCAGGCGAGGCAGCGCGGACGGATCGCGGTCAGCCAAGGCGATCACGTCGCCGAGTAGCAGCTCGCATCGCCCACTGGCGAAGACATCCTCGTACGCCAGCAGATGGCGGCCCGGCAGCGCCGGGCGCCCCCGCAGGGCCGGGACCTGGATCCGGGAGGCGAGCTGCGACCAGCCCCGCACTTCGGCTTCGGCAGCCTCGCGGGTCGCGACTTCCTTGTGGAAGGCCATCGCGGTCGAGTCCCTCAACTGGCCACTCGCACTCACCCCGCTTCTCCCGGAAGGGTGGCCAGCCAGCTGCGCAGGATGACCAGCGCCAGATCCTCTGCGGCAGACCGCTCGGTGCGGGCCGCCGCGACCATGCTCGTGTCCTGGCGGACCGCCTCTACAAGTGTCTGCAAGGCATCACGGTCGGAGGGGCACTCGATTCCGCTGAACCGCAGCTGGATCTTCGCCAGGAGTGCGGTGACCTTGTAGAGGTCGCGAAGGTCGGGCTCGCCCCTGAGGAGCTGGCGCCGGATCTCGACGGCAGCCTGGATCCCATCGCGCAGGCTCACGTCAACGTCGGTGGCGGCGTCCGGGACAGGCAGAGCAAGCCCCGGAGCACACCACAGAGGGACGAGGCCCCCGATGCCGATGAGCGCGAGGACGTGCAGCAGTCTGGAAGTGACCGCTCCGGCCCGGCACTCGGCACGGGTCAGCACGGTCAGTCCGAGCTTGACTCCGCCGAGTTCGGCTGCCAGGTCGGCCAGGACGCGGCGCATCCCGTCCAGGGAATCGGCCTCGGCAACGACGAATACGTCGAGGTCGCTCCAGCCGTGCTGGTACTTGCCCCGGGCCCCACTGCCAGTGACGACCAGGAGGTCGATCAAGGGCTGCGGTCCGGTCAGGCGATCGAGGAGTGCAGAGAGGTAGGACTCCAGGGGCACCGGCAGGCCCAGGGCGTTGACCGGCATGGTGCTCGGCTGATGCTCGGGCCATTGGCGAGCCAGGACCAGTTGGTCCAGTCTGCGTTCCAGCGCCAAGCGGGGCCCGTCGTTGCTGATGACCTCCTGAGCAATTGAGGCGATCTTGTCGGCGCCCCTGGCGCTCTTGACGAGGTCCCGGTCGGCCACGTCCTGGGCACCCGCGGTCCCGCGCTGTGCCCGAACGGCTGCGGAGGTGTCCAGGTAGGTGATGGTGAGCTGAGGTCCAAGCATCCTGGCGAGCTCGACCGCCGAGTCGAGATCGTGCAACGACTCGACGCTGACGCAGTCAATGAAGTGGTGGGCCTCGCAGTACCGATCGAGGCCGTCCACGATCAGTTCGGCCTGGACGACCGGCGGCACCCGGTACGGGTCCGCGATACCCGCCCTGTCCGCGGCTCCCTCGATCAGGTAACCAATCTTGAGGCGGGCGTGCCCTTGGTGTGTTCGCAGGTACTCGCCGGCCGTGCTCTTGCCGCTCTCCGACATCCCGCCGAGGGCAATGACGTGCACGTCTGCCAGCGCTCGGCCGGGAATGGCGGGGTGCAGGGGCGCCAGGAGCCGGCGGACCTCGTCCTGGATGGTGATGGTCGGTCGGTCGCCGATCCGGATCAGCATGTCGAAGCGGCCGTCCGCGACGAGTCGGTTGATCTGCGTGTGGAGGTGGCGCTGGTAGGCCGCGTAGATGTCCGTCACAGTGGCCTCGTGGGACAGGCTGCGGCGGGTACCTTCCTCGGCGTCATCACAGTGCAGGAGCAGGAGGGCGCGTTCGTCTCGTTCGGCTGCTCGGAGATCGGACTCGTACGGCGCCAGGAGGGAGTGAGCACGGTCGGCGGCCCGCCAGGCATCCAGGTCCTCCCGTACGGCGACGGTGGCAGCCACGGATGCCTCCAGCATCGGGATCCCGCGGTCCAGAAACCGCACGGGCGCGGAGTACGGATGCCGGGAGCGCTCCAGGTAGGAATGGGCGAGGACGTCGGCCACCTCCTCGGCCGACCCCGTCTCGAACCACCAGCGGCCCATGCCGTCAGCCTTGATGGCTGCCCAGCGCCGGTCGTAGTGGTCGAGGGGACCTGCCGAGGTGGCTGCAGAGCCCATGCGGCGGGCGAGGATTCCGATCTGTTTGGTCTTGCCGGTGTTGTCGGGACCGCTGAACGCGACCGACACGGGGAGGGGCTGCGTATCACTGCTGAGCTGGCTGATCATCGGCTTCCCTTCGCAGGGTGGTGCAGAGCAGGGAGGGCATGGCGGGACCACGGTGGTCCTATCCGGCCGTGTCGTTCGGGCCCGGGTCGTCGACGTTGAGCGAGGGGTGTGCCAGGAAGTTCTGATCAGCCGAGTACTCGCCTTGGGCGAGCGTGCCGATCATGGCGAGTCCTGCGGCTGTGCCAAGCGCCCACACCCAGGCCAGGGCAGTTCCGAGCGGATCGGATAACGCGGGCCGCATCACGTGGCCGCTGCTCTCTGGGCCTTCGCGCGCAGGGCGACTGCTCGCTCCAGCTGGGCGCTCAGCAGGAGGACTCTGCCCGGGTCCATATCGAGCGTCGTGGTGGTCTTCGTGCCGTCAAGGAAGCGGACCTCGATCGGCAGGGCCGCGTGCCCGGTCCGTCGGTCGTAGCGGGGGTCCTTGTCCAGGAGGGCGAGGCCGCAGACGATCGGAGTCGTCTGTCGAGAGTCACGTCCGGCCACCTTCTGGGGCGCCGGATTCTGCATTGTCTCGTCGCCCGCCGAGGGCGGGGTCGTGCGGCTGCGGGGGTCGTGGCCGGTCGTCGTCACCGATGTTCCTCTCACGCGTCCGTACAGGCAGCAACAGACCCTGAGCAGGGCCTGTTCGAGCCATTCGGAGATCCAAGGGGTGATGTTCAGTCAACGACGATCCGCGCTCCCGGGGCAGGGCCCAGGATGTAGTCCTGCGTAATCCCGCGTAATCCAGGTGGGGAGGGTGACGGGGTGCCGAAGAACCCGGCTGTCGCGGAGCTGATCAAGGAGGCGTGCCACGAACGCGGCTGGGGGCCCTCGGAGTTGGCACGCGCGCTCGGACTGGCAGAGAGCGGCGACCCACGTCGTCTACAGCGCCAGCACGCCCGGCGCTGGATCGAGGGCGAACGGACCCCAGACCACTGGTGGCCCTACATCGCCCAGGTGTTGGAACTGAACCCGGAAGCGATCAACCTTCCAGAGATCGCGCCTGCGGCATCCCACGCCGATACCGTGGCATCAGTCCTCCAGCTGGGAAGGAACGACGTGGACCGCCGGAATTTCATCCTCGCCTCCAGCGGATACGCCCTGTCTGCCCTCGGCCTGCCCGACATGGACAGCATCACCCGCCGGACCACGACCGCCTCCCCAGGGGCCGTCCGCGTCGGCAGGGGCGAGGTGGCAGCCGTGCGCCACATGGTGAAGGCCCTCGGCGACTCGGCGTCCGAACTTGGCGGCGGCCACGCACGCCATCTAGCAGTCCGCTACCTGACCCAGGACGTCGCTCCCTGGCTGGAAGGCCGCTTCACCCAAGCCACCGGGCGCGAACTGTTCGCCGCGACCTCCCAGCTGGTACACCTCGCCGGCTGGATGGCCCAGGACGAAGGCGACACCCCCGAACTCCGGGGGCTCGCTCAGGGCTACTACGCCCACTCCTTCCGCCTGGCCGCCGAGGCCGGCGACGCGGAGCTGTCCGCCACCGCCCTGCGGGGGCTCGCCGTCCAGTGCGTCGACCTGGGCTACCGAGCCGAGGCCGTCCAGCTCGGCGAAGCCTGCGTGGAGTACGGCCGCCACCTGGACAACCCGCGAGCCGTCGCCTACTACGAAGCCACCCTCGCCAACGCCGCCGCCCAGGACGACGACCGCCACATGGCGACCAGGCACCTCGCCAATTCGGAGACCGCCATCGGCAGACCCGCTACCGCAGGCAGCGATTCCTGGGCCGCCCACTACTCCCCCGGCCGCTGGGCCCACGAATCCGGCATGATCCTCTCCCGCCTAGGCGACCTCGACGCCGCCGAAGAACACCTCCACCTCGCCCTCGACATCCACGGCCTGGACCGCCGCCGCACCCGCGCCATCGTCCTCGCCGACCTCGGCGGCGTACGCCTACGGCAAGGAGACATCGACGGCGCCATGGCCACCTGGCGCGACTTCCTCGACTGCGCCGACGGCATCCGCTCGGTCAAGGTCCAGGCCGCACTGCGGGACATGCGCGTACGCCTGCGCCGGTACAGCGCGGTTCCCGAGGCTCAGCAACTTCGTGAACGAGCAGGCCACATCAGTGGCTGACGAGGGGACGGCAGTCAGCTCGGAACCCGTCGCCCCCTCCCCCTCGGGAGCGGGGCGGGGCCACAGGTGTGCCTCTACCTCGCAGACGTCCCGCTGTTCGGGATTAGGCGACCGCGGCAGCGGCTATGGACGCGTCAGCCCGGTCGCCGGAGGGGAGTGCTGCCAGATAGCGCTCGGCATCGAGGGCGGCCGAGGCTCCACTGCCGGCGGCGGTAATGGCCTGTCGATAGGTGTGGTCGACGACATCGCCCGCACCAAAGACGCCGGGGATGTTCGTCCGGGTCGTGGGTGAGGAGACCTTGAGGTAGCCCTCTTCGTCCAAGTCGAGCTGACCGCGGAAGAGCTCGGTGCGCGGGTCGTGTCCGATCGCAATGAACAGTCCGGTGGCCGCTATTTCTCGCGTGGCGCCGCTGAAGACGTCCCGGAGAACGATGCCGCCGAGCATGGCCCCCTCCTGCCGGAGTTCGGCGACCTCGGTGTCGAAAGCGAAGGAGATCTTGTCGTCAGCGAAGGCCCGGTTCTGCATGACCTTCGAGGCGCGAAGGGCGGAACGGCGGTGGACGACGGTCACGGACTTGGCGAAACGAGTCAGGAAGGTGGCTTCCTCCATAGCGGTGTCGCCGCCGCCAACCACGACTATGTCGCGGTCACGGAAGAAAAATCCGTCGCAAGTGGCGCACCAGGAAACTCCTCGGCCGGAGAGCTCTTCTTCGCCCGGGACGCCGAGCTTGCGGTAGCCGGAGCCGGTCGCGACGATCACCGTACGGGCCTGATGGACGGTGCCGGTCGAGTCGGTGAGGAGTTTGACGGGGCCGGTGAGGTCGACATCGGTGATGTCGTCGTCGATCATCTCGGCGCCGAACTTCTCGGCTTGGGCCCGCATCTTTGCCATGAGGTCGGGGCCGTCGACGCCCTCAGGAAAGCCGGGGAAGTTCTCGACCTCGGTGGTGGTGGTCAGGGAGCCGCCGACGAAGATGCTGCTGCCGAAGAGGACGGGCCTGAGCTGGGCACGGGCGGTATAGAGGGCAGCGGTGTAGCCGGCGGGGCCGGAGCCGATGATGACGACGTCCCGTATCACGCTCACGCCTTGGCCTCCGGGGCAATCTCGGCGATCAGGCCCTCCACAAGGGTCTTGATCTCGTCGCGGATGGGGCGGACGGCCTCCACGCCCTGGCCTGCGGGGTCCTCGAGCTTCCAGTCGAGGTAGCGCTTGCCGGGGAAGACAGGGCAGGTGTCGCCACAGCCCATCGTGATGCAGACATCGGACTCGCGGACCGCGTCGATGGTGAGGACCTTAGGGGTCTCGGAGGAGATGTCGATGCCCACCTCAGCCATCGCCTCGACGGCGGCAGGGTTGACGGAGGCGCCCGGATTGGAGCCGGCGGAGCGGACCTCGACGCGATCCCCAGCCAGATGGGTCAGCCAAGCGGCGGCCATCTGGGAGCGGCCGGCGTTGTGGACACAGACGAACAGGACGGACGGCTTGCCGGAAGACTCGGCCATGATGATCGTTCTCTCTCGTCGCACGGCGGGACCAGCCGCCAATGACTTCAGCTCCCGCTGGTATCAGCGAGCGATGATGTGAGAGTATCAGTGCATGCTGACTTCAGTCGATCCTGATCTGATCCGGGTGCTGGGCGATCCGCTCCGCCTCCAGATCGTGACCCTGCTGGCGCGCGAGACGCTCTGTACGACGCACCTGGTCGAGGAGACCGGCGCGAAGCAGACCAACCTGTCCAACCACATGAAGGTCCTGCGCGAAGCCGGCGTGGTGGAGACCGAGCCGTGTGGCCGCTTCACCTACTACAAGCTGCGCCCCGAGGTCCTCGCCGGGCTCTCCGAGCAATTCGCGGCGCTCGCCGAGTCCGCCCGCACAGCCGCCGAGAACAAGAGGGCCTGCCCGTGACCTCCACCGAGCCCACCACAGTCTCCACCCAGGGTGCCGGCCCGGCCGGGGACGACTCAATCGTCAAGAAGCTGTCCACTCTCGACCGCTACCTGGCGGTGTGGATCCTGCTGGCCATGGCCGTCGGCCTGGGGCTGGGCCGGCTCATCCCAGGGATGAACGACGCGCTCGCGAAGATCGAGGTCGGCGGGATTTCCCTGCCGATCGCGCTCGGTCTGCTGGTGATGATGTACCCCGTGCTGGCCAAGGTCCGCTACGACCGGCTGGACACGGTCACCGGCGACCGCAAGCTGATGGTGTCCTCGCTGGTGATCAACTGGGTCGTCGGCCCCGCGGTCATGTTCGCCCTGGCGTGGATCTTCCTGCCCGACCTGCCCGAGTACCGCACCGGGCTGATCATCGTCGGTCTCGCCCGCTGCATCGCCATGGTCATCATCTGGAATGACCTGGCCTGCGGCGACCGCGAAGCCGCAGCCGTCCTCGTCGCGTTGAACTCCGTGTTCCAGGTCATCATGTTCGGTGTGCTGGGCTGGTTCTACCTGGACCTGCTGCCGCAGTGGCTGGGCCTGGGCAACGGACAGGGTCTCGATGTCCCCGTGTGGCACATCGCGCTGAACGTCATCGTCTTCCTCGGCATCCCGCTCCTGGCCGGTTTCCTCACCCGCCGCATCGGCGAGAAGAAGATGGGCCGCCAGTCCTACGAGACGAAGTTCCTGCCGAAGATCGGCCCCTGGGCGCTGTACGGGCTGCTGTTCACGATCATCATCCTGTTCGCACTTCAGGGAAAGACGATCACCTCGCAGCCCCTGGACGTCGTACGCATCGCCCTCCCCCTGCTGGTGTACTTCGCGATCATGTTCTTCGGCTCCTTCCTCCTCGGCAAGGGCCTTGGCCTCGCCTACGACCGTACGAGCACCCTCGCGTTCACCGCGGCAGGCAACAACTTCGAGCTGGCCATCGCCGTCGCCATCGCGACCTTCGGCGTCACCTCCGGCCAGGCGCTGTCCGGTGTGGTCGGTCCGCTGATCGAGGTGCCCGTCCTGATCGGGCTCGTGTACGTGGCGCTGGCCTGGCGCAAGAAGTTCGCCCCTGCAGCCCTCACCACATCAGGAGGAGAATCCTGATGCACTGCCTCGACTGCCGCACCGCAGGGACGAACAGCCCCACCATCGGCATCTGCCAGGCATGCGGAGCGGGGGCATGCGCGGTTCACGCCCGCATCGCACCCCGGACTGTGCGGCTCGGCAGCCAGCTAGGAGTTCCAGGTGAAACCGGAGCTCGCCGGGTGCTGTGCCTACTGTGTGCCGCAGCCGAGGCGCCGGGCGCGGCGGTCCTGACGCCGTGACCAGGCAGACAGACGTAGTGGTGATCGGCGGCGGGCAAGCCGGCCTCGCCGCCGGGTACTACCTGCGCCGCAAGCAGCTGGACTTCGTGATCCTGGACGCCCAGGGCATGCCCGGCGGAGCGTGGCAGCAGACGTGGGACTCGCTGCATTTGTTCTCACCGGCCGCGTTCTCCTCGCTGCCTGGCAGGCTCATGCCTGGCCAACCCGGTCAGGAGTACCCGGACGCCAAGCACGTCGTGGACTACCTGACCGATTACGAGCAGCGCTACGACCTCCCGATTCACCGCCCGGTCCGTGTCCAGCAGGTGCGCCGGGACGTTGATCGACTACGAGTGGAGACAGGCACCGACACCTGGTCGGCCCGCGCGGTCGTCTCGGCGACCGGCATTTGGTGGCGCCCCTTCCTGCCCGCCACTCCCGGCCGCAACGATTTCGTCGGCCGCCAACTGCACACCACCGGCTACCGGAGACCGTCCGACTTCGCCGGGCAGCGAGTCGTCGTGGTCGGCGGCGGGAACTCGGGGGCGCAGATCGCTGCGGACCTCGCTACTCACGAAGGCGTTGACCTGTCCTGGGTCACCCAGCGGCCACCCCACTTCCTCGCCGACGACATCGACGGCCGGGCCCTCTTCGACGCTGCGACCGCCAGGCGTCGCGCCCTGGACGAGGGACGCACCGATACCGGCGGGGTTGCCTCGCTGGGCGACATCGTCGCTGTCTCCCCAGTCCGCGAGGCCCGAGATGCCGGACTGCTCAAGGCGTCACCGATGTTCACCCGGCTCACCGCCGATGGCATCGAGTGGGCCGACGGCACACGTGCCGAAGCCGACGCCATCATCTGGTGCACCGGCTTCCGACCAGCCCTGTCTCACCTCGCCCCACTGGGCCTGCGGGGTCTGCGCGGCCACATCGACACCCACGGCACCCAGGCCGTCGGCGAACCGCGCCTGCATCTCCTGGGCTACGGCGACTGGACCGGGCCCGCCTCGGCCACGCTGATCGGCGTGGGCCGTCCTGCCCGCGACGCGGCCGCAGAGATCGCTGAACTCCTCAGGCGCTGAGGACGGCTGAGGACTGACACCTCAAGCCGGCTCAAGGACGACTACTGGTCCACCGGCAGCTCAGTTGACGTGATGGCTTCGGCGTTCAATCAGTTGAACGTCCCGCCACATTCCGTGGAGTCGGCCGACGCGCTCGCGTGTCCCGATAACGCGGAAACCGGCTTGCCGGTGCAGGGCGAGACTGGCCGTGTTCTCAGGGAAGATCCCCGACTGGATGGTCCAGATCCCAGCTGCCTCCGTGGAGGCGATCAAGGCGTGCAGAAGAGCACGACCAATGCCCTGACCGCGGGCGGCAGGGTGAACATAAACGGAATGCTCGACCACACCGGCGTACGCGACACGAGCCGAGACCGCAGAAACGGCGATCCAGCCGATCACGCCCGCGTCGGGAGTGCGCGCGACCAGTCGATGGCTGGTCAGCCTGGGCCTGTCGAACGCTTCCCAGGACGGAGCCGCAGTCTCGAAGGTGGCATTGCCCTCGTCAATCCCGGACTGGTAGATCGCCAGGACCTGTTGAGCGTCCTCTGCAAGCATGGGGGTGAGGGTGAATTGCGCGGGCACTGCGAATCCTTCCTGCCACACGATGCTGGCGCTGATTGTGCCGCGCGGCACAGCGGCGGCAGGTCGGAAAGGTTCGAGTGCCCACAAAGTAGTTAGAACGGAGGGGCGGTCGTGATTTGACTTGCAGGAACCCCCCTTCGGGCAATTATCCCTTCCGCCTTCTTCTTGATTTCATCAGCGGATGCATCATAAATCACTTGTAGGGTGCGATCGAGGATTTCAACTGCATCTAGTACATCTCGAACCCGAACGCCACTTCCATGACTCCCGACGTTTCCCGTCCACTTGACGGCCAACATGAGGTCAGCAGCGTCGGAAAATTCTGGTCGCGCCTTTTTGAATCTCACGATCCTGTTATGGAGGCTCACGTCGTAAGCCTTCCCCTTACTGAACCCTTTCCGCGGGATGCCGTGGTGATCCATCAGCGCTTCAACCGCCGAACGGAGCCTGTTCGCTGCGGAGCTCGGATCTGCCCAGAGGACCGTGGATGCGGACTCAATCCGCTCACGAACCATCTGGGGACAACTTCCGAAGTTCTCAACCAGGGGAAGTTCCGGCATGAAGAACAATGGCGTGAGAAGTTGCTCGTACCCGTTTCCACTTTGCGTGAGGTAGATACTTGTTCGACCGACAACTCTGACAAGGTCGCACGTCTTTTTATGGCATTTCAGAATGCAGTTAAATGCGCCATAAATCCAGTCAGGATCCCAATCTTGGTGCGAGTGCCAAGATTCGCTTCTGGCGGCCTCTTCCTGAACTAGGGAGTCCGGGACGAGAGTCAGTCCAGACCGCTTGCACGTGGGGCACGGAACGTGCGGCCAGTCAGCTGGGTCTTCAGAGAGGCCCTGCGCTATTTCGCGTAGATCTCGCACGAATAGGTTTGCCATGGTGCGCATCATGTCAGCTCTCGATGGTCGCACGCATGGGTTTTGGATGCGCAGTCCAGGCACGGGACAGGCTGCAAGAATGCCTCCGTGCGCCCAGGCGCCGTTGGCCCTCAGGAACAAGTTGCTACAGCACCGCAGACACGCCCGGCTGAGCGGACAGTCCTACGCCCTCGGCCCTCTCTCTTCGTGCCGCCCCACGACGGGCTTCAACCGTGGGGCCACTCCGCGGTGTGGCCCCACGACCCGAGCCATTCCACGACGGACTACAGGCGTTCGCCCACACGGCACGGTTCCAACTGGCCTGGAGCTGCGGTCGTCAGCCCTTCCGCAGCCGGGACAGCACGTGCCCTGCGTCGCGGCCGACACCGCGCAGGGTCTTGGAGGAGAAGCTGCGCTGGAACTCCATGCCAACGAATCCGAAGCACGGCACGGTGGTGGCGATGCCGCCGCGGTGCAGCGGTGCACCGTCGGCGCCAAGGGCGCCGCTGTCGTGCAGGTAGGGAAAGGTGAGCCGGTAGCCAGTGGCGAGGAGGACCGTATCGACGGTTTCCTTCGTTCCGTCGGCCCACACCACGCCCTCGTTCGTGAACCGGCTGAACATGTCGCGGCGTTCGACGCCATGCCGGTCCAGTGCAGCCAGGTAGTGGCCGTCATCGATCACGGAGACGGGGACCTTCGTCAGCAGCCGTCGAATCGGGGCGGTATCGAGGCGGGTGTGCTTGAGCCACCAGTGCAGGTCCCGGCCGAGAGGGCGTTGGGGCATCCAGCCGATCGGGCGTCGACTGGCCAGGGTGGTGTCGGCAACTGCGCCGAGATCCGCGGCGATCTGGATCGCGGAGTTGCCTCCGCCGACCACGACGACCCGCTGCCCTGCGAACGCGTCGGGGCTGCGGTAGCCGGCGGCGTGCAGTACCTGGCCGCCGAATTCAGCCCGTCCAGGAATGTCCGGGATGAAGGGTGTGCCGTATTCGCCGGTCGCGGCGATGACCGCCCCGGCGGTGAACTTCCGCCCGTCGCCGGCGAGCACGGACCAGGCGCCGTCCTGGTGCGATACAGAGGTAACGGAGGTCGAGATGCGAATGTCGGCGGGCAGGCGGTTGGCGTAGTCGCGCAGGTAATCCACGACTTCGTCCCGCCGTGGGTAGCGGTCCGGGTCGCCGGGGAACCGCATGCCAGGAAGGGAGGAGTACCGGGCCGGGGAGAACAGGGTGAGGCTGTCGTAGTAGCGCGGCCAGGACCCGCCCGGCTCCTTCGCGGCTTCCAGGACCAGAATGCGGGTGAAGCCGTGCTGCGGGGCAAGCGCCGCGGTGGCCAGGCCCGACTGTCCGGCGCCGATGACGATGAGATCGGCATGCTCCATGAGAATGTGGACCTTCCACTTGAGTCGTTATTTCGGGAAGTGACGAAATGTTGGGCAGGGAGCTGTGACAGAGAACAGCGCCGAGACATCCCCGGTGGATCCGGCGACGGCCGACTTCCTCAAGGCTTTGGCCAGCGAAACCCGCCAGAGAGTGCTGCAGCAGTTCGCCGGCGGGATCGAGCTGACGGTCGGCGAGATCGCCGAGCGCTGCGCGCTTAAGCCGTCGACCGCCTCGGAGCACTTGAGCCTGCTGCGCCGCGGCGGCTTGGTGATCTCCCGCAAGGACGGCAAGCAGGTCTACTACCGGGCCGACGGCGCCACGATGGTCCAGCGCCTCTCCGCGCTCCAGGCGTACCTGGCGAACTGCTGCCCGCCCGACTGCGCTGCTTGACCCGCAGGGGCGGGCGGGGAGGTCAGCTGCGCAGGTCGAGCATGGCGGACATGGCCGCCACGACGGACGGGGCGACCTGGTAGTAGACCCAGGTTCCGCGTCGCTCCGAGGTCAGCAGGCCGGCCTCGCGCAGCTTCTTCAGGTGATGGGAGACCGTCGGCTGGGAGACGCCGACGTCCTGGATGTCGCACACGCACGCCTCGCCGCCGGGATGTGAGGCAACCCTGGAGAACAGCCGAAGCCGGATCGGGTCGGACAGCGCCTTGAACATCGCGGCCATCCGCTCCGCGTCGTCCTGCGACAGCTCTCCCGCAGTGATCGGCGGGCAGCACGGCACCGCCGTTCCGGGGTCCAGAACCGGCAGCTCCACTACCTCTGACTTCGACATGCGTCTATGTTGACACTCATCAATGCGAGTGGCAAGCTTCAAATATAGACAGCAATCGAAACAGCGACCGGGTACGGTCGCCCATCCCGGAGGACCTCACCGCCATGACCACCACTGCAAACCTTCCGGTAGTCGTCATCGGCGCCGGCCCTGCCGGGCTCGCAGCCGCCGCCCACCTCGTCGAGCGAGGCATCGAACCACTGGTCCTGGAAGCCGGGTCCTCCGCGGCCACCGCGGTGCGCGACTGGTCGCACGTACGGCTCTTCTCCACCTGGAATGAACTGACCGACCCCGCCGCCGAGAAGCTCCTGGCGCCGACCGGCTGGACCAAGCCCGCCGCGGAGATCTACCCCACTGGCGAAGACTGGGTCGAGCAGTACCTCCAGCCGCTCGCCGATGCCTTCGGGGACAAGGTCCGCTACGGCGCCACCGTCACCGGAGTCTCCCGCCTCGGCCGCGACCGGATCGTCGACGCCGACCGGGACCAGCAGCCCTTCACCATCCGCATCGAGCTCGCCGACGGCGCCGAGGAACGAATCATGGGCCGTGCCGTGATCGACGCGTCCGGCACCTGGTCCACCCCCAGCCCTATCGGCGCCGACGGCCTCCCCGCTCTGGGCGAACACTCCGCCTCCGCCCGCATCTCCTACCGCATCCCTGACCTCAAGGATCGTGCAGTCCGGGCCCGGTACGCAGGAAAGCGCACCGCCGTCATCGGTTCGGGGGCCTCCGCGTTCACCGCGCTGGCCACCCTCGCCGACCTCGCAAAGCACGAACCGGGCACGCACTCCGTGTGGGTCCTGCGCCGCGGCATCAGCGGCTCCACCTTCGGCGGTGGCAGCGCCGACCAGCTTCCCGCCCGAGGCGCCCTGGGCCTGGCCGCCAAAGCCGCCGTCGACGACGGGTACGCCGACGCCGTCACCGGCTTCCGCACCGAAGTCATCGAGCACACCGACAACGACCGCCTGACCCTCGTCGGTGAGGACGGCCGGCGACTCGACCCGGTGGACGAAGTCATCGTCCTGACGGGCCTGCGCCCCGACCTGTCCTTCCTGTCCGAGCTCCGCCTCGCTCTGGACGAGCGCCTGCAGGCGCCGGTGGAGCTCGCACCGCTCATCGACCCGAACCAGCACTCCTGCGGCACCGTGTACCCGCACGGCCACCGCGAACTGTCCCACCCCGAAAAGGGCGTCTACCTCGTCGGCATGAAGTCCTACGGCCGCGCCCCCACCTTCCTCGCCATGACCGGCTACGAACAGGTCCGCTCCGTCACCGCCGCCATCGCCGGCGACACCGAGTCCGCCGACCGCGTCGAACTCACCCTCCCCGAAACCGGAGTCTGCGGAGGCGCCGGACTCTTCGACGACCCTGCCGCCGGCCAGACCGACGAGGGCGGCTGCTGCGCTCCGGCACCCGCCCTCGTACAGATCGGCACCGGCATCTCCGTGCCGGTCGCAGCCGCCGAGGACACGGCGTCCGGTGGGTGCTGCGGGTCCTGAAACAGGGCGCCCCGGTCACTCCCGGCCCGGGCGCTTCCGCTCCGATTCTGGAGGAACGTCATGTCACGCATACAACTCGCCTTGCGCGTCCCCGACCTCCAAGCATCGATCGCCTTCTACAGCAAGCTCTTCGGCACCGAGCCGGCCAAACTGCGCGACGGGTACGCCAACTTCGCCATCGCCGACCCACCGCTCAAGCTGGTCCTCGTCCAGGGCACACCGGGCGCGGACACACGCATGGACCACCTCGGCGTCGAAGTCGCCAGCACCGAAGAAGTCCACTCCGCCACGACCCGCCTCCAGGACCAAGGGCTGGCGACCGACATCGAGAACGACACCACCTGCTGCTACGCCCGCCAGGACAAGGTGTGGGTCCACGGCCCCGGCAAGGAACCGTGGGAGATCTACGTCGTCAAGGCGGACGCCGACTCCATGGCCAAGCAGAAGAACAGCACCTGCTGCGCAGGCCCCGTCACCGAAGCAGGCCCGCCGGCGCCCGTCGAGGCTGGTGGCTGCTGCCCGTGACCAAGCTCGACGCCCACGGGGCCGCGACCGGAACAGGGGACCGGTCGCGGCCCCGCGCCGTGCTTCCCGCTCTGTGCGCCACACAGATCACCAGCTGGGGCATCATCTACTACGCCTTCCCCGTCCTGAACCCAGCCATCACCGCAGATACCGGCTGGCCCGCAGGCGCCACGACAGCCGCGTTCTCCGCAGCCCTGCTCATCTCTGCCTTCGCCGGGATCCGAGTCGGCCGGATCATCGACCACCGCGGCCCGCGCACCGTCATGACCGCTGGTTCCGTCCTCGGCGTGGCCAGCCTCCTCGTCATTGCCGCCGCCCCCAACCTGCCGGTGTTCTTCATCGGCTGGCTGCTGGCAGGACTGGCCATGGCGGCCACCTTCTATCAGCCTGCCTTCGCCGCACTGACCCGTTGGTGGGCACCCGACCACGTTCGCGCCCTTACCGTCGTCACCCTCGCCGGTGGACTGGCTTCGACCGTCTTCGCACCCCTGACGGCCATGCTCGCCGACCACCTGACCTGGCGGGCCACGTATGCCGTCCTCGCTCTCATCCTCGCCACAGTGACCGTGCCCGCCCACGCCCTGGCACTGAGAGCACCCTGGCCCGAGGCTCCGCCCGCACCAGCTCACGCCGGCGAATCCGCGACCGCCGTGTCGCGCAGCCGGCCATTCTGGATGCTGGCCACCGCACTGACCCTCTCCGCGTTCGCTGTCTACGCGGTCGTCGTCGCCCTGGTACCGCTTCTACTGGAGCGCGGGTACTCCACCAACCAAGCCGCCTGGGCGCTTGGCCTGGGCGGCGCGGGCCAAACCCTTGGCCGCACCTTGTACGCGACACTCGCCCGCCACACCAGGGTCATCGCGCGCACCACCACACTGATCGCGCTCAGCGGCGTCACCACAGCCACCCTCGCCTTCACGCCCGGCCCCTACGCCCTGTTGGTCGCCTTGTCGGTCGCGGCCGGGATGGTTCGCGGCAACCTCACCCTGCTGCAGGCGACCGCCATCACCGACCGCTGGGGCACCACCCACTACGGCCGCCTGTCCGGACTCCTCGCAGCACCTGCGACCACGGCCTCAGCCCTCGCCCCATTCGCCGGCGCGGCGCTGGCCTCACCACTCGGCGGATACCCGCTCCTGTTCGCACTGCTTGCCGCTGTTTCAGGACTTGCCGCTCTGATTGGACTGAGCACGGGCGCTGGCCATAGCCCTCTCCACCTCCGCTGCTAGGGCTTCCTCCATGCGTGGGCTGCGCCAGCACCGCCACACGCGCGGGGGCAACCGGCCAAGGGGGCGACTGCCCTGAGCCCAACTCTTGATCACCCGGCTGTTGCGCCGTCAGCTTCCTTGCCAGTCAGAAAAGTTGCGCAGCCGAACCCCGCCACCCTTAGCTTTTTCCGTGATATTTTCACGCGTGTGATTAAGGATGAGGTCGCGCACATCCGCGACGCCACCGCGCAGCTCTGCGAGCCCCTTCACGACGCTTTCGCGTGGGCCGTCCAACATCAGCGGGC
This sequence comes from Streptomyces sp. NPDC005794, assembly GCF_042871445.1. Lineage (NCBI taxonomy): Bacteria > Bacillati > Actinomycetota > Actinomycetes > Kitasatosporales > Streptomycetaceae > Streptomyces > Streptomyces sp. NPDC005794. The sequence goes on from NZ_JBIAIN010000017.1 coordinate 59,648, forward strand.
CCAGTTACCCGAGATGGACGGGCCCTCCTACGGCTGGATCCGCACGCACATGACCCGCGCCTTCGTCCACTACCGTCTTGGGTCAGCGGTAGCCAGGTTGGGAAACTGGAAGCTCAGCGGTAATCACCGCAGGAACGGCGAGCTGTGGCTGACGAACGACGAGTACTGCACTCGGCTGCTCCACGCCTTCAGAGACGACCACGTCCCCGCCCCCGGCCCGAACCATCAGCGGCGAGCCTTCTACCAGAACCGCCCGCTGACAAAGTTCGGCCAGTCGACCCTGATGGGCCCGGAAGACAACGACCTGCTTATCCTCTGGCGTATCGATGCCGAGGGAGCGCCGTTGTTCCGCGTAGTACGGACCATCGGAACGTGGAGGTTCGGCAAGGAGCAGCGCGCCGACCTCGATTTTCCACTGCTCGCCAGCGCGTCCGACCTGCGAGACCTTCACTTCGAACCGCAAGATGAAGGTCTGGAACTCGAACTTCCGGATGAGGAGACAAACGATGCCGACGGCACTGGAGGCTTCCCCTGGTGAGCGGCTGCGGACGCTCCGCGACCTCCTCGGGCTCACTGGTGCCGATCTCCACCGTCTGACGGGAATCAGCCAGAGCTGGACGTCGCAGGTTGAGACAGGCGCACGTGAGCCGGCCGAGGACCGGCTTCGCACGATCGCTGAAGCCACCGACACACCCATGAGCTTCTTCTACGCACAGCCCTCCTCCGTGCCCCTGGACTCGTTGCGCTTTCGCAAGATGGCAAGTGCGAGCCGGACCGTCACACGCCGGATCAGTGCGTTCTACGGAGAGAGCTTCCGCGTGACGGAGGAGATCACCGGCAACGCCGGGTACCCAGCACCTCCGCTCCCGTTCGCCAGTTCACCGGACCTCTCCGAGAAGGACATCGAGGAGCTAGCCGCTCAGACGCGCGAAGCTCTGCGCCTGGCGCCGGACAAGCCCATCCCGCATCTAACTCGCGCGCTTGAGCGCGCCGGCATCTCTGTCGCACCCATCGTGCTACCCGACCCAACGGGCGACGCAGTCAGCCCGACCAACAAGCACTTCGGCGTCTCATATTGGGCAGGCATCGGAGAGACCGCGCTGATCGCGTACTTCCCCGGCGCGCAGGGCGATCGGGACCGCTTCACCCTCGCCCATGAACTCGGCCACCTGGTGCTTCATACCTTCCGGCCGCGTGCAGCAGACCCGGAAGGAGAAGCAAACCGGTTCGCTGGCGCCCTACTCGTCCCCTACGAAAGGGCGCGAGATGAAATCACTGACCGGCTGACCCTGGAGGGGTTCGCACGCCGAAAGCAGGCATGGGGAGTGTCCATCCAGGCGCTGATCCTTCGCGGTGCCGCAGTGGGAAACATCGACGACAGCCGGAAACGATCTTTGTACGTCCAGCTGACTCAGCGAGGCTGGCGGAAGGAGGAGCCCGTTTCAGTGGGGCAAGAAGCTCCCCTCCTCCTGTGGCGCCTCCTACAACGCCAGTACGGGGACAAACCGTACCTCCGCGCGTCCGACCATCTGGCGATCCACCCCACGATTCTGCGGTCCATCGCCCCACAACCAGTCTCGAACGCTTCATCCACAGGGCCCGACCAGCCAAGGGCTGATGGAAAGGTAGTCGCCTTCAAGCCACGGACAAGCCGGCGAAACGGCGACCTGCGCAGCACGGCACCCTGATCACCGCAACGCCGTACGAGAGAGTGAAGTCGTCGCTGGGCGCCCTCTCGCCACGCCGGACCAATAAGCCCCCAACCCCTCTCATGCGTGAGCGATGCGTGAGCGATGCGTGAGCGGACGGTCCAGCACAAGGCGTCACGAGCCGGACCGACTACGAAGCCGCGTGGCGCTGACCAGGCCGGACAGCACCACGCGGCAGGCTCAGGCACTACCCGGCAAGGATTCGATCCCACTCCTAAAGCGGGTGTCGCAGGTTCGAATCCTGCCGGGGGCACAAGGTCAAAGGCCACCTAGGAACGTTCCTAGGTGGCCTTTGACATCTGCTTCCGACATCAACGGCGGGTCAATCACGGCCGGGCGCGCCTCTTGAGCAGCCTGTCCATGTGGCTGATGGCTTCGCGCCGGGTGTCCTGGACGACGTGTTTGCAGACGTCCATCGTGATGCTGATCTGGCTGCGGCCGAGGATCTCCATCACGACGCGAGGAGCGACCCCGGCCGCAGTGAGGATCGTGGCGCAGTCGTGGCGAGCATCGTGCAGGCGGATCACCCGGAGGCCGGCTGCTTCGGCAACCAAGGTGAAGGAGCGGTGGACGTTCCGCGGCCCCACCGGGCGCCCGGTCCGTAGGGCCATACAAGTGCCCGTGCTGCCGGCTCATGACTCTGAAGACATCGGCCCCCCTCTGACCCCACACCTCACCGCCCCGCAGTCCACGGGATACGGCTCAGTGGAACAGCGCGTACAGGCGGTCTCCAGCAACATGACCGAGAAAGCGGCCGACGTGTTCCGGTGTCCGGACCACCAATGGTGAGGTCTCTGGCCGGTGCGCTCCCGGTGGAGGATGCGTTCCTCGGTCCGTACGAGCTGACCGCCCCAGCCAGCGGCAGGGCAGGGCAGGGGAATCAGAACACGCGATCGCGTCGGATGTGATGGGGGATGAGGTCCAAGAACACGTGCGACGCGCGTGGGTGAAACGCGTCGCTGACAAGACCACGCTGAGCGTCCAGGACAGTCGGTGTTCGCCAACGACACTGCGCGCGGCCGGTCCGGACGACGTCGCAGACTCGGAGCGCAGGAAAGCCACACCGAGACCGTGCGCCACCTGGTCCGGGATCGTGGTGACGCCGGACACCTCCATCAGGACGCGCGGCCGTCTCCGCAGTCCGGTATCGCGCTCACCCCGTGCAGTCCGGTATCGCGCTCACCTCGTCGCCTCCGGCGCGATCTCCCCGATCAGGCCCTCCACCAGCACCCTGGTCTCGTCCCGGATCGGGCGGACGGCCGCCACTCCCTGGCCGGCCGGGTCGTCCAGCTTCCAGTCGAGGTACCGCTTGCCCGGGAAGACCGGGCAGGTGTCGCCGCAGCCCATGGTGATGCACACGTCGGACTCACGGACGGCGTCGGCGGTGAGGATCTTCGGGGTCTCGGCGGAGATGTCGATGCCGACCTCGGCCATCGCTGCGACGGCGGCGGGATTGACGGAGGCACCGGGGTCCGAGCCGGCGGAGCGGACCTCGACGCGATCCCCCGCCAGGTGGGCCAGCCAGGCGGCTGCCATCTGGGAACGGCCGGCGTTGTGGACGCAGACGAACAGGACGGACGGCTTGCCGGAGGACTCGGCCATGGTGATCGTTCTCTCTCGTCGCACGGCGGGGCCAGCAGCCCATGACTTCAGCCCCTGCTGATATCAGCAGATGGTGATGTGACAGTATCCGCGCATGCTGCCTTCAGTCGATCCTGATCTGATCCGGGTGCTGGGCGATCCGCTCCGCCTCCGGATCGTGACCCTGCTGGCGCGCGAGACCCTCTGCACGACCCACCTGGTCGAGGAGACCGGCGCGAAGCAGACCAACCTCTCCAACCACATGAAGCTCCTGCGTGAGGCCGGTGTGGTGGAGACCGAGCCCTGCGGCCGCTTCACCTACTACAAGCTGCGCCCCGAGGCCCTCGCCGGCCTCTCCGAGCAGTTCGCGGCACTGGCCGAGTCCGCCCGCACCGCGGCCGAGAACAAGAGGGCCTGCCCGTGACCACCGAGCGCACCACTACGACACCCACTGCCGACCGGGCCGGGGGCGGGGACGACTCGATCGTCAGGAAGCTCTCCACCCTCGATCGCTATCTCGCGGTGTGGATCCTGCTCGCCATGGCCGTCGGCCTGGGAGTGGGCCGGCTGATCCCCGGGATGAACGACGCGCTGGCGAAGATCGAGGTCGGCGGCATCTCCCTGCCCATCGCGCTCGGTCTGCTGGTCATGATGTACCCGGTCCTGGCCAAGGTCCGCTACGACCAGCTCGACACCGTCACCGGCGACCGCAAGCTGATGGTGTCCTCACTGGTCATCAACTGGATCGTCGGACCCGCGGTCATGTTCGCCCTCGCGTGGATCTTCCTTCCCGACCTGCCCGAGTACCGCACCGGCCTGATCGTCGTCGGGCTGGCCCGCTGCATCGCGATGGTCATCATCTGGAACGATCTCGCCTGCGGAGACCGCGAAGCCGCAGCCGTGCTCGTCGCGCTCAACTCCGTGTTCCAGGTGATCGCGTTCGGTGTGCTGGGCTGGTTCTACCTCGACCTGCTGCCGCAGTGGCTCGGCCTGGGCGACGGACAGGGCCTCGACGTGCCCGTGTGGCACATCGCGCTGAACGTCGTCGTCTTCCTCGGCATCCCGCTGCTGGCCGGATTCCTCACCCGCCGCCTCGGCGAGAAGAAGATGGGCCGCGAGTCCTACGAAGCGACGTTCCTGCCGAAGATCGGGCCCTGGGCGCTGTACGGACTGCTCTTCACGATCGTCATCCTCTTCGCGCTCCAGGGGAAGACCATCACCTCGCAGCCGCTGGACGTCGTGCGCATCGCACTGCCGCTGCTCGTCTACTTCGCGATCATGTTCTTCGGCACCTTCCTCCTCGGCAAGGCCCTGGGTCTGGCCTACGACCGCACCGCGACCCTGGCCTTCACCGCCGCGGGCAACAACTTCGAGCTGGCCATCGCCGTCGCCATCGCCACCTTCGGCGTCACCTCGGGCCAGGCACTCTCCGGCGTGGTCGGCCCGCTCATCGAGGTCCCCGTCCTGATCGGCCTGGTGTACGTCGCGCTGGCCTGGCGCAAGAAGTTCACCCCCGCGGCACCGACCGCCTCAGGAGGGAACGCCTGATACGCGTTCCGTCGGCCCTCAGGCTGCGCACCCGACGTCAGCCACTCAGGTCGAGCATGGCTGACATGGCCGCCACGACGGACGGGGCGACCCGGTAGTAGACCCAGGTCCCGCGCCGCTCGGAGGTCAGCAGTCCGGCCTCGCGCAGCTTCTTCAGGTGGTGGGAGACGGTCGGCTGGGAGACGCCGACGTCGGAGATGTCGCACACGCACGCCTCACCGCCCGGGTGGGAGGCGACCTTGGAGAACAGGCGCAGCCGCACCGGGTCGGACAGCGCCTTGAACATCACGGCCATCTTCTCCGCGTCGCCCTGCGACAGCTCCCCGGCGGTGATCGGCGGGCAGCAGGGCACCACCGTTCCGGCGTCCGGAACCGACAGCTCGACCATTCCTGAATTCGACATGCGTCTATGTTGACATCCATCGATGCCGAGTGCCAGGCTTCATATATAGACAGCAATCGAAACAGCAACCCCTACCGGTCACCCGTTCCGAACGACGTCACCGCCATGACCGGCTACGAACAGGTCCGCTCCGTCGCCACCGGCCAGGCCGACGAAGGTGGCTGCTGCGGGTCCTGAACCGCCGCTTCCCCGGCCTGCCCGGCCGGGGTACCTCCACCCCGTGTCAGGAGGATCGTCATGTCCCGAGTACAACTCGCCCTGCGCGTCCCCGACCTCACCGCCTCGGTCGCCTTCTACAGCAAGCTCTTCGCCACCGAACCGGCCAAGCTGCGCGACGGATACGCCAACTTCGCCATCACCGATCCACCGCTGAAACTCGTCCTCGTCCAGGGCACACCGGATGTGGACACGCACATGGACCACCTCGGCGTGGAAGTCGCCACCACCGAAGCCGTGCACGCGGCCACCACCCGCCTCGCGGACGGAGGGCTGACGACCGACGTCGAGAACGACACCACCTGCTGTTACGCCCTCCAGGACAAGGTCTGGGTCCACGGCCCCGGCCGGGAACCGTGGGAGGTGTACGTCGTCAAGGCGGACGCCGACTCGATGGCCGGGCAGAACGGGCAGACCGAGCAGACCGGGCAGACCGGGCAGACCGGGCAGAAGGACGGCAGCTGCTGTCCGTGACCGGGCTCGACGCCCGCGCGCCGCGACCGGAACAGGGGACCGGTCGCGGCCGCCGCACCGTCACCCCGCACCGCCGTCCCGCCCCCGCTCCCCCAGGACCTCGCCGATCACATGCCGGGCCGTCTCCGCCATCACCGGGTTCGACGTCCGGTAGTACGACAACTCCATGAGCGCGACGGACAGGGCCCAGCCCCGGCCCCGTGCCCACTCCGCAGCGTCCGCCCCCACCCGCGTACGGAAGACCCGCCTCGCCCCGGCCGGCAGCAGGTACCAGCCCGCGAGCAGGTCGACCGCGGGGTCGGCCAGGCCCATGCAGCCGAAGTCGATGACCGCGCCGGGCCGGCCGTCCGAGACCAGGACGTTGCCGGGCTGGAGATCTCCGTGGACCCATACGGCCGGGCCCTGCGGGGCGGGGGCGCGCAGGGCGTCCGACCACACGGCTGACGCCGCCCCGGTGTCGATGACGCCGTGCAGCGTGTCCAGAGCGCCCCGGGTGGCCGCGTCGCGTGCGGCCAGTGGTTCGCTGCGGAAGGCGGGCGGACCGCCGGTGGTGTCGACGCCGCGCAGCGCGAGGACGAACTCCGCGATGCCGGCGGCGAACGCGGCGCTGCCCGAACCGACGGCCGGGTTGTCCCCGTCGATCCAGCAGCAGACCGACCAGGACCAGGGGTAGCCCTCGCCGGGCACGCCCTCGGCCAGCGGGACGGGGACGGCGAGAGGGAGGTGCGGGGCGAGACGGGGCAGCCAGTGCCGTTCCGCCGCCACGTCCTTCGAGCCGCCCTCGACGCGGGGCAGCCGCACCACCAGGTCCGCCCCCAGCCGGTAGATGGCGTTGACGGTCCCGTGGGAGCCGACCCGCTCCACGGGGAGACCCGCCCAGGCGGGGAACTGTGCGGCGAGCAGGCGTCGTACGAGCGCCGCGTCGGTCTTCGTCTCGTCGGCGTGCATCGGCCCATGCAAGCCGAACCCGGCACGGGCTGTCGAGCGAAATCCACTGGGACACCCCTGTCCGCTGCGGCAGGATTCGCGCCATGCCCCTCATACTCCCGCCGCGTCTCACCGCCTCCGCCCGGACCCTCCGCGACACCGCCCGGCAGCGGGGTCTGCGGACCGTGGAGCTGCCGGACCACGAGGTGCCCGAGGAACTGCGCGGCGGGAGCGCGCACCTGCACGCCGGTCCTTCCTTCGCCGACGCCGTGGCCCCGGCGCTGGGCATCGCACCGCTCGAAGCCCCCGCCGACTGGCTGGCCCGGCTGCCCATCGCGTTCGTCCGGCGTGAGATCCGCGCGGTGCCCATCCGCGAGGCGTACGGGCTGCGCCGCCCCGCCTTCGTCAAGTCACCCAACGACAAGGGCATTCCGGCCCTGGTCTACGCGGACGGGTCCCGGCTGCCGGGGCCGGACGCGGTCGATCCGGAGACGGTGGTGCTGGTCAGCGATGTCGTCGTGTTCGATGAGGAGTACCGGCTGTATCTGCTCGACGGGCAGGTCCACACCGGCAGCCGGTACGCCGCCTCCGGACGGCTGCACCTGGCTCCGCTGTCCCCTGCGGCGCACGCGTTCGGTACGGAGCTGCTCGCCGCCGCCGGGCACACCCTGCCGTCCGCGATCGTCGTCGACGTCGGGCTCACCGATGTCGGGCAGTGGGCGGTCATCGAGGCCAATGCCGCCTGGGCCGGCGGCTGTTACGAATCGTCCCCGGACCGTGCGCTGGATGTGGTGCTCAGGGCCGCCGGCCCCGCCGCACACCTGACGGAACGGGACAGCGCGTTCGTCCGGTGCGTCAGCGGCAGGAGGCCTTCAGCTGCGCCGCCGCGTGGCCGGCGCTAGGGGCGCAGTTCCTCGGGGCACGGGGTGCCCGGCTGCAGCTGGTACGGCGCCGCCAGGCGGTAGACCCCCGGGCGCGGTGCGAGGAGCTCGGTCCACTCGTCGCCGTCGCCGTCCTCCTCCACCCTGATCAGACAGCCGTGGGCGTTGGTGAAGTCCTTCGGCGCGCTCTCGTCCTCCGCCGAACGCAGCTTGGACGACTCCGTCTCCTGGGGCCGCTCCACGCCCTTGCCCTCGTCGTCCACGACGGCGAGCCACCGGGAGTACGGGATCCGGATCAGGACGCGGCCCGCCGACTGCACGTGGATCGTCAGCTCGTCGTCGCCGGCCCTCTCCACCGTCGCGGGCGGGTCCGCGAGCGGCACCGGGTCCAGGACCCGGAACAGCTTCCAGTTGGCGTCGCTCCAGACCGCCTTCAGATACGGCTGCCCCTTCTCGACGAGCGCCGCCTCCTGCTCGCCACCGGAGTCCGGCTTCCCGGTCGGCAGCACCACGTAGTGCACGGCCCAGCGGTCCAGCCACTCGCGGTAGTTCACTGCGTCGAGGGTGTCGTCGTAGAAGAGCGGGTTGCGCTTCAGGTCGGCCTGCCGGTTCCAGCCACGGGCCAGGTTCACGTACGGCGCGAGCGCCGAGGCCTCGCGGTGGCTGCTGGCGGGCACCACCTCGACCCGGCCCCGCTCCGCCCCGGCCTTCTGGAGCTGGTTGACGAGCGGGGCCAGTTCGCGGTTCCAGGACGCGGTGGGGGCGGTACGGACGATGTCGTCGACGCCCTTGAAGCCGATCCAGAAGTTCAGCCCCGCGAAGACGATGACCAGGGCGTACCAGCGCCGGGTGCGCGGCGCCGTGTACGGGAGCGCGGCGAGCAGGACGACACCGGCGAACAGCATCGCCATGCGCGACACGTTCGAGCCGATCTGCGAGTCGACCACATACGTCAGCAGCGTCCCCATGCCGTAGACCGCGGCGGCGGTCCGCACCGTATGCCAGTCGCGGGGCACCAGGAAGAAGACAAACACGGCGTACAGGAAGGGCAGCGACAGGGTTCCGAGTGCCATCGGCTGGGTGCCCGAGAACGGGAACAGCCAGGCGGACAGGACCACCACCGCGACGGGGGCCAGTCCCAGCGCGTACGCCCCGGGGCGCCGTTTATGCAGGAAGAGCGCCGCGGCGACCACGCCGAGGAACAGCCCGGCGACCGGGCTGCCCGCCGTCGCGAGTCCGGCCAGCGGCGCGGCGACGCCGGCCTTCGCCCACCGCTTGTAGCGCCAGCGGTGGGGCCAGCAGAAGACGGCGGCGACGGCGCCGAGCGCGAACATCATGCCGAGCCCGAACGTCACCCGGCCGGACAGGGCGTTGCACAGGTACGCGAAGACTCCGGCGAGCGCGCACGCGAGGGGGTTACGTACGGCGGGCACCCGCACCAGGATCAGGGCGGTGAGCGCCGAGGACACCGTACCGGCGACCATCATCGTCGTACGGACGCCGAGCACCGACATCAGATAGGGCGACACCACGCTGTACGAGACCGGGTGCATGCCTCCGTACCAGGCGAGGTTGTACGCCGTACCGGGGTGGCGGCCGACGAACTCCGCCCAGGCGTCCTGAGCGGCGATGTCGCCGCCGCTGTTCGCGAAGAAGAAGAACCACAGGAGGTGCACGGCCGCGGCGACCGCGGTCGTGAGAAGGACCGGGTGACGCCGGAGACGGCTCCGTATCGAACCGTCGGTGCCGCCGTTGTCTCCGGCGGCCTGGGCCGGGATCCGGACGGATGCGCGTTCGGCGGGCGGGCCGGTGTTCGCGCTCGTCGGCTCAGCGGTGGTCACTGCGACTCTCCCCGTCCTTGCCCGGGCCTGCCGAACCGTCCATGTGCCGCACGGGCCTCATCCGTACCCGGAAGGACGCGTCCGGGCGCCCGTCCGTTGCTTTCGGGACGCTAGCACGCAGCATTTTGTCCGCGCTGCCCAATCGACGGACGGCCCTGTCCCTGCCCCCGCGTGCGCGGGGGCAGGGGCCGGACCTGTCAGGTGATGCGGGTGAGCTTGTCGCCGAAGGACGGCTCGGCCAACGCGTCGCCCAGCGTGACCGCGACCTCCACCTGGCTCGCACCTTCTCCGACGGTCATCGTGCCGACCCTCGTGCCCGCCGCTGCCACGTTCGGAATCACCTTGCCGTCGTCGGTCAGTTCGAGCTTGACCGTGAGGCCGGGCCAGCCGACCGCCTTCACGTCCTCGGCCACGACCACCTCGGTGGTGTGGCCGAAGCCGTCGTCGACGACGCCGACGACCTGTCCCTTCTTCACGACGGTCCGGGTCTCCAGCAGATCCTGCGTGGCGACCACGGCCTCCTTGCTCACCGCGTTGACCGTGTCGATGATCGGCGGCTTGTGCTGGCCGAGAATCGCGCCGACGATGAGCTGGTCGGTGTCTCCGACCTTCTTGTGCGCCGCGAAGAGCAGGTTGCCGCCGGCCTTGGTGGTGGAGCCCGTCTTGATGCCGAGCGCGCCGTCGTACGGAACGAGGGTGTTGTAGTTCCGGTGGTCGTGCCCCGACGGGTCCGTCCAGGACGGCAGCTTGGTGATGTCCATCAGCGCCGGGATCTCGACCAGCTTCTCACCCAGCTTCACCTGGTCCTCGGCGGAGCTCACCGTGGTCGCGTTCAGCCCGGACGGGTCGGTGTAGGTGGTCTTCGTCATGCCGAGTTCCTTGGCGGTGTCGTTCATCTTCTTGACGAACGCCTCCTCGGAACCCGCGTCCCAGCGGGCGAGCAGCCTGGCGATGTTGTTCGCCGAAGGGATCATGATGGCCGAGAGTGCCTCCCGCTCCGTGAGCGTGTCACCGGCCTTGATCGTGTTGAGGGTCGACTCGCCGACCGAGTCCAGCTTGCCTTCCGCCTCCGCCTTGGCGTCGACCTTGACGGCCGGCCCGTCCTCGCCCTGCTTCAGCGGGTGCCCCTTGAGCACGACGTACGCGGTCATCGCCTTGGCCACGCTGCCGATCGGCACCGCCTCCTGCTCACCGAACGAGTCGACCGTGCCGAGACCTGTGGCCGCCATGAAGCCCTGGCCCTCGTCCGGCCACGGCAGGGAGGGCTTGCTTCCCTCGAAGTCGTACGTCTGCTTCGCCGTCAGTTCGAGGACCGGCTCGGGAAGCGAGCGCGAAGCCTGTGCGATCGCAAAGATGACCAGGAGGAGGAGTACCAGCGGCGTCCAGATCTTGACCCGCCGGACCGCGGTGCGGACCGGGGTCTCCGGGGGCGGCGGGGTGTTCGTCAGCTCGGCGAGCAGGTCGAGCGGCGGCCGGGGCGGCATGGGCTGCTGCCTGGTCCGCTCGGCCTCGGCGAAACCGGCCCCGGGGCTCGCGGGCGTACCGGGCCCTGCCGCGACGTCCGGGGTGACCGTGGGACCGACCACGGCCGCGGGGCGGACGTCGTCCGAGCGCAGCGGCACGAACGTGCTGGTCCGCTCGGCGGGAGTCTCGGTGGCTCCGGAGGCTCCGGCCGCCCATGAGGCGGGCTTCCGCCCCTCCTCCTTCGTCTCCTCCTTCGCCTTCGCCTTCGGCGGGAGCTTCAGCGCGGTCGTCGGCTGGTCGACCCGTTCGGCACGCGGAGCCTTGAAGACGGCGGTCGGATGATCGATTCCTCGCCCGTCGGACGCGGGGCCCGCATCCTCTGCCGGGGAAGCCTCCTCGCGGGTCTTCGGGACGCGGGGAGCGTCGTCGTCGGAGGCGCTGACGGCCGGTGCGTCGTCCTCGGCGCCGGCGGTCTCGTCGGTACCGCGACCGGCCGGGGTCTTGGCGTCGCCGCCGGCCGGGGGCGCGTCGTCGTCGTCGACCGCCGGGTCGTCGTCGGCCGACACCCCGTCGGCGTCGTCCGACGTCCTGCCGTCGGTGCTCTTCGCCTTCTCGTCGGCGACAGCCGGGCCGTCACCGACGTCGCCGGACGCGTCGCCGTCACCGTCGGACGGCTTGCCCACGCCTTCGGTCGCACCGCTCTGACCTGCGGCTTCGTCGTCGGGATCGGTCTCCACCCATGCCGCGACGACGGCGCGCAGCCGGGCGTCGGCCGGGGGCGCCTCGGCGTCCGAGCCGGAGCCGGACTCGGAGCCAGGCTCGGGCTTCGACCCGGACTTCGCATCAGACTTCGGCTCGGGGCCGGAATCGGAGTCAGCAGCGCCTCGGGGCCGCTCGTCGGGCTCGGCATCCGTATCCGCGCCGGCCTCGGCAGCGGAATCCGTACCGGCCTCGGCGTCCGTGGTGCCGGCCTTGTCCGCAGCCGCGCCGGGCCCGGGCGTGCCCGTCCCGGGTGCCGTGGTGCCCGCCCCGGGTGCCGTCGTGCCCGCGCCGGGCGCCGTGACGCCCTTCCCGGTCACGCCCTCCGCCTCCTCGGCCCCCTCAGAGGGCTTGGAGGCCCTCTGAGCGCCCTCTGCGCCCTCCGAGGCGCCGGAGGCGCCCTCGGGTGCGTCGGCCGCCGTGGAGGGCGGCACACGGAAGACCGCGGTCTCGCTGTCCGTCCCGCCGTCCGTCGCGGTGCCCGACACGCTCGTATTCGTGCCCGCCGCAGCGGACGATTCACGGAACACGGCGAGACGCGGATCGCGTTCCTCAGCCGTCCCCGACGACTTCCGCTGCTCCGATTTGCCGGGGGACTCGCCCGCCACCGATACCTCCTTGTTGCGCCGCGGGGACATGCCCGCACTGCCCGAACCATCTACCAGTGTCCTGTGTGAACCCTTGACCGAGCCGCTAGACGAGAACGACATACCTAACGGTTCCCTCACAAAGCACCCAGGCACCCTCGACAGACCATTGTGAGAGGGGTCACCCTGTCACTCATCCACGCGGGGAGGCATGGATGGGCAGGAGCCGCAGAACAATTCCGGAGGAGCTTCTGCTGCTCGCTCTGGACCCGACCACGGGTACCACAGCGCAGCCGCAGTCGCTCGACCTCGGCCTGGCCGGGGCACAGCTAGTGGAGCTGGCTCTGGCAGGACGGATAGCCCCTGACGGGGATCGTATCGCCGTGGTGATGCCACGGCCGACAGGAGATCCGACTCTGGACTCCGCACTGGAACTGCTGCGCCGTCGTGGCAGTCCGGTTCGGGCTGTCCACTGGATCGGCGGGCCCCGATTGGGACTTCGCCAGATCTATCTCGCTCATCTGGAGCGGTGCGGCATGGTTCATGCCGTGGCGGGCCAGATGTGCGGGGTGCTGCCGACGACTCGCTACCAGGCGACGGACACGGCGATCAGCCGGGACATCAGAACCCGGCTGGACAGTGCGATCCGCACCGGCGTACCGCCGGACCCGCGGACCGCGGCGCTCGCCGCACTGGCCCACGCGGTCGGACTCGGCAAGCACCTGTACCCCGGGAACGAGGGGCGCTCGTCGCGCTCCCGGCTCCGGGACCTGATCAGACACGACCCGATGGGCGGTCTCGTGGCGCATGCCGTGATGGACGTCCAGAACGGTGTGGCCGTCCAGCCACGCCGTAACCAGCAGACGGCGAGCGTGCCGTTGCAGCCGCAAGCGCAGACGCCTCGCGGCAGCATGGCGCACACCTCCGTCCACTGACAGCACGACCGCGCGGACACTTGCGCGGAGCACCGAATACCGCCGCACCGACGTCCCCATGACCCGGTTCGGGAGCCGCACCAGGCGCGGGGCAGCCGGATCCACCGGCTGCCCCGCGCTCTTGCGTGCCGTCATTGCGTGTAGTCATTTCCCAGCGCGCCCGGGCGCTCGGGTGGCAATCTGCTGAACAGCAGATACGCACAGCTACAAAAGCTGTATAGCCGGAGGTGCCGTTTCCGTGCCGACCAACGTCAATCCCACCGTCAGGCGACGCCGGTTGGGTCAGGAATTGCGCCGCCTCCGCGAGATCAAGGGCATGACGGCCGAGGAGGTGGCGGAGCGGCTGCTGGTCTCGCAGTCGAAGATCAGCCGCCTGGAGAACGGCCGCCGCTCCATCAGCCAGCGCGACGTACGCGATCTCTGCGGGGTGTACGAGGTCGAGGACCACCGCATCGTCGACTCGCTGATGCAGATGGCCAAGGACTCCCGCCAGCAGGGCTGGTGGCACGCCTTCGGCGACATCCCGTACAGCGTGTACATCGGGCTGGAAACCGATGCCGAATCCCTCCGGGTGTACGAACCCCAGGTCGTCCCCGGACTGCTGCAGACCCGGAGTTACGCGGAGGCTCTGATCAACGGCGCACTGCCCGAGACGCCGCCGTCCGACATCGAGAAGCGGGTGAACGTCCGGGCCCGCCGCCAGGACCGTGTCAACGCCCCCGAGCACCCCCTGCGTCTGTGGGCCGTCATCGACGAGTCCGCGCTGCGCCGGCTCGTCGGTGGCAAGCAGGTCATGCTCGAACAGCTCGAGCACCTCATCGAGCAGTCCCAGCTGCCCCATGTCACCGTGCAGGTGCTGCCCTTCGACATGGGTGCGCACCCCGGGATCAACGGCCAGTACGCCATTCTGGAATTCCCCGACGCAGCGGACTCCAGCGTCGTGTACATCGAAGGGGTCACCAGCGACCTCTACCTGGAGAAGGCGAACGACGTGCAGCGCTACAGCGTCATGTACGAGCATCTGCGGGCCCAGGCGTTGAACGTGGACCAGACCCGCCAGTTCATCGGTGACATCGCCAAGGGCTACACCCGCTGAAAAATCAGGCTATGTGAGGTGGGGGCGGCAAGATACACCGCCACCACCTCACGGCGGAAGACCCGCATGGAATAAGCCATCCGGTCGAGTGAACGGCCTCACCACCAAGCGATGTTGGCGAGTAGCGTCGATCACGCCAACAGGAACGAATTTGGTGCCACTCACATCAACTCTCTGAACCGGAGTGAACATGGCTATTCTTCAGGGTGCTACGGAAAACTGGACGAAGTCGTCGTACTCCGGCGGCAACGGGGCGTGCGTCGAAGTGAAGTCGCCCGTCACGCAGGCCATCGCCGTGCGTGACTCGAAGGCTCCCGAAGGCCCCTCGCTCTCCTTCGTGTCCGGAGCGTGGAACACCTTCGTGCGCGACGTCGCGTCGGGTTCGGTCAACGCCTGACCGGTACGCCGACTCGCACGCGCCGCACCACGTCCGGTCATCGCGCACGACCGCCAGGAGCCCTCTCGTCCGGTCCGCCGTCCTGGCCGAGGGGGCTCGGCCCGCCACCGGACCCGGCGCGGCCGATCGACGTACCGCACACCTCACGACCTCAGCAGTCAGCACCGACAGCGCGCTCGGCGCCATCAGTGCGTACGCATCACGTCGTGCAGCTTTCCCCCTTTTCCGGCCGCACGGGACCCGCATCCCGTGCGGTCGTTCTGCGTTCTCGGGCCTGCCTGCCTTGCACCGTTCGCTGCACAGCCTGACGAAGTGCCCGCTCATCGTGTGGCCGTGGTCACGTTCACGACAACGCCCCGCAGGGTCAAGAACATGTAAAATCGTTCGCCTTACTGATCTGCGTTCACATCCCTGACCGAGAAAACCTTGACCGTGAACCCGGACAGGCGGTTCAATCCCCGAAGCCCCCGTTCCCGCACGGGGCACCGCTGAACGGCCGTACCGACGAAGTGCGTTCCCGTTCACAAGGCGGACCCCTGGAGGGGGCACATGAACAGTCTCGACTGGGCCGTGCTCATCGGATACTTCGGTGTGATGGTCGCGATCGGACTCTGGTCGCACAAGCGCGTGGACAACGTGAGCGACTTCTTCACGGCCGGCGGCAAGATGCCGTGGTGGCTTTCGGGCATCTCGCACCACATGTCCGGTTACAGCGCGGTGATGTTCACCGGCTACGCCGGAATCGCGTATCAGTACGGCGTCACGTCCTTCGTGACCTGGTCGCTGCCGATCGCGATCGGCATCGGCATCGGCGCGAAGCTCTTCGCGCCACGGCTCAACCGGCTGCGCTCGCGACTGCACGTCGCCTCGCCGCTGGAGTATCTGAAGGACCGCTACAACGTCCCGACCCAGCAGGCCCTGGCCTGGTCCGGTCTGCTGCTGAAGATCGTGGACGTCGGCGCCAAGTGGGCGGCCATCGCCACGCTGCTCTCCGTCTTCACCGGTATCACCCTCACCCAGGGCATCTTCATCACCGGCATCATCACGGCCGTCTACTGCACGGTCGGCGGGCTGTGGGCCGACGCGCTCACCGAGCTCGGGCAGTTCATCATCCAGCTCTTCGCCGGTGTGGCCATGCTGGTGATCGTCATGAGCAAGCTCGGCGGCTTCAGCTCGCTGTGGACGGTCTGGGACAAGCTGCCGGAGGGCCACACGGAGCCGACGGCCGGCCCCTACACGGTGACCTTCCTCCTGGCGTACCTCTTCATCAAGACCTTCGAGTACAACGGCGGCATGTGGAACCAGGCCCAGCGCTACATGGCCACGGACTCCGCACGCTCCGCGACCCGTTCGGCCCGGCTGTCCGCCGTCCTCTGGCTGGTCTGGCCGGTCGTGCTCTTCTTCCCGATGTGGGTGGCCCCGCTGCTCGTCGAGGCCAAGAAGCCGGACGCCTCGGACAGTTACGCCCTGATGACCGAGCAGCTGCTGCCGCACGGGCTGCTGGGTCTGGTCGTCGTCGGTTTCTTCTCGCACACGATGGCCATGTGCTCCTCCGACGCCAACGCCATCTCGGCGGTCTTCACCCGCGACATCGCGCCGGTCTTCTCCAAGGCTGCCCGCACCTGGAGCAACCGCAGCGGACTCATGGCCGCGCGGCTGTCCACGCTCGCGTTCCTCGGCCTGTCCATGGCGCTGGCGACCCAGATCAACTCGCCGACGTTCAAGGACATCATCTCGGTCGTCATCAAGTGGGTGGCCGGGCTGATGGGCCCGATCGCCATCCCGTTCATGCTGGGCCTGCTGCGCAGGTTCCGCCGGTCCGGCCCGACGGCGGCGCTCGCCAGCTGGGCGGCGGGGCTCCTCGCCTTCTTCTTCACCAACTACAACCTCGACGGTTCGGTGAAGACGGACGTCGCCCTGCAGTACCAGGTGGCCCTGCCGCTGGCGATCTCCCTCGTGCTCTACATCGTCATCGGGTTCATCAAGCCCGAGGACACCCCGGAGCGCGACGCGCTCATCGAGAAGATCAACACGGACGACGGGGGCCCCGACGGCGGAGCCGCGGCGGCAGCCGTGCCCGCGCAGAAGCGCGGGCCGGAATCCACGGGAGTTCCGGAGGGCGTGAAGGACTGACCGCCCGCACACGGGGCGTACGGACGGCGGGCGGGCGCGGCGGCGCCCGCCCGCTTCCCTGTCCCGCTCAGCGCCCCTCAGTCCCGCGGATAGCGGGCCAGCCAGCCGGGGGCGGCCGCGCTCGGACTGTGCAGGGTCGGCCCCTGGGTCATCTCCATCGCGAAGTCGTCGGAGAGTTCCAGGAGCGTCGAGCGTCCCTCCAGTTCCGCCACCCAGGCCGGCGGCAGCGCCGTCTCGCCGTGCAGCGCCCCGAGAAGGGCCCCGCAGACGGCCCCTGTGGCCGCCGACGGCCCGGAGTGGTTCACGGCGAGCCGCAGCCCGTGGCGCACGTCCTCGCCGACCAGCGCGCAGTACAGCCCCACGGCGAGGACCTCCTCCGCGGAGTCGGTGTCACCGAGCGCCTCGATGAGGGCGGGCCCGGGGATCCCCTGCCGTACGGAGCCGAGGGCCTGCCGGAGCGCCTCGGTGACCTGCTCGTTGCCCGGACGTTCGGCAAGCAGGGCGAGCGCGTGCTGGACCGAGCCGTCCAGGGTCTCGCCGCGGGCCAGCCCGTGCACCAGGAGGGCGAGAGCTCCGGCCGCGAGCTGGGCGGTGGCATGGCCGTGGGTGTGGGCGGCGCACTCGACGGCCAGCTGGAGGACGAGCTGGGGCTCCCAGCCGACGAGCAGCCCGAAGGGCGCGGAGCGGGTGAGCGCGGCGGAGTCCCGCGCCGCAGGGTTCTTGGGCACGGCGAGCGTTCCCATCGTGGCGTCACCGAAGCCGGCCAGGCACTCCCGGGTGGGAGCGCGGCGGGTGTACAGCCACTCCTCCCTTGCCAGCCAGCCGTTGTCCTTACGGCGCTCGTCGGGCCCCCAGGCACTCTGGGTGGCCGCCCAGCGCAGATGGGCACGGTGTACGTCGGTGGGCGGATGCCAGGCGCCGGTGTCCCGGCGGACCTGGGCCCGGATGAGTCCGTCGACGGTGAAGAGCGTGAGCTGGGTGACGGCGGTGACGGCGCCCCGTCCGCCCTGTACGGGAATGAAGTCGGCCACCCCGTCGACGCCGTGGGCGGCGCGTATCGCCTCCAGGGTGAGCCCCGAGACACCCGCCCCGAGAGCGTCCCCGATGGCTCCGCCGAGCAGGGATCCCCGTACCCGGCCGCGGAAGTCCTGCTGCTGGGCACGGCCCCAGACAGCTGTGGTCCCTGTGCTCACCGTGCCCCTTCCGTCCGGCCCACCGTCTGCGACTGCGCAAGCACTGTAATCGAACGGGAAGAGCCGTCTCAGGGCCGGAACAGTATGTACGGACTGGTACGCGAGAGCACTTGTGCGCGGCATTCCTCATGGTTTCCGGCCCCTCTTTCCGGCCACGTCCCACGGACGTTCCGGAACCGCCCGGTGCCCCCGCGGCCGGGAGGGCCGCCCCGGCCACGGGAGGCGAGGTCAGCCGAACATGCCGGGCCGGTAGTCACCCGCCGGCTGCTGGACGATCACGTTCAGCCGGTTGTACGCGTTGATGACGGCGATCAGGGCCACGAGGGCGACGAGCTGGTCCTCGTCGAAGTGCTCGGCGGCCTTCCCCCACACCTCGTCCGGTACTCCGCCCGCCGCGTCGGCGATGCGGGTGCCCTGCTCGGTCAGCTCCAGGGCGGCGCGCTCGGCGTCGGTGAAGACGGTGGCCTCGCGCCACACGGCGATCAGGTGGAGACGGAGCGCCGTCTCACCCGCCTCCGTGGCGTCCTTGGTGTGCATGTCGGTGCAGAAGCCGCACCCGTTGATCTGGCTGGCCCGGATCTTGACCAGTTCCTGCGTCGCGGCGGGCAGGCCCGAGTCGGTGACCACCTTCCCGGCCGAGTTGATGTGCCTCAGGAAGGTGGCGGCGGCCTTGTTGCCGAAGAGGTTGAGACGAGCGTTCATCGTGCACTCCCATGCCGTTGCTGTGGTGCGGTCAGCGGTTACACCCCTTCGACGGAACGGGCCGGTCGGGATGTGACACGGGTGCGTGTGATCCAGGTCTCCCGGCCGGTCGTTCGTGACCCACAGGTCCACTGAAGGCGTGACGCCATGTGACGCCACCACCCCGCAGGACGCTCGGCAGGCGCCCCGGCCCTTCACCCGTCGGTGTCCAGGGCCGGATAGTCCGTGTAGCCCGTCGCCCCGCCCACGTACATCAGGTACGCGTCCCGGACCTGGTTCACCGGGGCGCCCGTGCGCATGCGGCGGACCAGGTCGGGGTTGGCCAGGAAGGGCCGGCCGAGCGCGATCACGTCGGCTCCGGCGGCCAGCAGCCGCTCGCCGTGGGCGAGACCGCCGTCGTCCGGGATGCCGTCCTTCGGCAGCACGGGGTTGGCGATCAGCGTGCCCGGCCAGTCCTTCCTGATCCGCTGGAAGACGGGGTCCTCCGGGTCGGCGTACCCGACGTGCAGATAGGCGGGACCACGGTCGGCCAGCGCGGCGAGGAGCGCCGGGTAGATCTCCTCCGTGTCACCCTCCTCGATGCCGTTGACCGTGTTGCCCGGCGAGACGCGCAGGCCGACCCGCTCGGGACCGATCTCCGCCGCCACGGCCTCGACCACCTCCACGACGAAGCGGATGCGGTGGGTCACGGGCCCGCCGTAGGCGTCGGTCCGCCGGTTGGTCCCCTGGGCCAGGAACTGGTGGAGGAGGTGGCCGTTGGCGCTGTGCACCTCGACTCCCTCGAAGCCCGCCTCGATCGCGTTGCGGGCCGCGGAGGCGAAGTCCGCCACGGTGCCGCTGATGTCCTCCACGGTCATCTCGCGGGGCACGACCGAGGGCACGCGCCCGGCCGGGGTGTGGATCGTCTCGGGCAGTGCGATCGGCGAGGGGGCGACCGGCGTCAGTCCGCTGGTGTCGGGATGGCCGGCGCGCCCGCCGTGCTGGATCTGGAGGAACATCCGCCCGCCCTCCGCACGGACCGCGTCGGTGACCCGGCGCCACCCGGCGACGTGGGCCGGGCTGTGGATCGCGGTGATGTTCGGGTACGTCTGCCCCACGGCGTTCGGCGTGGACGCCTCGGCGATGATCAGCCCCGCCGAGGCGCGCTGGGCGTAGTAGGTGGCCATGAGCGGGGTCGGGACGCCGTCGGCGGTGGCACGGTTCCGGGTCAGCGGTGCCATCACGAGGCGGTGGGGAAGGGTGAGGGGACCGAGCGCGACGGCCTCGAAGAGCTTCGGGGAGGAAGCGGGTGCGTTCGTCATGCCGGAACGATAAGAATTGACACTGATGTCAGGTTCAAGTCCGGAGGCGAGGAATTCCATGCGGATCGGCGAGCTTGCCCGGCGTACGGGCGTGAGCGAGCGCTCCCTGCGCTACTACGAGACCCAGGAACTGCTGACGGCCGACCGTACCCCCGGCGGCCACCGCGACTACCCGGAGGGCGCGGTCGACCGTGTGATCCGCATCCAGGAGTTCTACGCCGCCGGGCTGTGCAGCTCGAAGATCGCCGAGCTGCTGCCCTGCGTACGGGACGCGGACGGCGGCCCCTCGGAGATCGCCACCCCGCGTCTGGTCAGCGACCTGTCCTTGGAGCGCGACCGCATCGACCGGAAGATCGACGAGCTGCGCCGCTCCCGGGAGGTACTGGACGACGTGATCTCCACGGCGGCGGGCGGGACCGCGAGCGGCAGCTGAACCGGGCACCTCGCGAGTCGGGTGAAGAATCACGACACAAGGTGTCCGGTTTCACGTCGAACATGGTGTCACCGGTCGTCACCGATGACATACGTGGGTGGACCGGAGCGCACAGGCAGACAGACACCTCGAGGGGATTCATGTCCGACACATCGAAACCGGCACTCCACGGAAAGATCGCACTGGTCGCAGGCGCCACCCGGGGCGCCGGGCGCGGCATCGCGGTCCAGCTCGGCGCGGCGGGTGCGACCGTCTACGTCACCGGCCGCACGACCCGGGAACGGCGCTCGGAGTACGACAGGCCCGAGACGATCGAGGAGACCGCGGAGCTCGTCACCGCGGCGGGCGGAACCGGCATCGCGGTGCCGACCGACCACCTGGTGCCCGAGCAGGTCCGCGCGCTGACCGAGCGCATCGACGCCGAGCAGGGGCGGCTCGACGTGCTCGTCAACGACGTCTGGGGCGGCGAGCGGCTCTTCGCGTTCGACAAACCGGTCTGGGAGCACGACCTCGACGACGGACTGCGGATGCTCCGGCTGGGCGTGGAGACGCACGCGATCACCAGCCACTTCGCGCTGCCCCTGCTGGTGCGGCGGCCGGGCGGGCTCGTGGTCGAGATGACCGACGGGACGTCCGCGTACAACGGAGTGAACTATCGCAACTCCTACTTCTACGACCTGGTCAAGAACAGCGTGCTGCGCATGGCGTTCGTCCTCGCGCACGAGCTGGAGCCGCACGGCGGGACGGCGGTGGCGCTCACCCCGGGCTGGCTCCGCTCGGAGATGATGCTCGACTCCTTCGGCGTGACCGAGGAGAACTGGCGCGACGCGCTGGCCGAGGTGCCGCACTTCTGCATCTCGGAAAGCCCCTCGTACGTCGGAC
The DNA here is from genome assembly GCF_042871445.1 of Streptomyces sp. NPDC005794. NCBI lineage: Bacteria > Bacillati > Actinomycetota > Actinomycetes > Kitasatosporales > Streptomycetaceae > Streptomyces > Streptomyces sp. NPDC005794. The sequence goes on from NZ_JBIAIN010000017.1 coordinate 81,110, forward strand.
GCGCGGTCGCCGCCCTGGCCGGTGACGCCGACCTCGCACGCCGGAACGGCCGGTCGCTGTCCAGCGGGCAGCTCGCCCGGGAGTACGGCTTCACCGACCTCGACGGCTCCCGCCCCGACTGCTGGCGTTACCTGGTCGAGGTCGACGACGCCGGCAAGCCGGCCGACGCGACGGGGTACCGGTGACGGACCGCGTACGCCGGCCGGCGGGGCCTCAGCCCTCCAGCACCGGCAGCAGTTCCGGCAGGTGGCCGTCCGATGCCGCCGCGGCCGTGACGCGTTCCTCCGGGACCTCGCCGTACAGCGTCGTACGCGGCTTCGCCGGCCGGCCCGCGAGGTCGGCGATGGCGACGAGGTCCCGGATCGAGCGGTACGAGCCGTAACCGGAGCCCGCCATACGGGAGATGGTCTCCTCCATGAGGGTCCCGCCGAGGTCGTTGGCACCCGAGCGCAGCATCTCCGCCGCGCCCTCCGCGCCGAGCTTCACCCAGCTGGTCTGGATGTTGGTGATGTGCGGGTGGAGCAGGAGGCGGGCCATCGCGGTGACGGCCCGGTTGTCACGGTCGGTGGGGCCCGGGCGGGCGATGCCCGCCAGGTAGACCGGGGCGTTGGTGTGGATGAAGGGCAGGGTGACGAACTCGCTGAAGCCGCCGGTCTCCTGCTGGAGGCGGGCCAGCGTCCTGAAGTGGCCGAGCCAGTGCCGGGGCTGGTCGACATGGCCGTACATCATCGTGGACGAGGAGCGCAGGCCCGTCTCGTGCGCCGTCCTGATGACCTCCAGCCAGTCGGCCGTCGGCAGCTTGCCCTTGGTGAGGATCCAGCGGACCTCGTCGTCCAGGATCTCCGCGGCGGTGCCGGGGATCGAGTCGAGCCCGGCGTCCTTGGCGGCGGCCAGCCAGTCGCGGATGGACATGCCGGTGCGGGTCGCGCCGTTGACGACCTCCATCGGTGAGAAGGCGTGGACGTGCATGCCGGGGACGCGTTCCTTCACCGCCCGCGCGATGTCGAAGTACGCGGTGCCGGGCAGGTCCGGGTGGATGCCGCCCTGCATGCAGACCTCGACCGCGCCGACGTCCCAGGCCTGGGCCGCGCGGTCGGCGACCTGGTCCAGGGAGAGGGTGTAGGCGTCGGCGTCCGTACGCCTCTGGGCGAAGGCGCAGAAACGGCAGCCGGTGTAGCAGACGTTGGTGAAGTTGATGTTCCTGGTGACGATGTAGGTGACGTCGTCACCGACCACGTCACGGCGCAGGGTGTCCGCGATCCGGCAGAGCTCGTCCAGCGCCGGTCCGTCCGCGTGGAGCAGGGCGAGGGCCTGGTCGTCGGTGAGCTTCGTGGGGTCGTCGGCGGCCTGGCTCAGGGCCTGGCGTACGTCGGTGTCGATGCGGGACGGCACCATGCCGGGGGCGGCGGCCTCGCGCAGCGCCTCCCAGTCGCCGTACACCGCGTCGAAGTCGTCGCGCCGGTCGGCCGTGCGGCCCTCGGTGTCGATGGTGCGGTGCAGGTCGGTGCGGCCCGAGGCGTTGAAGCCCTCGTCGGGCTCCTGCCAGGGCAGTCCGGCCGGGATCGCGCCCTCCTTGGCCAGGCCCGTCTCCGGGTCGGCGAGCGCCCGCACGTGCGGGAGGAGGCGGGGGTCGAGCCAGGGCTCGCCGCGCTGGATGAACTCCGGGTAGATGGTGAGGCGTTCGCGCAGCTGGAAGCCGGACTCCGCGGTACGGGCCGCGAGCTCGTCGATGTGCGGCCAGGGACGCTCGGGGTTCACATGGTCCGGGGTGAGGGGCGAGACGCCGCCCCAGTCGTCGATGCCCGCGCCGATCAGCAGGGCGTATTCGGCGTCGACGAGATTCGGCGGGGCCTGGATGCGCGCCGAGGGGCCGAGGATGTGGCGGGCGACCGCGATCGCGGCGGCCAGCTCCTCCAGTTCGGCGTCCGGCATCCCGCGCATCGCGGTGTCCGGCTTGGCGCGGAAGTTCTGGACGATGACTTCCTGGATGCCGTGATAGGCGCGGGCCGTCCTGCGCAGCTCGAAGAGGGAGTCGGCACGCTCCTCGTACGACTCGCCGATGCCGATCAGAATGCCTGTGGTGAACGGCACGTTGGACCGGCCCGCGTCCTCCAGCACCCGCAGCCGGACGGCCGGCTCCTTGTCCGGGGACCCGTAGTGCGGGCCGCCCTTCTCCGACCACAGCCGGGTCGCCGTCGTCTCCAGCATCATGCCCATGGACGGGGCGACGGGCTTCAGCCTCTGGAGGTCCGTCCACGTCATCACGCCGGGGTTCAGGTGCGGCAGCAGCCCCGTCTCCTCCAGCACCCGGATCGCCATGGCGCGTACGTACGCCAGGGTGTCGTCGTACCCCTCGGCCTCCAGCCACTCCCGGGCCTCCGGCCAGCGGTCCTCGGGACGGTCGCCGAGCGTGAACAGGGCTTCCTTGCAGCCCATTTCGGCGCCCTCGCGTGCGATGTCGAGGATCTCGTCCGGCGACAGGAACATCCCGTGGCCCGCACGCTTGAGCTTGCCGGGCACGGTGACGAAGGTGCAGTAGTGGCAGGTGTCACGGCAGAGCCGGGTCAGCGGGATGAAGACCTTGCGGGAGTACGTGATCACTCCCGGTCGGCCCGCGGCGTCGAGGCCCGCGTCCCGGACCCGCGCCGCGGACGCGGTGAGGTCGGTCAGGTCCTCCCCCCGCGCCTGGAGCAGGACGGCGGCCTCGGCCACGTCGAGGGCGACACCGTCGCGGGCCCGCCGGAGGGCGCGCCGCATGGCGTTGGTCGTGGGGCGCTGAGGATCGGTCATGATTTGAGCATACGAGCGCGTCGATCCTCACGACCTGGGGCAGGTCGTTACGGACCAGGGCCTCTTCCCGGCGTAACCGCCCTCCACACACTGGCGCCTTGGCCGTTATGTCCCGCTTGCCCCGTAACCTCGGGGAGGTGATGGAAACGATCGTCTTCGACATCGGAGAAACCCTCGTCCGCGACGACCGGCACTGGTCCTCGTGGGCCAACTGGCTCGGGGTCCCGCCGCACACGGTCAGCGCACTGGTCGGCGCCGCCGTCGTACAGGGCCGCGACTGCGCCGACGCCCTGCGCGTCCTGCGCCCCGACATGGACGTCAGCGAGGCGTACCACGCCCGTGCGGCGGCCGGGCGCGGCGAGCACCTGGACGAGACGGACCTCTACCCCGACGTGCGCCCCGCCCTGGCCGAACTGCGCGCGCTCGGACTGCGGGTCGTCGTCGCGGGCGACCGGACGGCCCGGGCCGGAGAGCTGCTGCGGGCCCTGGACCTGCCGGCCGATCTGGTCGTCACCTCGGAGGAGTGGGGCGTCGCCAAGCCGGACCGGGAGTTCTTCACCCGTGTGCTGGAGGTGTCGGGCGCGTCGCCGGAGGCCACTCTGTACGTGGGCGACCATCCCGCCGACGACCTGTTCCCGGCGAAGTCCTCGGGGCTGCGGGCGGCCCACATCCGCCGTGGACCGTACGGTCATTGGTGGGCCGACCACCCGGACGTCGTGGAGACGGCGGACTGGCGCATCAGCGCCCTGACCGAACTTCCGGCGCTGCTGGGCGGGCGGCGGAAGGTGCTCACCGGCCCTCCGGAACAGCCCGCCCCTCCCGAGCGGTCTCCCGCCGCGTGCGAGCAGCCAGGGACCTGAACCGCCGAGAACCCCACGCCTCTACGCGTCGGGGTCGCTCAGCGAGAGCCTCAGCCGGTCGCTCGCGCGCTTCATGTGCTCGGCCATCGCCGCGTCCGCCCCCTCCGGGTCCCCCGCCCGGATCGCGTCGAGCACGGCCCCGTGCTCGTGCAGCGTCCCGCTGACCGTGCCCTCGATGTCCCCCGCCCGCTCCATCCACACCTGGAGCAGTGCCCGGATGGAGTGCAGGATGTCGCTGAGCACCGTGTTGCGCGCGATGTTCGCGGTCTCCAGGTGGAAGGCGATATCGGCGTCGACGAACGCCTTGACGTCCGTCCCCGCCTCCCGCATCCGCTCCAGGTGCGACTCCAGCCGCTCGACGTCCTCCTCGGACGCCCGGTCCGCGGCCAGCCGCGCCGACATGCCCTCCATGAAGGTGCGGACCTCGACCAGGTCCTGCGTACGGCGCTGACCGAGCATCAGACCCCAGTTGATGGCCCGCGGCAGGAACTCCGAGGTCCCCTCGCGGACGTACGAGCCCGAACCCGGCCTGATCTCGATGATGCCCAGGACGTCCAGCGCCGACAGCGCCCCGCGCACGCTGGAGCGCGCGACGCCGAGGGCGTCGGCGAGCTGCCGCTCGGCGGGCAGGCGCGTCCCCGGCTTCAGGTTTCCCTCGGACAGGTGATCAAGGAGTCGCTTGGCCACCTCACTGACCGAGGACTCCCGTACGACGGGGCGCAGAAGTGACGTGAAATCGGGCGCTTCGGGCTGCGTGGACACGCTGACCAGTACATCAGACGGGGCGGCGGAACCCCGGAGCGGGCGGACGATAACGCGCTCATCGGTCCAGGAGAAGAGCTCAGGGGAGCGACCTACGTCACTTTGGTAAATTGGTGACCAATTTAGGTTCCAGGGCTAGCTTGGAGTTGTTCACCGGCTGGAAACACGAGCTTCAACGGTTCGACTTCGCCTGCCGGAGTAGACACAGAACCGGACAAAGCGGTCCGCAAGCGAGGAGTCTTCCTATGGGCGCCACTGCGCATTCAGCCATCGAGAGATCAGCGATCAGGAAAGTCTCGATCCGGCTCGTCCCCTTCGTGGCCCTGATGTTCTTCGTGAACTACCTGGACCGCACGGCCGTCTCCTTCGCCGAACCGAACGGCATGGGGCAGGACCTCGCGCTCACCGCGGCGCAGTTCGGCTTCGCCTCGGGTGTCTTCTTCGTCGGCTACATCGTTCTCGAAGTGCCCAGCAACATGGCGCTGCACAAGTTCGGCGCCCGGCGCTGGCTGGCCAGGATCATGGTGACCTGGGGCGTCGTCGCCCTCCTCTTCACCTGGGTGCAGAACAGCGAGCAGCTGTACGCGCTCCGCTTCCTGCTCGGTGTCGCCGAAGCCGGCTTCTTCCCCGGTGCGATCCTCTTCCTCAGCCAGTGGGTGCCCTCCCGGCACCGCACGAAGGTGCTCGGCCTCTTCTACCTGGCGCAGCCCTTGACCACCGTCATCGGAGCTCCGCTGGCCGGCTGGTTCATCAACCAGCACGGGCTCTTCGGCCTCGAGGGCTGGCGCGTGATGTTCCTCGGCGTCTCCATCCCGGCGATCCTGCTGGGCGTCGTCGCCTGGTTCTACCTCATCGACAAGCCGGCCGACGCGAAGTGGCTGACCTCGGAGGAGCGGAACTGGCTGACCAAGGAGCTCGCCGCCGAGAACGCCGGCAAGACCGGCGCGGACGAGAAGACCAACCACGGCAAGGAGGCGCTGAAGGCCGCCTTCACCAACAGCCGCGTCTGGACACTCGCCCTCATCTACTTCGGCTTCGTCTACGGCCTGTACGCACTCGCGTTCTTCCTGCCGACGATCATCAACGGCTTCCAGGAGCAGTTCGGCACGACGTTCAGCGTGATGGACAAGGCGCTGATCACGGCCATCCCGTACCTCCCGGCCGCGATCGTCCTCTACTTCTGGTCCCGCAACGCCACCAAGCACGGTGTCCGCACCTGGCACATCGCGGGACCGGCCGTCGTCGGCGGGATCTCCATCCCCCTCGCCCTCTACATGGGCTCACCGGCCGCCACGGTCGCCGTCATCACCGTCACCGCCTGTGCGATCTTCGCCGCGCTGCCGGTCTTCTGGTCCGTCCCCTCGCAGTTCCTGACCGGCGCGGCAGCCGCAGCCGGTATCGCCCTGATCAACACCGCGGGCAACGTGGCCGGCTTCGCCGCCGGTTACGTCACCGGCTGGCTCAAGGACTTCAGCGGCACCTACTACCTGCCGCTGTTCCTCGTCGGGGCCTTCATGCTCATGTCCGCCGCGCTGATGCTGTGGCTCGCCAACCGGTCCAAGGGCCGGGACGCGCACCACGGCCGGCCTCTCGCAGAGGTTCGCTGATGACCCGCCTGTCCAACGACCCCGCCGCCTTCGCCGACGAAGCGCTCGAAGGCTTCGTCGCCGCCCACCCCCGCAGGGTCCGCCAGGTCCCCGGCGGGGTGGTCCGGGCCACCCGTACCGCCCCCGGCCAGGTCGCCGTGGTGGTCGGCGGCGGCTCCGGCCACTACCCGGCCTTCTCCGGTCTGGTCGGCCAGGGCCTCGCCCACGGCGCTGCGGTCGGGAACGTCTTCGCCTCCCCCTCCGCGCACCAGGTGCGCCAGGTGGCGCGGGCCGCCGAGACCGGCGGCGGCGTCCTCCTCGCCTACGGGAACTACGCGGGCGACGTCCTGCACTTCGGCCAGGCCGCCGAGCGGCTGACCGCCGAGGGCATCCCCACCCGCGCGCTCGGCGTCACGGACGACATGTCCAGCGCCTCCCCCGACGAAGCCCACAAGCGCCGCGGTGTCGCCGGGGACCTGGTCGTCTTCAAGACGGCCGCCGCGGCGGCCGAGGCAGGGCAGCCGCTGGACGAGGTGACCAGGATCGCCGAGCTGGCCAACGCCCGTACCCGCTCCTTCGGTGTCGCGTTCTCCGGCTGCACGCTGCCGGGCGCCGACCGCCCCCTCTTCACCGTGCCCGAGGGCCGCATGGCCGTGGGTCTGGGGATCCACGGCGAACCCGGCATGGGCGAGCGGCCGGTGCCGACCGCCGACGAGGCGGCCGAGCTCCTGGTCTCCACCGTCCTCGGCGAGCTCCCCGAAGGGGTCGGCTCGCCGCGCGGGCAGCGTGCCGCGGTGATCCTCAACGGCCTCGGCTCGGTGAAGTACGAGGAGCTGTTCGTCGTGTACCGCCGGGTCGCGCAACTCCTGGAGCAGGCCGGCGTGCAGGCGGTGGACCCCGAGGTCGGCGAACTGGTCACCAGCTTCGACATGGCCGGCGTCTCGCTCACCCTGTGCTGGCTCACCGACGAGCTGGAGCCCCTGTGGACGGCCCCGGCCGACGCCCCCGCCTACCGCAAGGGCGCCGTCGAGGCCGCCGACCTGTACGTCCCGGACCCGTCGGCGGAGACGGCCGAGGACACCGTCCCGCCGGCCACCGACGCCTCCCGCGAGGCGGCCCGCACGGCCCTGGCCGCCCTGCGCGTCCTCAAGGACACCGTCGGCCTCCACGCCGAGGAGCTCGGCCGGATCGACGCGGTCGCCGGTGACGGCGACCACGGCATCGGCATGCAGCGCGGCTCCACCGGCGCCTACGAGGCGGCGGCCCGCGCCGAAGCGCTCGGCGCCGGCGCGGAAACGCTTCTGCACCGGGCCGCCGATGCCTGGGCCGACCGGGCCGGCGGCACCTCCGGCGCCCTGTGGGGCGTCATCCTCCGGGCGCTCGGCAGCGCGCTCGGCGACACCGAGCGGCCCACGGCACCCGTGGTCGCCACCGGGGTCGCCCGGGCGTCGGCGGGCGTGATGGAGCTGGGGAAGGCGGAGGTCGGCGACAAGACCATGGTCGACGTCCTCGTCCCCTTCTCCTACGCGCTCACGGCAGCCACCGAGGCCGGCCAGCCCCTGGCCACCGCCTGGGACACGGCCGCGCACTCCGCGTCCGCCGCCGCCGAGGCCACGGCGGACCTGCTCCCCCGGATGGGCCGCGCCCGCCCGCACGCCGAGAAGAGCCTCGGCACTCCGGACGCCGGAGCCCACTCGCTCGCCCTGATCGTCCGTGCCGTGCACGGCGTGTTCGTACCCACTCTGGAGAACCACTGATGTCCGAGAAGCTCCGCATCGTCGTCGGCTCCGACGACGCCGGCCACGTGTACAAGGAAGCCCTCAAGAAGGACCTGGAAGCCAGCGGCCTCGTCGCCGCCGTCACCGATGTGGGGGTCGACGCGGACGGGCACACCGCCTACCCGAAGGTCGCCATCGCCGCCGCCGAGATGATCGCCCGTGGCGAGGCCGACCGCGCCCTGCTGGTCTGCGGCACGGGCCTCGGGGTGGCCATCGCCGCGAACAAGGTCAAGGGGATCCGGGCCGTCACCGCCCACGACTCCTTCTCCGTCGAGCGCGCGGTCCTCTCCAACAACGCCCAGGTCCTGACCTTCGGCCAGCGCGTCGTCGGCCTGGAGCTGGCCCGTCGGCTGGCCGCCGAGTGGCTGACGTACCGCTTCGACGAGGCGTCCGCGTCCGCCGCCAAGGTCGCGCTGATGGACGACTACGAGAACAAGAACGACGAGAACCAGCAGGAAGCCGCAGCCTGATGTTCGCCGCGCAGAACGCCGCGCAGAACCACCCCCGGGTCACGATCGGGGTGAGCCTGAAGATGTACTTCGGCCACCACCAGACCCTCAACTGGGCCCGCAGCATCGCGGATCTGGCCGCCCGGCACCCCGCCGTCACCGGCGGCACGGCCGAGCTGTTCGTGCTGCCCGCCTTCCCCGCGCTCGTCCCCGTCACCGGCATCCTCGCCGGTACGGAGGTACGGACCGGGGCGCAGGACCTGGCCACCGAGGACTCCGGTCCGTACACCGGCGAGGTCAGCGGCGCCCACCTGCACGAGATCGGCGCCCGCTACGCCGAGGTCGGCCACGCCGAGCGCCGCCGGCTCTTCGGCGAGGGCGACACGGTCGTCGCCGCCAAGACGGCCGCCGCCCTGCGCAACGGGCTGACGCCGGTGCTCTGCGTCGGTGAACTCGACCAGGTGTCCCCCTCCGAGGCCGCCGCCCGCACGGTCGCCGAAGCCGAACGCGTCCTGGCCACGGCGGCCCACGACGGCCCGCTCGCCCCGGTCGTCCTCGCGTACGAGCCGCAGTGGGCCATCGGCGCTCCCCGGCCCGCCTCACCCGAGCACATCCGTACGGTCTGCGAGGCCCTCACGGCCTGGCTCACCACCCAGCCGTCGCTGGCCGGAAGCCGCGTGATCTACGGCGGCAGCGCGGGCCCCGGTCTGCTCACCGACCTGGGTACGGGCGTCGACGGGCTGTTCCTCGGCCGCTTCGCCCACGACCCGGCAGCGGTGGAACGCATCCTCGACGAGACGCTGGAAGGAGCCCTCCCGTGTCCTACGGCCTGAGCACCTACGCCTTCTTCTGGCGCATCTCGGACAGGGCCCCGCGTCCCCTCACGCTCGACGAGATGCTCGCGCAGACCCGGGAGATGGGCGGCGAGGTCTTCCAGATCTGCGACTACCCGCTGATCGAGACGTACGACGACGAGCGGCTCGACGCCCTGCGTGCCACGGCTGCCGGCCACGGCATCACGCTGGAGCTGGGCACCAGGGGCGTACGCACGGAGCACCTCGCCACCTACCTCCGCGTCGCGCGGCGCCTGGGCGTCACCCTGGTCCGCTCGATGCTGAACACGGCGGACCACCGTCCGACCGTCGCGGAAGCCACCGCCCTCCTGCGCGAGGCCGTCCCCGCCTACGCGGCGGCAGGCGTCACGCTCGGCCTGGAGACCTACGAACAGGTCTCCACCGACGACCTGTTGTCCGTCGTGCGCGGCGTGGACAGCCCGCACCTCGGCGTCGTCCTCGACCCGGGCAACAGCGTCGCCCGGCTGGAGCGTCCGGTGGACGTCGTCGACGCCACGGCTCCCTACGTGGTGAACATCCACGTCAAGGACTTCTCGTTCTCCCGCCGTGACGGCTGGGTCGGCTTCACCTTCGCCGGCTGCCTTCTCGGCGAGGGCCTTCTCGACTACCGCCACATGATCGACACGGTCGGGCCGGACGAGCGGGGCATCAACCAGATCGTGGAGCACTGGCTCCCCTGGCAGGGCGATTTCGAGGAAACCGCCCGCCTGGAGGACCAGTGGACCCGGCACAGCATCAACACCCTTTTGAGGAGCAAGTAATGGCCACCGGATCCAAGACCGTCGCCGTCATCGGGGCCGCAGGCAAGATGGGCCAGCGCGTCTCCAACAACCTGGTCGAGAGCGACTTCCGGGTGCTCTTCAGCGAGGCGTCCCCCAAGGGCCAGGAGCTGATCCGCGACCTCGGCCGCGAGCTGACCGAGTCCGCCGACGCCGCCGCCCAGGCCGACGTGGTCATCCTCGCCGTCCCCGACGTCGTCCTCGGCAAGGTCTCCGAGGAACTGGTGCCGCTGATGAAGCCGGGCACCGTGGTTCTCACTCTCGACCCCGCCGCCGCCTACGCCGGTCTGCTGTTCTCCCGCGACGACATCCACTACGCCTGCGCCCACCCCTGCCACCCGTCCGTCTTCCTGGAGCGCACCACCAAGGAGGAGTGGCAGGACACCTTCGGCGGCATCGCCGCCCCGCAGGAGGTCGTCGCCGCGTACGAGGGCGGCGACGCCGCCAAGCAGGAGCTGGCCGACTCGGTCATCCGCGTGATGTACGCGCCCGTGATCGACGTCCACTGGGTCACGGTCAAGCAGCTCGCGGTCCTGGAGCCGACCCTCGTCGAGACGATCGCCTGCATGGTCGGCGCACTGCTGACCGAGGCCCTCCACGAGACGGTCCACACGGTGGGCGTCCCGGAGAAGGCGGCCCGCGCCATGCTGCTCGGCCACACGCAGGTCGCGCTGGCCAACACCCTCAAGGGCTCGAACCCGTTCTCCGACGCGTGCCTGATCGCGATGGACTACGGGCGCGAGTCGATCGTCCGCGACGACTGGAAGAACGTCTTCAAGGACGAGGAACTCGACAAGGTCATCACGCGGATGCTCAAGATCAAGGAGATCAAGCGCTGACCCGGTCCTGACACCGGCACCACCGCTCAGGTCTCTGCGAAACGGGCCGGGCTCTCCATCAGGGGTGGAGGGCCCGGCCCTTTCGCGTGACGCGGGCGAGCGTCACTGTCTCCGCGTGTTCCAGTTCGCGAGCACCGCATCTGCCCCGGCGTGCAGGTCCCTGGCCGGCACACCGTCACACACCTGCACCGAAACGCCGAGCAGGAAGCCGTGAATCATCGAGGTGACGCCGTCCACATCGGCATCCTCGGCGAGTTCCCCCGAGGCGACCCCGCGTACGACGAGCTCCCGGATGCGCGCCCGGTCCCCCGCCCGGCGCGCCACTACGGCCTTGTGCGGCCCGGCCTCCCCCTCTCCCGGCGCCCGCACCGTCCCCGAGAGGGCGACGAGGCATCCGCGAGGGTGAGAGGAGTCGGTCTGCATGTCGATCGACCCGTGCAGCAGGCGGGCGACAGCCGCGCGAGGGCTCGCCGCCTCGTCCGCCACGACATCGGTGACGCTGCCCGGCCCGGCGATGTAGTGCTCGACAGCCCTCTCGAACAGCCCCTCCTTCGAGCCGAAGGCACCGTACAGGCTGGCTGAGGACAGGCCCGTGGCCTCGCGGAGCTGGGCCAGCGATGTCGCCTCGTAGCCCTGTTCCCAGAAGAGCAACATCGCAGCTTCCAGGACGGCCTCCTGATCGAAAGCGCGGGGACGGCCGACAGGGGACACGGCGAACCTCCTCCATTGCGGACTGACTGATCCAGTTTGACACCTCCCGCCACCTCGATCAATATCGGATCAATCAATCCAGAACTATGGAGGGGTCCGTCCGATGACCACAACCAGCCCCACGCCGATCCGCGAGCGGGCGTCCGACTCGTTCCCCGTCCCGGCGCTGGTGGTGATGGCGTGTACCGGATTCATCGTGATCATGACCGAGACGCTGCCGGCGGGACTGCTCCCGCAGCTCGCGGCCGGACTCGACGTCTCCGAAGGCGTCGCCGGTCAGCTCGTGAGCGCCTATGCGATCGGAACGGTCCTGGCGGCCGTCCCCGCGATCATGCTGACGCGCGGGGCTCGGCGGAAGCCGCTCCTCGTCATCGGTCTGTTCGGGTTCCTCGTCGCGAACTCCGTCACCGCGGTAGCGCCGTCGTTCGCCGTCGCACTTGTCGCCCGGTTCATCGCGGGAGCCTTCTCCGGCCTGCTGTGGGGCATGCTCGCCGGGTACGCCCGCCGTATCGTCGCTCCCGAGCGCGCCGGCCGCGCCCTCGCCATCGCCATGACCGGAACCCCGGTCGCACTCGCCGTCGGAACGCCTCTCGGCTCCTGGCTTGGCTCGACGGCCGGATGGCGTTGGTCCTTCGCCGCGATGTCACTGCTCAGCGTCATCGTCGTGATCTTCGCCAAGTTCCTCGTGCCTGACGCACCCGGGCAGTCGGCACGGACACAGGCTCCGCTCGGCCGAGTGCTGCGCCTCGCCGGTGTGGCGACCATCCTCGCCGTCGTGTTCATCTGGATGCTCGCCCACAACCTGCTCTACACCTACATCGCTCCCTTCCTGCGCCAGATGCACCTGACGCTCCGGCCGGACATCGCGCTCCTCGTCTTCGGCGTCGCCGCACTCGGAGGTATCTGGGTCACCGGTCTGTTCATCGACCGCACACTGCGCGGGCTCACCCTGGCGAGCGTGGCCCTGTTCGTCGTCGCCGGCACGTTCCTGGTCGCCGCGCAGCAGTCCACCGTGCTCGCGCTGCTCGGAATCGTCCTGTGGGGCCTGGCATTCGGTGGCTCGGCGACCCAGTTGCAGACGGCCATGGGGGAGGCCGCGGGCGAGGACGCCGATGCGGCGTACTCGATGCTGACGACCGTCTTCAACCTCGCGATCTTCGCGGGCGGGGCCGCAGGAGCTGTGATCGTGGAGAGTGCCGGCGCACGGGTTCTGCCGGTGGCTGTGATCGCTCTCGCACTCGTCTCGCTCCTCACTGTCGGCCTCGGCCGACGCGCGGCATTCCCCACAGGGAGATGACCAGGGCGTGACCCGCGGCTCGCGCGGGCTCCGCCCTGTTCCGCCACGCCGGTTACTTGGGGTCGCGGTCGTACTGGTTCTTGGACCAGCGGTAGCCGAGGAGGGAGAGGGCGAGGCACCAGGCGAGGGTGATCCAGCCGTTGTTGCCGATCTCGGTGCCGAGGAGCAGTCCGCGCAGGGTTTCGATGGCGGGGGTGAAGGGCTGGTACTCGGCGATGGGCTGGAACCAGCCGGGCATCGAGTCCAGGGGGACGAACGCGCTGGAGATCAGGGGCAGGAGGATCAGGGGCGTGGCGTTGTTGCTGGCCGCTTCGGCGTTGGGGCTGCTCATGCCCATGCCGACGGCGATCCAGGTGTACGCCAGGGAGACCAGGACCAGCAGCCCCAGAGCCGCGATCCACTCCAGCAGGGTGGCATTCGTGCGGAAGCCCATGGCGACGCCGACCGCGCCGACCACGACGACGCTCAGGACGGCCTGCATGACGCTGCCGGCGACGTGTCCGAAGAGGACGGAGCCTCGGTGGATGGCCATGGTGCGGAAGCGGGCGATGATGCCTTCGCTCATGTCCGTGGATACGGAGACGGCGGTGCCGACGACGGTGGAGCCGATGGTCATGAGCAGGATGCCGGGGACGAGGTAGGCGATGTAGGCGGAACGGCCCGCGCCGCCGCTCATGGTGTCGCCGAAGATGTAGACGAAGAGCAGCAGGAGCATGACCGGGGTGAGGAGCAGGTTCAGGGTGAGGGAGGGGTAGCGCCGGGCATGCAGGAGGTTGCGGCGCAGCATGGTGGACGAGTCGCGTACGGCGAGGGAGAGGGTGCTGCTGCTCATCGGGCGTCCTCCTTGGACTGGGCGGACTGGGCGGACTGGGTGGGGATGGTGGTGGTGAGGGCGAAGAAGACGTCGTCGAGGTCGGGGGTGTGGACGGTCAGTTCGTCGGCCTCGATGCCCGCCGAATCCAGCCGGTCGAGGAGGGAGCGCAGTTCGCGCTGGCTGCCGTCGCTGGGGATCTGCAGGGCGAGTGCGTCGTCGTCGGTGGTGGCGTCGTGGAGGGCGGAGGCTGCCGACCGGTAGGTGTCCGGGTCGGTGAAGCGGAGGCGGATGTGTCCGCCGGGGATCATCCGTTTGAGTTCTTCGGCGCTGCCCTCGGCGGCGATCTTCCCGTTGTTGAGGACCGCGATGCGGTCGGCGAGTTCGTCGGCCTCTTCCAGGTACTGGGTGGTGAGGAAGACCGTGACGCCTGTGGCGACGAGCTCGCGGATGATGGTCCACATGGTGTGGCGGGAGCGGGGGTCGAGGCCGGTGGTCGGCTCGTCGAGGAAGATGATCCTCGGGTCCCCGACCAGGGTCATCGCGATGTCCAGGCGGCGCTTCATCCCGCCGGAGTAACCGGCAGCCGGCTTCTTCGCCGCGTCCACCAGATCGAACCGTTCCAGGAGTTCGGCCGTGAGCCGCTTCCCCTCACCGCGGGAGAGGTGGTGCAGGTCGGCCATCAGGAGCATGTTCTCCTCCCCCGTGATCAGGCCGTCCACCGCCGAGAACTGCCCGGTGACACCGATCGCCGCACGCACCGCCTGCGGCGCGGCGGCCAGGTCGTGGCCCGCCACCTGGGCCTGTCCGCCGTCGGCGGAGATCAGCGTGGAGAGGATCTTCACGGCGGTGGTCTTGCCTGCACCGTTCGGGCCGAGCAGCGCGAACACGGACCCGGCCGGGATGTGCAGATCGATGCCGTCGAGGACGGTCTTGTCTCCGTAGGACTTACGCAGCCCGATGGCGGAGACGGCGGCAGGCGGCTGGGGGCCGTCACCCTGACTGGACATGGGCATGACAGAAAAAGGCATGGAGTACCCCGTTCGATGACTGAAGTGACTGATGGGCGGGCGCGTCGAGGTGACGGGTTCTTCCGGTTCAGGCCTTGGCGCGGTGGACGTCGATGTTGCCGTGCCGGGTGCGGGCGCGGACCGTGACGGCGTCCTCGGACTCCTCCGGGGAGTCGGACGCGGTCAGCGTGCTACGCACCTGCCCGGAGCGCGAGTCGACGTCGAGCCAGGCGGCCGTGCCCTCGCGGACACCGATCTCGATGGCGCCGTAATTGGTCTCCAGCTGGACGGTGCCGCGCGCCACTTCCCCCACCCGCAGGGTGCCGTGAGCGGTGGTGGCGGTGACCGAGTCCTCGGCGCGGACGATGTCGATGTCGCCGTTGGCTCCGCTCACCCGCAGCTCACCGGTCACGCCCCCGACGGTCGTGGAGCCGTGCGAGTTCTTCAGGACGGCGGGGCCGTCGACGAGGCCGACGCGCAGACTGCCGGAACTGGTGGTGATCTCGGCCGCGCCCTCGACCCGGTCCACGGTGATCGAGCCGTGCGACGCGGTCAGATGCAGCGGGCCGGTCGTGTCGAGGCGGACGTCACCGGCCGAGGTCTTCACACGGACGTCGCCGAGCCGGCCCTCGCCGAGCACCTGGGCCCAGGCGCCGGTGATGTCGATGTGCGAGCCGGTGGGCAGGTCGACCGTCACGTCGAGGACGCCGGTGCGGCCGAACAGATTGGACTTGGGCGTCCGGACGGTCAGGACACCGTTGGCGTAGGTGACCTCGGTCTGGCCGGCCGCCCGGACGTCCAGGTCCTTCTTCGGGTCGCGGGGCCGTACCTCGACGACGGTGTCGAGGCGGTCGCCCGCGGTGAACTGGATGGAACCGGCCTCCACACGCGCGGTGACCGAGATCGCTTCGGAAGTGTCGAAAGAAGGCATGGCTGTCCCGTCCTCTTGGGTCTTCAGGGCGTCCCCGCTGGTGGGACGTGGTGTGGGTGAACAGTGGTGCGGGTGAAGGGGGGTGTGGCTAGCGCACCCAGCCCGTGAAGCTCTGCCCGATGGTCCGGGTCCTCTCCGCCGTACGCGGCCGGGTGTCGCCGTCGACCGCGGCCGACACGGCGCGCACCAGCCACGCGTTGACCGACAGCCCCTCGCGGGTCGCGGCCTCCTCGGCACGGGCCTTGAGGTGGGCCGGCAGGCGCAGGTTGACGCGCGCGGTGCCACCCTCGTCGCCGTCGGCCGGGACCGGGGCCCTGAGCGGCCCGACGGGCGCGGCCGACTCCGTGGGGACGCCACCGTCGGTGGACGGCGGCGTCACCACGAAGTCGGGGTCGAGCCCGCGCAGCCGCACGTCGACCGAGCCGGGGGCGAGCTCCCGGGTGATCTCGTCCGCCGCGGCGGAGAGCGCACTGAGCAGCGTCAACCGGGTCGCCGACTCCAGCGGAGCGGTGAGCCTCTCCGCCAGCTCGCGGGCATCGTCCCCGCCGGCTTCGGCGGCCACCGCGAGTTCACGGCGGAGAGTGTCGACATACGGGGTGAGGTCCATGACGTCATCATGGCGCCATCATGGCACCATGCGCAAGTCGCGCGACTGAATTTCCTGGGCAGCACGCAACCAGACCGCCCTGACCTGCACACATGCATGGACACCCGTGGGAGCAGCGGTGGCACCACCCACACTCAGGCGCGTTCAGCGGACCTGAGATGGCACCGAATGGCACCGCGTGGCACCAAGCCGTGCCACGCGAGGCGGGCGCGGCCCGCCCCCGGCTCCCGGACCACCACCGGGCCGAGTCCGCCCACCCCGTAATCTCCAGCCGGTCAGGAGATCGACGGACTGCGATCAACAGCGGGGGACGTTCATGACATACCGGCGCGCGGCGATACCGGCACTGGCCGGAGGGCTGCTGCTCACGGCACTGCTGTGGTGGGCGGGGGCGAGCGCGAACGCGCTGCGCCTCCAGGGGGCCACCGACGCACTCGGCGGCCGGCTGGTCGCCGACCTCCAGTCCTGGCTCACGCCGTGGTCGTACGATCCGCCGGACTCGGTCCGGTTCGGCACCGGGGCGCTGGGGGACATCGAGGGTCCCGCCTCGGCAGACCCCGGCCGCTATCTCTCGCTGTACGAGACCGGCATGCAGATCCGGTTCGCCGCGGTCTTCGCCTTCTTCGTACCCGGGGCACTCCTCCTGGTCCGCAGACTGCCGCCGGTGAACCGCCGGATACCGGCCACACTGCTCGCGGTGTGGGCCTGGGGCCTGGTGGCCGGGACCCTGGCGGTGACCGTCTCCACGCCGTGGCTCATCGCCTCGCACGGGAACGGCAGTTACCGTCTCCTGCCCCAGCTCGCGGCCTCGGGCGGGCGGCAGATCGTGGTGGTGACCGCACTCGTCGCGGCGGCCGTCACCGTGCTCGCGGCGCGGATCACGGTCAAGGGTGCCGGACCGCTGCCGCTCAACGACGTTTCCGTGCGGGCCGCCCGTCCGGCCGCCACCGCCGGTACCGCCGTGGTGGCCTTCTCCTTGGTCGTCCTCTCCCACCAGTCGGTGGCCGCTTCCCTCCAGAGGGTCTCCCTGTCCGACGGTCTGCTCTCCGAACCGGGCGACCTGCTGCGCCAGTGGCTGCTGCTCGGCGGCTGGGCCGGCCCGGCGGGCGGTTCGCTCGGCCACTGGCTGCTGTACCGCGTCGGCGACGTGCTGCTGCTCGCCGTGGTGTGGTGGGCGCTGCGGCTGCTGCCCGTGCTGCTCACCCGGGCCACCGTGACGGCGACGGCGGTCGGGGCGGTCTGCGCGACCGTCGTCGGGCTCCTGGCGAACCAACTGTTCCGGTCCACGGTGACCGTGGTGGACTCGGGAGAACAATGGGGCTGGCAGCACCTGTCCGGCGGCCTCGGCCACGGCGTCCCGGCCGCCCTGGTCTGGGGCCTGCTGGCGGGTCTCACGACCGCGGCCGTCCTGCGGGCGGCCGGGGGGCGCACGGGGACCGGATGACGGCGGCGGCCCCCGTCCGGCGCATCGCCGGGCGGGGGCCGCCGTACTTCGGGTGCTCGAAGGGCCGTCCTACTTCCCGAGGGCCGCCTTCATCACTTCCCTCGCGATCGGGCCACCGAGGCCACCACCCGAGATGTCGGAACGGGAGATCTCCATCGCGGTCGGGTCGATGAACACCGCGACCGCCACCGCCTGGCCGTCGGACTTCTTGCCGTACGAGACGAACCAGCCGTACGGGACTTCCTTGCTCACGTCGTCACCACGCTGAGCCGTACCCGTCTTGCCGCCCACCGTCACGCCGTCGATCAGGGCGCGCTTCGCGCTGCCCTCCTTGGCGGTGAACTCCATCATCTCCTGGACCTTCTTCGCCGTCTCCTCGGAGACCGCCTGGCTCTTGACCTGCGGCTCGTGCTCCTCCAGGGTCGACAGGTCCGGGCCGAGCAGCTTGTCCACGAGGTACGGCTGCATCAGCTTGCCGCCGTTGGCGAGGGCCGCCGTGACCATCGCCATCTGCATCGGGGTGCTCGTGAGGCTGCCCTGGCCCATGCCGGTGAGGGCGGTGCCGGGCTTGTCCAGCTCCTCGGGGTAGAGGCTCTTCGTGGCGAGCATGTCGCCGAAGGCCTCGGAGTAGACGTCCTCGTTGAAGCCGAACTTCTCGGCCGTCTCACGCATCCCCTTGTCGCCCACCTTGAGGGCGGCGTCCAGGAAGACGTTGTTGCAGGAGTACTGCATGGCCGTCTTCATCGACGCCTTGTTGCACGTCTGGTCGCCCGCCTCACTGCTGATCGTGCTCGACGACAGCGGCAGCGGGTACGGGGAGACCGCGTCGGTCCGCGCGTCGACGTCCGTGACGACGCCGTGCTCCAGGGCCGCGGCGGCCGTGAGGATCTTGAAGGTGGAACCGGGCGGGAAGGTCTCACGCAGCGGGCGGTTGGCCAGCGGCTTGCCCTTCTCGTCGACCAGGGCCTGGAACTTGTCGCCCTCCTTGAAGGAGTTGCCGGCGAAGACCGAGGGGTCGTACGAGGGCGTCGAGACCAGAGCGAGGACCTTGCCGGTCGCCGGGTCGAGGGCGACGACCGCGCCCCGGGCGTCGAGGTCGGTCAGGCCCTTGTAGGCCGCCTCCTGCGCCTTCGCGTCGATGGTCGTGACCACGTCCCCGCCGCGCCGCTCCTCACCGGTGAGGATGTCCTTGGCGTGCCGGAAGGCGAAACGCTCGTCCTGGCCGCTGAGGATGCTGTCGTACGTGTTCTCCAGGAGGGACATGCCCTGTGCCTGGGAGGCGTAGCCGGTGACGGGGGCGTACATCGCGCCCTGCTTGAAGGTGCGCTGGTACTTGAAGTCGGTCCCCTCGACCTCCTTCGACCCCGTGATCGCCTTGCCGCCCACGATGATGTCCCCCCGCGGGGTGGCGAACTGGGTGATCTTGACCCGGCGGTTGTGCTCGTGGGTCGCGAGCTCCTCGCTCTTGGCGTACTGAAGCCAGTTGGTCCGTATCAGCAGAGCCAGCATCAGCAGCCCACAGAAAATGGCTATATGCCGCAACGGCCTGTTCATCGTGCTCCTGCTCCCAGGCAGCCGGGCACACACGCACACGGGCCGCACCATCGATGTCCGGAGGTGATAGATGCGATTTTAGCGTTGATGGTTCCACCGGAAGATCGCCCCGGCAGGTTCACGGACACGGGTTCCTCACACATACGCCGCATACGCGTCCAGCGCGCGCAGTACCTCGGCCTCACCGGCCGGGGGCAGTTGCAGGACGACCTCGTCGACGCCCAGATCCGCGTAGTACGCCAGCTTCCCCGGAGACGGCTGGACGGCGTAGGGCACCACCTGGAGGTGCTCCGGGTCGCGGCCCGCCTCCTCCCAGGCCGTGCGCAGCTTCGGCACGGACTCCGACAGGCCGCGCCCGCCGATCGGCAGCCAGCCGTCCGCGTCCTGGGCGATCTGCGCGAACAGCTTCGGTCCGGCCGCCCCGCCGATCAGGGTGCGCGGGCCGCTCACCGGGCCGCGCGGCCTCTGCACCGGCTTCGGATAGGCGTCGCTCGCCCGGACCGAGCCGAACTCACCCTCGTACGCCGTCGGTTCGTCCGCCCACAGGGCTCGCATCAGGGCCAGCCTGTCGCTGCCGAGCGCGCGCCGGGTCGGCCACTCCACACCGTGGTCGGCGGCCTCCTCCCTGTTCCAGCCGAAGCCGATGCCGAGCGTGAGGCGCCCGCCGGAGAGGTGGTCGAGCGTGGCGGCCTGCTTCGCCAGGTCGATGGGGTCGTGCTGGGCGATCAGCGTGATGCCGGTACCGAGGGCCAGCCGCTCGGTGACGGCGGCGGCCTGCCCCAGCGCGACGAACGGGTCGAGGGTGCGGCCGTATTCGGCCGGCAGCTCGCCGCCCGCCGGGTACGGGGACTCCCGGCTCACCGGGATGTGGGTGTGCTCGGGCAGATAGAGCCCGGCGAACCCCCGCTGTTCCAGCTCGCGTGCGAGCCGGACCGGCGTGATCGTCTCGTCGGTGAGGAATATCGTTATGGCGATCCGCATGCGAGGCACCTCCGTCGTCGTCCGTGACGGCACCACGGTATGCGGTCGAGCGGGCCGCCGAGTCCACTCCGTGGGGCCCGACGTGCCCGGTACGCGAAGGCGGCCAGCAGTATCGGGAGGAACACGGCGGGCATCTGCACATCGGCCTCACCGGCGTGGAGCCGAGGGTGGAGGTCAGGCAGTACACCGGTGCGACGGTGGAGATCCCGGGGACGGCGCTGCCCATCAACCCGACGGAGTTCCCGCCGAGGCCCTTCTCGCGTACGCCGCCGTCGGCCGGGGCGCTTCCCCGTACCGTGTCTCCGGCCCGCGGCCCCGCGTCCAGCTCGGTCAACACCCGCTGGACGCGGCAGCGACTCCTCGGCGGCGTGGGCCGCCGCGAGGTCCGGGCGGATGCCGTGACGGTTCCTTCCGCCTCCTCACCCGGCCGCACGGCCTCGTCCGCGGCCTCCTGGTTCCGGGCGTGGCCGAGCACCACGTCGGAAGCGGACCCGGCTACTGCTTGCGGTACAACTCCTCGATCTCGGCGTCGAAGTCCCGCGTGATCGCGTCCCGCTTCAGCTTCAGCGACGGGGTGAGGTGACCGCTCTCCTCGGTGAAGTCCTGCGGCAGGACGGTGAACTTACGGATGGACTCGGCGCGCGAGACGAGCCGGTTGGCCTCGTCGACCGCACGCTGCAGCGCGGAGCGCAGCTCCTCGTCGTGGACGAGCTCGGACAGCGGGACGTCCGTCTTCTTCCGCATCCGGCGCCAGTGGGCGAGACCGTCCGGCTCCAGGGTGATCAGCGCGCTGATGAACGACCGGTTGTCCCCGACCACCATGCACTGGCTGACCAGCGGGTGGGCGCGCAGCCAGTCCTCCAGCGGGGCGGGAATGACGTTCTTGCCGCCGGACGTGATGATGATGTCCTTCTTGCGGCCGGTGATCGTCAGGTAGCCGTCCTCGTCCAGCGCTCCCAGGTCACCCGTCGGGAACCAGTCGCCGCCCGGATACGGCGTGGCCTCGCCGCGCTCGGTGTCCCAGTAGCCCTGGCAGACCTGGCCACCGCTGAGCAGGACCTCGCCGTCGTCCGCGATCCGCACGGCCGCGCCCGGCAGCGGCCAGCCCACCGTGCCCAGGCGGGGCTTGAGGGGCGGGGTGACCGTGGCTGCCGCGGTGGTCTCGGTCAGGCCGTAGCCCTCGAAGATCTGTATGCCCGCCCCCGCGTAGAACGCGGCGAGCCTCCTCCCCAGCGGGGATCCCCCGCAGATCGCGTACCGGACGCGGCCGCCCAGCGCGGCCCGGATACGCCGGTAGACCAGCGGGTCGTACAGGGCGCGGGCGGCGCGGAGCCCGGGGCCGGGGCCGGGGCCCGTGCCGTGTTGGGCGGCCTCGACCGCCTCGCCGTAACGCTGCGCGATCCGGGCCGCGCGGTCGAAGGACGAGACACGGCCCATCTTCTCGGCCGTGGCGCGGCCGGTGTTGAAGACCTTCTCCAGGACGTACGGAATGGCCAGCAGGAACGACGGCTTGAAGCCGGCCAGATCCGCGAGCAGGTCCTCCGTCCGGATGGACGGCGCGTGACCGAGCCGGACCCTGGCGCGCATGCAGCCGATCGCCACCATCCGCCCGAAGACATGGGAGAGCGGCAGGAACAGGAGGGTCGACGCGGGGTACTTCGACAGGGACGTGAAGACCGGATGGAGCAGCTCTATGGCGTTGTCGACCTCGGCGAAGAAGTTCCCGTGGGTCAGGACGCAGCCCTTGGGCCGGCCCGTGGTGCCCGAGGTGTAGATGAGGGTGGCGGGGCTGCCCGGTTCCAGGGCGGCGCGACGGGCGGCGACGGCCGCGTCGGGTACGTCCTTGCCGAGCGTCTTCAGCCGGCTCACCGCACCCGTGTCGAACGTCCAGAGGTGCGTGAGGTCTCCGAGCTGCTGCCGCTCGTGGCTGACCAGCCGCTCCTGCTCCTTCGTCTCCACCGCGCACGCGACCGCTCCGGAGTCCTGGAGGATCCAGCGTGTCTGGAAGGCCGAGGAGGTCGGGTAGATCGGCACGGTGACCAGCCCGGCCGTCCAGGACGCGAAGTCGAGCAGCGTCCACTCATAGGTCGTACGGGCCATGATCGCGACCCGGTCACCACTCTGCAGGCCCTCCGCGATCAGGCCCTTGGCGACGGCCTGGACCTCGGCGGCGAATGCGGCGGCGGTCACGTCCTGCCAGCTGTCGTCGGCCTGCTTGCGGCTGAGGACCGCCTCGGAGGGGGCCTCACGGGCGTTGTCGAAGGGGATCTCGGCGAGCGAGCCGCTCCGCACGGTCGGCGCGAGCGGCGGCACGGAGACTTCCCGTACGGTGCCGTCGGCCGACCTGACCTTGGTCGGTTCGACCAGGACGGGAACGGCGGGTACGGCGGCGGGGGCGGGCGTGGACACGAGCGGCTCCTCGACGTGGGGTCCGGCGGCGATGCTGGGTGCGTGAGGTCGTTCACATACGGATGGGTGGCGGGTGGCGGGGGGATCCCGGCTGCGGTCAGGGACGTTCCAGGATCGCGGTGACTCCCTGGCCGCCCGCGGCGCAGATCGAGATCAGGCCCCGGCCGGGCACGCCCCGCTCCGCGAGGAGCTTGGCCAGGGTCGCCACGATCCGGGCGCCCGTCGCGGCGAAGGGATGGCCGGTGGCGAGGGACGATCCGACCACATTCAGCTTGTCCCTGTCGACGGGTGCGAGCCCCTGCTTCTCCCAGGACGCCAGGGTGGCGAGCACCTGGGAGGCGAAGGCCTCATGGATCTCGAAGAGGTCGAAGTCCCCGACGGTCAGCCCGGCCCGCTCCAGCATGCGCGGTACGGCGTACGCGGGCGCCATCAGCAGCCCGTCCTCACCGTTGACGTAGTCCACGGCGGCCGTCTCGTACAGCGACAGGTACGCCAGCGGTTCCAGCCCCCGCGCCTCCGCCCACTCCTCGCTCGCCAGCAGCACGGTCGCCGCGCCGTCGGTGAGCGGGGTCGAATTGCCCGCGGTCATCGTCGCGTCGGCGTGCCCGGCGCCGAACACCGGCTTCAGCGTGGCGAGTTTCTCCACCGTGGAGCCGGGGCGCAGATTCTGGTCCCGGTCCAGGCCGAGATACGGGACGACGAGGTCGTCCAGGAAACCGCGCTCGTACGCCGCGGCGAGCCGCTGGTGGCTCGTGGCTGCCAGCAGGTCCTGGTCCTCGCGGGCCACGCCCCACTTCCGGGCGGTGACCGCCGCGTGCTCGCCCATCGAGAGACCGGTGCGGGGCTCGGCGTTGCGCGGGATGTCCGGGACGAGATGGCCGGGCCGGACAGCGGCCAGCGCCTTGATCCGGGCGCCTGCCGACTTGGCGCGGCGGGCCTCCAGCAGGGTCCTGCGCAGCCGGTCGTTGACCCCGAGGGGTGCGTCGCTCGTGGTGTCCGCGCCGCCCGCGATCGCCGAGTCGACCGCGCCGAGCGCGATCTTGTTGGCCGCGGCGACGACGGCCTGCAGCCCGGTGCCGCACGCCTGCTGGATGTCGTACGCCGGAGTGCGCGGGTCGAGGGCCGATCCCAGGACGGTCTCGCGGGCCAGGTTGAAGTCCCGGCTGTGCTTGAGGACCGCACCGGCGACGAACTCGCCGACCTGCTGTCCCCGCAGGCCGAAGCGCTCGACGAGTCCGTCCAGTGCGGCGGTCAGCATGTCCTGGTTCGACGCCCGCGCGTACGGGCCGTCGGAACGGGCGAACGGAATACGACTGCCACCGATGACCGCGACCCGGCGCGGCTGCGGAAGTGCGAGGGGAATCAACTCGACCAGCTCATCTCGACAACTCCTGACCCCTGAGTAACCTTACTCTGGAGTAAATCTACGACCGAGCAGGAGTCCAGACAATGGCCGACCGCTATCTGCACTTCACCGGCACCGCACCCGGCCGCTTCCTGACCCGAAGGCTCGGCCTGCCGCAGCCCACGCCGCTGCGCCGCTGGACGCTGGAAACCCCGTCCCTCGACGGGCCGTTGCTCCACCTCACCGCAGGTAGCTCCGACCGCTCCGACGCGCTCGGCCCGGTACTCGCGGCAACCGGGCTGAAGGTCACCGACCAGGCCGAACGCCCGGCCGCCGTCGTCCTGGACGCCACCGGCGTCACCACGGCCGCCGGACTCGCCGCCGTACACGCCGCTCTCCACCCCGTCGTACGGTCGCTGGCCACCGGTGGCCGCGTCGTCGTCCTCGGCACCACCCCGTCCCCCGACGACCACCACCAGGCGGCGGCCCAGCAGGCACTCGAAGGCTTCGTACGCTCGCTCGGCAAGGAGATCGGACGGGGCGCCACCGCGCAGCTGCTGCGGCTCGCCCCCGGGGCGGGCGCCGCCTCGGCCGAGTCCACCCTCCGCTTCCTGCTGTCCCCCCGCTCCGCGTACATCAGCGGCCAGGTCGTCGAACTCACCGCGGACGCACCCGGCGAGGTGGCCGACTGGGCGGCACCCCTGTACGGGCGCACCGCGCTGGTCACCGGCGCGGCCCGCGGCATCGGCGCGTCCGTCGCCTCCGTCCTCGCCAGGGACGGCGCCCAGGTGATCTGCCTGGACGTCCCGCAGGCACAGGAAGAGCTCGTCCGCACCGCCGACCGCCTCGGCGCCACCGCCCTGCCGCTGGACATCACCGCGTCCGACGCCGCCGAACTGATCGCCGCGGCCGTCCCCGACGGTCTCGACGTCCTCGTCCACAACGCGGGCATCACCCGGGACCGCCGGCTCGCCAACATGCCGGCCGACCGCTGGGCCTCGGTCATCGACGTCAACCTGGACAGCGTCCTGCGCACCACGGACGCCCTCATCGAGTCGGGCACCGTGCGCCGCGGCGGACGGATCGTCGCCACCGCGTCCATCGCCGGGATCGCGGGCAACAACGGTCAGACCAACTACGCGGCCAGCAAGGCGGGCATCATCGGCCTGGTCCGCTCCCTGGCCCCGCGCGCGGCCGCCGAGCACGGCATCACCGTCAACGCCGTCGCACCCGGCTTCATCGAGACGAAGATGACGGCCGCCGTGCCCCTCTTCATCCGGGAGGCCGGGCGCCGGATGAACTCCCTGTCCCAGGGCGGCCTCCCCGTCGACGTCGCCGAGGCCACCGCCTGGTTCGCCCAGCCCGCTTCCGGCGCGGTCAACGGCCAGGTCGTACGGGTCTGCGGCCAGAGCCTGCTGGGGGCGTGAACCATGACCGGCCTGAGCCTGTCCCTCGTCCGCGGAGCCGTCACCTCGCCCTTCAAACGGGCCGGGCGACCCGGCGCCACACTGCCCGCCGGCCGTGCGGTGCTCCCGCCCGCACGTATGGAGGTCGGGCCCCTCGCCGCGTACAGCAGGATCTGCGGCTACGCCGAATCCGGCCCGCTGCCGCTCACCTACCCGCATGTACTGGGCTTCCCCCAGGCCATGCGGGTGATGACGGGCCGCGACTTCCCGCTGCCGGTACTGGGACTGGTCCACACCTGGATCGAGATCACCGCGCACCGGCCACCGCAGCCGACGGACGCGTTCGAACTCACCGTGTACGCCGCTGAACTCACACCCCACCGGCGCGGCACGGAGGTCACGATGGTGACCGAGGCGCGGCTCGCGGGCGCGCTCGTCTGGGAGTCACGCAGCGGCTACCTGTCCCGGCACGCGACGGAAGCACCGGAGGCCCCTTCCCCGGCCCCGGCCCCGGCCCCACCCCCGGAGCTGCCCGCCGTGGCCGAGTGGCAACTGCCCGCCGATTTGGGACGGCGGTACGGGGCCGCTTCGGGAGACCGGAACCCCATCCACCTCCACCCCGTGACGGCACGGCTCTTCGGCTTCCCCCGGCCCATCGCACACGGCATGTGGACCGTCGCCCGCTGCCTGGCGGAAGCCGGGAGCGGGAACGACGCCGACGGGCCGGAGGGCCGGATCGTGGCCATGCGGGCGGACTTCAAGGCGCCCGTCCCGCTGCCCTCCACCGTCACGTACGCCGCCGACGACACCGCCTTCCAGGTGCGCGGCGGCGGCCGCGTCCACCTCACCGGCAGCCTGGTCCGGGAGGGCTGAGCCCCTCAGTCCCCCCGGGACTGCCAGCCGCGCCCGTGCATGAGGTTCTCCAGGCCCGCCCACGAGAAGTTCATCAGGGTGGTGGCGGCCTCCTTGGCCGAGACGCCAGGAGTGACGTTCGCCCACCCGGCGAGCGCCTCCGCCGCCCCCACCAGCGCCTGCGCGAGCCCCGCCACATCCCGGTCGGGCAGCGCGGGATCGCTGTGCGCCTCCCGCGCGGCCGCACCGATCAGACCCGTCACGAACGCAACGATCTCCTTCCGCAGCGCCCCGACCTCACTGACGAACGGCTCCCCGTGCGAGCTCGCCTGCTGGTGCAGCACCGCCCAGCCGTCCGGGTTCTCCGCGGTGTGCGTGAAGAACGCCCGCAGCCCCGACCACAGTTGCCCGTCCGCCGGAATTCCCGGCTCCACCCCCGCCTGCACGGCTTCCATCAGCGCTTTCGACTCGCGGCGGATGCACGCGGTGAAGAGCTCCTCCTTGGAATTCAGATACAGATAGACCAAGGGCTTCGACACACCGGCCAGTTCCGCGATCTCATCCATCGAGGCGGCCCGGTATCCGCGCTGCGCGAAGATCCGTACGGCCGCGTCCATCATCTGCTGCTCACGCACCGCGCGCGGCATCCGTTTGCTCTTCACTGCACTCACGTCAGACATCCCTCCCGCCCCCGCTGCGCTACTCCTCGGTAAGAGTACGGCGCGGCCTCGTCCGCCATCGTACGGACGGGAGATGGCCCGGCCACGATGGCCGGTTGTCGTCGTCCACCAGCCCCCGGGCACACAGGAGCGCCCCCGGACACGGAGTCCGGGGGCGCTCGGGTGCACGAAGGTTACGCCGTGACGGGAACGCCCTTCGTCTCCACGTCGCGCACCTCGGTCTCGGGCTCCTCGACCGGGGAGGCCGACGCCGAGTCGTACATGTCGTGGTCGAGGATCTTCTCGCGGGAGGCGACGATCACCGGGACCAGAGCCTGTCCCGCCACGTTCGTGGCGGTGCGCATCATGTCCAGGATCGGGTCGATGGCGAGCAGCAGGCCCACGCCCTCAAGCGGAAGACCCAGGGTCGACAGGGTGAGGGTCAGCATGACCGTGGCGCCGGTGAGGCCGGCGGTGGCCGCCGAGCCGATCACCGAGACGAACGCGATCAGGATGTAGTCGCCGATGCCCAGCTGCACGTCGAAGATCTGCGCGATGAAGATCGCCGCCAGCGCCGGGTAGATCGCGGCGCAGCCGTCCATCTTGGTCGTGGCGCCGAACGGCACGGCGAAGGACGCGTACTCCTTCGGGACGCCGAGACGCTCGGTGACCTGCTGGGTGACCGGCATGGTGCCGACCGAGGAGCGGGAGACGAAGGCCAGCTGGATCGCGGGCCAGGCGCCCTTGAAGAACTGCAGCGGGCTGACCTTGGCGACCGTGGCGAGCAGCAGCGGGTAGACGCCGAACATCACCAGGGCGCAACCGATGTAGACGTCCGCGGTGAACGTGGCGTACTTGCCGATCAGGTCCCAGCCGTAGTCGGCGATCGCGTAGCCGATGAGGCCGACGGTGCCGATCGGGGCGAGGCGGATGACCCACCAGAGGGCCTTCTGGAGGAGCTCCAGGATCGACTCGCTGAGGGCGAGGATCGGCTTGGCCTTCTCGCCGAGCTGGAGCGCGGCGATGCCGGCGACGGCGGCCATGAAGACGATCTGCAGGACGTTCAGCTCGGTGAACGGCGTGATGACGTCGGTGGGGATGATCCCGGTGAGGAAGTCGAGCCAGGAGCCGGCGTTCTCCGGCTTGGCGCCGTCCTTCGGGGTGAGGCCGGTCCCGGAGCCCGGGTTGGTGATCAGGCCGATCGCGAGCCCGATGGCCACGGCGATCAGTGAGGTGATCATGAACCAGAGCAGCGTGCGGGTGGCCAGCCTGGCGGCGTTGTTGACCTTGCGCAGGTTGGTGATCGACACCAGGATCGCGAAGAAGACGAGGGGCGCGACGGCCAGCTTCAGGAGCTGGACGAAGATGTGGCCGACCTGGTCGAGCGTGGTGTAGAGCCAGCTGACCTCGTAGCTGCGGGTGATCCAGCCGAGCAGGACACCGAGGACGAGACCGGCGACTATCTGCACCCAGAACGGGATGCTGGGCAGGCGGAAACCGGAACCGGACGGCTTACCGGCTTCGGTCTCGGCGGTGGGCGCGGGATTCGCGGACACGGGCACACTCCAGATGTGACGCATCGGGACGTACGGGAACAGACGTACGGTCGTGCGGTCGAACAGGGACGGGGTGCGGCGCCCGCGTCAAGGGCGGCGCCGCTGCATGATGCCGGTTCAGACGTTGCGGCAACAGGCCGCGGACATACAGCGGCAGAGATCGACATGCAGGCGCACCACGAGCGGGACGCCCAAGGCGTGGTGGGTGCGCACTGCTGTCATCATGTCGAATACGTTAACACTGCAACTTTGAGAACCTCAAAGGTCCACTTCTCGATCAACTCGGTCGACGGGACCCCCGGACACACCGAAACCCCGGTACGGGAGCGTCTGCTCCGGTCCGGGGCCTGGTTCGTACGGGTGCGGGTGTGAGGAACCTTACGCGGCGCCTACTGGGTGACGCTGTCCTCGCGGGTGCGGTTCGCCTCGAGCCTGACCTTGGTCCGGTCGACCGTCGAGACGAGCTGCTGGGACATCTCGTCGCGCTGCTTGCGCAGCAGGACGAAGCTGAGGGGCGCGGAGAGCAGCAGGCCGAGAAGGATGACCCAGACGGCGTTGGAGCCGCCGACGCCCGAGGGCAGGAGGCCGAAGTGGACCGCCACGCCGGCGATGAAGAAGCAGCCGACGAAAATCAGCAGGCGCATGGCGGTGTACCGGATCGTTGCGCTCGGCTTGGCAGCGGACACGGCTGGCCTTCTCTCTACGTCCGGCATTTCCTGCGGTCGTGCAGTCTGGGTTCGTGCCCGACCAGTGAAGCATGCCCCGAATTCGATCAGTTCGCAGGGTTGCCGTGGCGCCTCCGCCGAAGGCCGTGGCGCTTCTACCGGAAGAGCGGGAGCAGCATGATCACGTCGTCGCGGTCGTCGCCCTCGGCGACTCGGATGGCGTCCGGGACCCGGCCCACCTCCTTGTATCCGCAGGAGGTGTAGAAGCGGTCGGCCCCGGTGCCGCCGCGGCAGGTGAGCCGGATGGCCTCGATGCCCTCGATCGCCTTGGCGGCGTCGGCCGTGGCCGCCATCAGCGCGCGCCCGTAGCCCTTGCCCTGGTGGCGCGGGTGAACCATCACCGTGTAGGCGCCGATCCAGTGCCGCATGAGCCGGTGGGTGTTGCGGGTGAGGAAGGCGGTGGCGGCCACCGTGCCGTCCTCGTCCCGTCCGACGATCAGGTGGGTGCGGCCCTCGGCCATCCCCGCGAGGTGCTTGACGAGCTCGGGCCGGACCTCGTCATCGGTCACGGGCGGCAGGAAGCCGACGGCCCCGCCGGCGTTGCTGACATCGACCCAGAGCGCGGTGATGCCGTCCCGCAGGGCTCGGTCGAATGCGGGATCCACGTCAAATGTAAGCGCCATATGCGCAGATTAACCATTACGAGGAGTGTCCTTCAAGCCAGTGCCCTTCAAGCCGCGTCCACCACGCGAGAAAGCCCCGGCCGGGGACGGCGGGCCGGGGCTTTCCTACAGCGGGGCACCCGGGGCACCCACGACGGGCGCGGGGTGCCGGACGGGCGCTGCGCCTCAGACGCGCATCGGCTGGGGCGTCTCGCGCCGCCCGGCCTCGGGGCCCGGGTACTCGCGGAGGATCTCGTACCGGGTGTTGCGCTCCACGGGCCGGAAGCCCGCGTCCCGGATGAGGTCCAGCAGGTCCTCACGGCCGAGCTTGTTCGGGGTGCCGTAGTCGTCGGCGTCGTGCGTGATCTTGTACTCGACGACCGAGCCGTCCATGTCGTCCGCACCGTGCTGCAGCGCGAGCTGGGCGGTCTGCACACCGTGCATCACCCAGAACACCTTGACGTGCGGGACGTTGTCGAAGAGCAGCCGCGAGACCGCGAAGGTCTTGAGGGCCTCCGCGCCGGTCGCCATCGACGTCCGCGCCTGGAGGGTGTTGCGGACCTTGCCGTCCTTCATGTCCACGAAGTCGTGCTGGTAGCGCAGCGGGATGAAGACCTGGAATCCGCCGGTCTCGTCCTGCATCTCCCGCAGCCGCAGCACGTGGTCGACGCGGTGACGGGGCTCCTCGATGTGCCCGTACAGCATCGTCGCCGGGGTCTTGAGACCCTTCTCGTGCGCGAGACGGTGGATGCGCGACCAGTCCTCCCAGTGGGTGTTGTGGTCGACGATGTGCTGGCGGACCTCCCAGTCGAAGATCTCCGCGCCGCCGCCGGTCAGCGACTCCAGACCGGCCTCGATCAGCTCGTCGAGGATCTCGGAGGCCGAGAGCCCCGAGATCGTCTCGAAGTGGTGGATCTCCGTGGCGGTGAACGCCTTGAGCGCCACCTCCGGCAGGGCTTCCTTGAGCGCACTGAGGGAGCGCGGGTAGTAGCGCCACGGCAGGGTCGGGTGCAGCCCGTTGACGATGTGCAGCTCGGTGAGGTTCTCGCCCTGCATCGCCTTCGCGAGCCGGACGGCCTCCTCGATGCGCATCGTGTACGCGTCCTTCTCGCCCGGCTTGCGCTGGAACGAGCAGTACGCGCACGACGCGGTGCACACGTTGGTCATGTTGAGGTGGCGGTTGACGTTGAAGTGGACGACGTCGCCGTTCTTCCGCGTACGCACCTCGTGGGCCAGCCCGCCGAGCCATGCCAGGTCGTCGGACTCGTAGAGCGCGATCCCGTCCTCGCGGGTCAGCCGCTCGCCGGCCCGGACCTTCTCCTCCAGCTCGCGCTTGAGTCCCGCGTCCACTACGGCGCCTCCCATATCTCCATGTGACAGATCCGGCAGCCCACGGTACTCCCCCACCCTTCGGGCGGCGGGACCCCCGTCGCCTCTCCGCGTCACGCCTCCTCGGGGAGCTCCCCGACCCGGTTCTCCCACTTGGTGGAGAGCACGACCGTCGTGCGGGTGCGGGAGACCCCCCTGGTGCCGCTGAGCCGGCGGATGGTCTTCTCCAGTCCGTCCACGTCACCGACCCGCACCTTGAGCATGAACGAGTCGGCGCCCGCGATGAACCAGCAGTCCTCGATCTCGGCGAGGTCCTTCAGCCGGTGCGCGACGTCCTCGTGGTCGGCGGCGTCCGAGAGGGAGATGCCGATCAGAGCGGTGACGCCGAGGCCCAGCGAGGCGGCGTCGACGGTCGCGCGGTAACCGGTGATGACCCCGGCGGTTTCCAGCCGGTTGATGCGGTCGGTGACGCTGGGCCCGGAGAGCCCGACGAGCCGCCCCAGCTCGGCGTACGAGGCCCTGCCGTTCTCTCTGAGGGCCTGGATGAGCTGCCTGTCCACCGCGTCCATGTGACTGAAACCTTCCATTGTTCAGCAGTACCACGAGTTTACGTGTAGAATCTAAGGCGCAACAGGGTCAAGCCCTGTGAATCTTTCCCATCATCCAAGAAACGCTTTCGAATCTTCAGGAGTGACCTTCACCGTGTACTCGATCGAGATGGCCTACGCCCGGATGCGTGAGCTGCAGGACCTGGCCAACCGCTCGCGTGCCCACCAGCCCGCCGCCGCCCACCGGGTCGACCGCACCCGCACCCCGCGCGTGAACAGGAAGAAGCGCTGACCCCACCGGTTCAGCCCCGGGAGGCGCCACCGAGCTCCCCTTCCCACCGGCGGTACAGCTGGTGCGGCACTCCCGCCGCGTCGAGCACCCGCCCGGCGACGAAGTCCACCAGATCCTGGATGTGCGTCGCCCCCGCGTAGAACGCCGGAGAGGCGGGCAGCACCACGGCGCCCGCCTCGTCGAGCGCGACCATCTGCTTCAGCGTCTGGCCGCTGAGCGGAGTCTCGCGCACGGCCACGACCAGCTTCCGCCGCTCCTTGAGCGTCACGCTCGCGGCCCGCTGCAGCAGATCCTTCGAGAGCCCGAGCGCCACCCCGGCCACACAGGCCGTCGACGCCGGGACGATGAGCATCCCCTTCGCCGGGTACGACCCCGAGGACGGCCCGGCCGCCAGATCGCCTGCCGCCCAGTGGCGCACGTCACCGGTGCCCGCCGAGAAGGTGTCCGTACCGACGGCGTTCATCCGGAAGGTGTCCGTCCGGAAGGTGTCCGGCTGCCCGTCCGCACCCCGCGCCAGCCAGCTGCGCAGGTCCTCCTGCCAGTGGGCGTCACGGAAGGCGATGCCCGTCTCGTCCAGGAGCGTCAGCCTCGACGCACGGCTGACCACCAGATCGACGCTCTCCCCGGCGGCCAGAAGTCCGCGCAGCACCGAGGCCGCGAAGGGTGTGCCCGATGCGCCCGATACCCCGACAATCCAAGGCCTGCGCTGCTGTTGACTCACTGAAGTCCCGGCTCTCACACCTCCGAGCCTATCCGGCGCCCTGCTCAAGGAACTGAGCCAGGGGCTCCGGGCGTTGCACCGGACGAGGGAACAGCCATGGACAGGAGGTGACCATGCCGAGCACACGCGCGAGCGCCACCGCACGGGCCGTCACGGCCGGCGCGGTCATGCTCACGTGGATCGCCCTGTTGTGGCTGCTGGAAGTCGTCGACACGGCGACGGGCCACGCCCTCGACGCCTACGGCGTCAGTCCGCGCGAGCCCGCCGAGCTGGCGGACATCGTGCCGTCCGCGTTCCTGCACAGCGGCTGGGAGCACCTGGCGTCCAACAGCGTCCCGCTGCTGGTCCTCGGCTTCATCGCCGCCCTCGGCGGGATACGCAGGTTCGCAGCCGTGGTCCTCGTGGTGATCGTGACGGCCGGCCTCGGCGTCTGGCTCACCGCGCCGCCGCACACGGTGACACTCGGCGCGTCCGGTGTGGTCTTCGGCCTCTTCGGCTATCTGCTGGTCCGCGGCTTCGTGGACCGGCGTCCGCTGGACATCGTCGTGGGCGTGATCATCGCCGCGGTCTACGGCTCCCTGCTCTGGGGAGTGCTGCCGACGGACTCCGGCATCAGCTGGCAGGGCCACCTCTTCGGGCTGACAGGCGGGGTCGCGGCGGCGTTCTTCTTCCGCCGCCCCCGCCGCGGCCAGGGACCGAACGGCTACATCACGGTGTGAGGCCTCGCACCAGGAGGTCGAGCAGCGCACAGGCGAAGAGCGCGATCCCGATGAAGCCGTTGACGGAGAAGAAGGCCCGGTTCAGCCGGGACAGGTCGTGCGGCCGCACGACCCGGTGCTCGTACACGAAGGCCACGGCGACTATCACCATGCCGATCCAGTAGAAGATCTCCGCGTCCGTCACCAGCCCGAACCACACCAGCATCGCGGTGGTCACCCCGTGGCATACCCGCGCGCCCCACAGCGCGGCCGGGATCCCGAAGCGCGCGGGGAAGGAGAGCACCCCGTGGGCCCGGTCGGCCCGCACGTCCTGGCAGGCGAAGATCAGGTCGAAGCCGCCGATCCAGATCCCGACGGCCAGCCCCAGGATCACCGCGTCCCACGACCAGCTCCCGGTCACCGCCAGCCAGGCGCCGATCGGCCCGATGGCCTGCGCGAGGCCCAGGATCGCGTGCGGGAAGTTCGTGAACCGCTTGCCGTAGGGGTAGACGACCATCGGCACGACGGCGACCGGCGCCAGCACCAGACAGAGGGGGTTCAGCAGGGCCGCGGCACCCAGGAAGACCACGAGGGCCACGATCGCGCCGGTCCACGCGGACTTCACCGTGACGGCGCCGGTCACGAGCTCCCGGCCCTCCGTCCGCGGGTTACGGGCGTCGATCTCCCGGTCGATGATCCGGTTGGCGGCCATCGCGAACGTACGCAGCCCCACCATCGCGACGGTCACGAGCAGCAGCGTGGTCCAGTGGAAGGTGCCGTCCAGCTGGAACATCGCGGTCAGCGCGGCGATGTAGGCGAAGGGCAGCGCGAAGACCGAGTGCTCGATCATCACCAGCCGCAGGAACGCGCGGGGCTTGCTCCGGGGCTGTGGCACAGCGGCGGCGGAGGCGCTCACAGGCCGTACTCCTTCCAGCGGCGGTCGACCTTCGCCGCCGTCTCCGGGTCGGACTCGACCATCTCCGGCCAGCCCCCGTCCCGGGTGTATCCCTCCTCGGGCAGCTTCCGCGTCGCGTCGATCCCGGCCTTGCCGCCCCAGAACTGCTGGTAGGAGGCGTGGTCCAGGTGGTCGACCGGGCCTTCGGTGAGCAGCAGGTCACGGGCGTAGTCGGTGTTGCCGAGCGCCCGCCAGGCCACCTCATGGAGGTCGTGGACGTCGCAGTCGGCGTCCACGACGACGATCAGCTTGGTCAGCGACATCATGTGCGCCCCCCAGATGGCACTCATCACCTTCTGGGCGTGCTTGGGGTACTTCTTGTCGATCGACACGATCGCGCAGTTGTGGAAACCGCCCGCCTCCGGCAGGTGGTAGTCCACGATGTCCGGAATGATGATCTTGAGCAGCGGCAGGAAGAAGCGCTCGGTCGCCCGCCCCAGCGGGCCGTCCTCGGTGGGCGGCCGGCCCACCACGATCGACTGCAGCAGCGGACGCTTCCGCATCGTCACGCAGTCGATCTTCAGCGCGGGGAACGGTTCCTGCGGGGTGTAGAAGCCGGTGTGGTCGCCGAACGGCCCCTCGGGCAGCATCTCGCCCGGCTCCAGCCAGCCCTCGATGACGACCTCCGCCTGCGCGGGGACCTGGAGCGGGACCGTCTTGCAGTCGACCATCTCGATCCGCTTGCCCTGCACGAAGCCGGCGAAGAGGTACTCGTCGATGTCCCCGGGCAGCGGTGCCGTGGAGGCGTACGTGACCGCGGGCGGCGCCCCGAAGGCGATGGCGACGGGCAGCTTCTCCCCGCGCCGGGCGGCGACCTGGTAGTGGTTGCGGCTGTCCTTGTGGATCTGCCAGTGCATGCCGATGGTGCGCTTGTCGTGGCGTTGCAGCCGGTAGAGCCCGAGGTTGCGGATCCCCGTCTCCGGGTCCTTGGTGTGCGTGAGGCCCAGGTTGAAGAAGGAGCCGCCGTCCTGGGGCCAGGTGAAGAGCGCGGGAAGCTGGTCCAGGTCCACGTCGTCGCCGGTCAGGACGACTTCCTGGACGGGGGCGCTGTCGCCCTTCACCTTCTTCGGCGGCAGATGGGTCACCGCCCCGAGCTTCCCGAACGCCTCACGGATCCCGACGAAGCCCTGCGGCAGTTCCGGCTTGAGGAGGCCGCCGATCTTGTCGCTGATCTCGGCGTAGGACTTCAGCCCGAGTGCCTTGAGCAGCCGCCGGTCGGTCCCGAAGACATTCATGGCCAGGGGCATGGACGCCCCCTTGACGTTCTCGAAGAGCAGCGCGGGGCCGCCCGCCTTGTTCACCCGGTCGACGATCTCGCCGACCTCCAGACAGGGGTCGACCTCAGCCTTGATGCGCTTGAGGTCGCCCTCGCGCTCCAGGGCCCGGAGCAGGGAGCGAAGAT
The DNA here is from genome assembly GCF_042871445.1 of Streptomyces sp. NPDC005794. Taxonomy (NCBI): domain Bacteria; kingdom Bacillati; phylum Actinomycetota; class Actinomycetes; order Kitasatosporales; family Streptomycetaceae; genus Streptomyces; species Streptomyces sp. NPDC005794. The sequence continues at coordinate 116,652 of NZ_JBIAIN010000017.1, forward strand.
CGTCGTAAGCCATACGGTCAAGTATCGGACACCCGCTACCCTGGGCCCGTCACCGGGGGCGGTCCGTGCGCCTCCTCACCTCACCTCGGGGGATCTTGCACGATGCTCAGGGCCCTGATCTTTCTCCTGCCGCTGGCACTGACGATCTTCGCGTTCATCGACTGTCTGAACACCCCGGAGGACGAGGTCAAGCACCTGCCGAAGGTGGCCTGGGTGTTCATCATCCTGCTGTTCTGGATCGTCGGCCCGATCGTCTGGCTGGCCGCGGGCAGGACGCGCACCGCGCCCGCCGGGGGCCGCAGGCACCGCACCGCCTGGGTGGCGCCCGACGACAATCCTGACTTCCTGAAGTCACTGAAGGACGAGAACAAGAACGACGAGAACAAGAAGGACGAGAACAAGAAGGACGAGTCCGTCCTCAAGGACTGGGAGGCGGACCTCCGCCGCCGCGAGGAGGAGATCAAGCGCCGGGAGAGCGGCGCCGGGCCCGAGGACACGACTCCGCCCTCCACGTCATGAGACGGCGGGCCGCCTCACGGTGGTCATGAGGACAGCAACCGCCCCAGCCGGTCGAGCAGGGGCAGCAGGGTCCTGCGCTCCTCGGGGGTGAGGGCCTCCAGCGCACCGTGCACCACGCGCATCTCGGCGCGGATGCGATGCGCCAGCTCGGTGCCTTCCGCTGTGCGGGAGGCCACCTTGGAGCGGCGGTCGCCGGGCGCCGGGGTGCGCGTCACCAGCCCGCGGGCCTCCATGCGGCCGATGAGACCGGTGGCGTTGGACGCGTCACACACCAGGTGAGTGGCCAGCGCGCTCATGGGCATGGGCTCGTTGAGGGCGACCAGCGCCCGGGCCTGCGAGGTACTGAGACCGTGCCGGCCAGCGACGGCGGTGAGGTCGTCGTGGTGGCCACGGACGACGACTGCGAGGGGTTCCAGCAGTTCGTCCGGAGTAGGGACGGCGCGGGGTGCCGGTTCCGTCGTCATGGTCGGTCATCCTTCGATCCGTGAGCGGCGTCCGGAGGCCCGGACGCCGCCCGCCACACACCCGCACTTATTTGACATGCTCAACTTTAACCCGTTACATGAAGGTATTGCTTGAGCATATCAAGCTTCATGTTTCACGCGCCTCACGTCTCGCGTCTCGTAGGGAGCACCCTCCATGCCCTCCGTACTCTTCGTCCTCACCGGTGCCGACCACTGGACCCTCAACGACGGCACCGCCCACCCCACCGGCTTCTGGGCCGAGGAACTCGCCGCCCCGCACCGCGTCTTCACCCAGGCCCGTTTCGACATCACCGTCGCCACGCCCGGCGGGGTCACCCCCACCGTGGACAACGCCAGCCTCGCCGCCGAAGCCAACGGGGGCCAGGAGCAGGCCGACGCCGTGGCCTCGTACCTCGCCTCGATCGACGAGACGCTCCGCATCCCCGCCCGGCTCGAGGACGTCGTGCCCACGTCGTACGACATCGTCTTCTACCCCGGCGGCCACGGCCCCATGGAGGACCTCGCCGTCAGCGAGGTGTCCGGCCGGCTGCTCACCCAGGCCCTGGACTCCGGCACCCAGGTGGCCGTCCTGTGCCACGCTCCCGCCGCCCTGCTGCCCGCCCGCCGTGAGGACGGCAGCTGGCCGTTCGCCGGCTACCGCATGACCGGCTTCAGCAACGCCGAGGAGACCCAGGCCGGCTTCGCCGACAAGGCTCCCTGGCTGTTGGAGAACCGCCTCGTCGAGCTCGGCGCCGACTACACCGCCGCCGACCCGTGGGCGGTGCACACCGTGCACGACCGCACCCTGCACACCGGCCAGAACCCTGCCTCCTCCGAGCAGCTGGCCCGCGAGATCGTGGCGGCCCTGTGAGCGCCGCCGGGACCGTGCGGGAGGCTCCGGCCGAGGTCGTCGCCCGGCTCCGTGCCGCCTTCCGCACCGGCCGCACCAGGGACCTCGCCTGGCGCACCACCCAGCTGACGCAGTTGCGCGCCCTGCTCACCGAGCGCGGCGACGAACTCGCCGAGGCGCTCCGGGCCGACCTGGGCAAGAGCCGCAAGGAGGCCTACCGGACCGAGATCGACTTCACGGTCCGCGAGATCGACCACACCCTGGAACGCCTGGAGGCGTGGCTGCGGCCCGAACCCGCCCCCGTACCTGCGGTCCTCGCGGGGGCCACGGCCCACACCGTGCAGGACCCGCTCGGTGTCGTCCTCGTCATCGCCCCGTGGAACTACCCGGTGCAGCTGCTGCTCGCGCCCGTCGTGGGTGCGCTGGCCGCGGGCAACGCGGTCGTCGCCAAGCCCAGCGAACTGGCGCCCGCGACCTCCGCCGCCGTGGCCCGGCTGCTGCCGCGGTATCTGGACACGGACGCCGTGGCCGTGGTCGAAGGTGCGGTCCCGGAGACCACCGCCCTGCTCGCCGAGCGCTTCGACCACATCTTCTACACCGGCAACGGCACGGTCGGCCGCATCGTGATGGCCGCAGCGGCGAAGCACCTCACGCCGGTGACGCTCGAACTGGGGGGCAAGTCGCCCGCGTTCGTGGACCGCGACACGGACCTGAAGACGGTGGCGGCCCGGCTGGCCTCGGGGAAGTTCCTCAACGCCGGCCAGACGTGCGTCGCCCCCGACTACGTCCTGACCGACCCGGAGACCGCCCCGGCCCTCGCGGACGCGCTCGCGTCGGCCGTCGAGGGGCTGTTCGGGCAGGACCCGTCCACCAGCCCGGAGTACGGCAGGATCGTCAACCAGCGCCACTTCGACCGGCTGGTCGGCCTCCTGGACTCCGGCCGTACGGTGACGGGCGGCGCCCACGACCGGGACGAGAAGTACATCGCTCCGACCGTGCTGACCGATGTCGCCCCGGACTCCCCCGTCATGCGGGAGGAGATCTTCGGCCCCGTCCTGCCGATCCTCACCGTGGACGGACTCGACGAGGCCATCGGCTTCATCAACGACCGTGACAAGCCGCTGGCGCTGTACGCGTTCACCCACGACCCCTCCGTACGGGAGCGGCTGCTGTCCGAGACCTCGTCGGGCGGGGTGGGCATGGGACTGCCGCTGGCCCATCTGACCGTGTCGGACCTGCCGTTCGGCGGCGTCGGCGAGAGCGGCATGGGCAACTACCACGGCCGGTACTCCCTGGAGACGTTCAGCCACCGCAAGGCGGTCCTGGACACCCCGCTGGGCTGACGCCCGGACATGCCGCGAGGGCGCGACCGCACCGAAGCGGTCGCGCCCTCGCGGCTGTGCCGGTCAGACTCCGGCGTAGGAGTGCTTGCCGGTGACGAAGATGTTCACGCCGTAGTAGTTGAAGAGCCAGCAGCCGAAGGCGGCCAGCGCCAGGTAGGCCGCCTTGCGTCCCTTCCAGCCGGCCGTCGCGCGGGCGTGCAGGTAGGCGGCGTACGCGACCCAGGTGATGAAGGACCAGACCTCCTTGGGGTCCCAGCCCCAGTAGCGGCCCCAGGCGTCGCCCGCCCAGATCGCGCCCGCGATGATCGTGAACGTCCACAGCGGGAAGACGGCGGCGTTGATGCGGTACGAGAAGGTGTCCAGGGACTTGGCGGCGGGGAGCCGCTCCAGGACGGAGGTGGCGAACTTCCCGGGGGTGCCGCCGTTCGCGAGCTTGTTCTCGTAGCTGTCGCGGAACAGGTAGAGCAGGGTGCCGACGGCGCCGAGGTAGAAGACCGCACCGCAGAGGATCGCGGTGGAGACGTGGATCCACAGCCAGTAGGAGTGCAGCGCCGGCACCAGCTGGTCGCTGTCGGTGTAGAGCCAGGTGGTGGCGACCCCGAGGTCCAGCAGGACCGTGGTCACCAGGAGCAGACCGATCCAGCGGACGTTCTTCTTCAGGGCCAGCAGGACGAGGTACGCGCCGACGGCCACCGTGGAGAAGGTGATCGAGAACTCGTACATGTTGCCCCAGGGGGCCCGCTGCACCGACAGGGCTCGCGCGACGACTCCGGCCGCCTGGACGGCGAAGGCGACGACGGTCAGGGCGACCGCGATCCGCCCCCACAGGTCGCCCTTGAAGGTGCCGCCCGCGGCGCCGGGTCCGTCCGGGACGTCACGCGTCCCGGCGGCGGACCGGGTGATGACCTCGGGGCGCTCCAGCACGGCGGTACCGCCCTGCTGCGCGACCTGCACCTTCACCGTGGAGCTGCCGACGGTCGAGTCCGCCTTGAGCGCGGCGGCGGTGCGGCCGACCTTGCTGCGGCTGCCGAGCACCCACTCCGCGATGTGCGCGAAGAAGGCCAGCATGTAGACGGCCATCGACGAATAGATCAGCGTGTTGCTGGCATTCGCCAGGTTCTCGTTGGTTGCGGCGGCGAGATTCACTTCTCAGCCCCTTCGGCAGGCTCTTCGGAGGGTTGTTCGGACTCGGGTTCGGGGTGGGACGCGGTGGGCGCCACGGTGTGGAGCGCGACCGCGAGCTCGCCCAGCTCCTCGGGGAGCTTCGTGGACTCGCTGCGGCCCAGGCCGGCCATCTCCACGACGGTGACCCCGTCCGGCCCCTTCACGGCCCGCACCCACACGCGGCGGCGCTGGATGAAGAGCGAACCGGCGAGTCCGACGATGGCGGCGACGGCGCCGGTCAGGGCCCAGCCGCTGGCGGGCTGGCGCGTGATCTGGAAGCTGGCCCACTCCTCGACGCTCTCGAAGGTGATCGAACCCGCGCCGTCGGGGAGCTTCATGGTCTCGCCGGGGCGCAGCCGCTTCTTGAGCTGGTCCCCGTTGCTGTCCTTGAATTCCTTCATCTTGGACGTGTCGAGCTGGTACACGTTCTGCGGCAGCCCGGAGTCGACGCCCAGGCTGCCGTGGTAGCCGTTCAGCGCGAGGACCGGGTAGTCGAGGCCGGGGAACTGCGAGAACATCGTGCCCTGGCCGTCACCGGCGAACGTCGGTACGAAGAAGGCCTGGAAGCCCAGCTGGCTCTTCTTGCCGTTCTCGTCCTTGTAGCCGTCCATCACCTTGATCGCACCGGTCGAGGTGACGTTGTTGTCGATGGGCAGCAGGGGCACGGAGGACCGGTAGACCTCCTTGCCCCTGCCGTCCTTGACGGAGATGACCGGGGCGTAGCCGTGGGCGTTGAGGTAGACCTTCGTGCCGTCGACGACGAGCGGCTTGTTGACCTCGATGACCTTCTTCTTCACCGGCCCGTCCGCGCCCTCGGAGTACGTCACCCGGGCCTCGTAGGTCCGGGCGGTGCCGCGCTGGGAGCCGCTGCGCTCGTACGTGCCGACGAAGTCGTGCAGGTCGAAGCTGAAGGGGGCGAGGTCGTCGTTGTCGAAGAGCGAGCCGGACTTGAAGTCGTCGTACTGGGTGATCGTGTTGGCGAACCCGTCACCCTCGACGATCAGTTTGCCGCCCTCGGACTTGAATAGCTGCCCGCCGGCGAACGCGACCAGCATGACGATCAGCGCGATGTGGAACAGCAGGTTCCCGGTCTCGCGCAGATAGCCCTTCTCCGCGGCCACCGCGTCACCGGCCACGTGCGAGCGGAAGCGCCGCTTGCGCAGGATGCCGAGGGCGGCCTCGCGGACCTGCTCGGGTTCGGCGTCGGTGCGCCAGGTGGTGTAGGCGGGCAGCCGGGTCAGCTTCTTCGGGGCGCCGGGCGGGCGGCCACGCAGCTGTCCGACGAACTGGGCGGTGCGCGGGACGATGCAGCCGATCAGCGAGACGAACAGCAGGATGTAGATCGCGGAGAACCACACCGAGCTGTAGACGTCGAAGAGCTGAAGCTTCTCGTAGATCGGGGTGACGGTGGTGTGGGCTTCCTTGAAGGTCTGCACCTTCAGCTCGTCCACACTGTTCTGCGGGATCAGCGACCCGGGGATGGCGCCGAGCGACAGCAGGAAGAGCAGGATCAGGGCGACCCGCATCGAGGTGAGCTGCCGCCAGAACCAGCGGGCCCAGCCGATGACGCCCATCGCGGGCACGGAGGCGGCGGACTCCTCGCGCGGGGCGGTGGAGAGCTGCTCCCCGGCCTGGCCGAGGTCGCGCTCGTCCGTGGTGTTCGTGTTGCTCATCAGACTCAGATCCCCACAGTGAAACCGTCGGACCAGACTTGCATCTCCTGCAGGAGCGCGTCCCACGCGCCCGTCAGCAGGAGTACTCCGGTCACGATCATCATGCCGCCGCCGATCCGCATGACCCATGCGTAGTGGCGCTTGACCCAGCCGAACGCTCCGAGTGCCTTGCGGAAGGCGACCGCCGCCAGGACGAAGGGGACGCCGAGCCCGATGCAGTACGCCACGGACAGCACCGCTCCGCGGCCGGCGGTCCCCTGGTCGACGGCGAGCATGCTGACGGCGGAGAGCGTCGGACCGAGGCACGGTGTCCAGCCGATCCCGAAGAGCGCGCCGAGCAGCGGCGCACCGGCCAATCCGGTCACCGGCCGCTTGTGTATGCGGAATTCGCGCTGCGTCATCCAGGGCATCAGGCCCATGAAGAAGACGCCCATCAGGACCATCAGCACGCCGAGGACCTTGGACAGGATCCCGCTGTAGTCCTGGAGGGTCTGTCCGAAGTAGCCGAAGAGCGCCCCGCCGGAGACGAAGACGGCGGTGAAACCGAGCACGAAGAGGGAGGCGCCCGCCACGGTCCTGCCGCGCCTGCCCTGAGCGAGGTCGGTGCCGCTGACGCCGGTGACGTAGCTCAGGTATCCCGGTACGAGCGGCAGGACGCACGGCGAGAAGAACGAGACGAGACCGCCGAGCAGTGCGATGGGCAGAGCCACCAACAGGGTGCCGTTGAAGACGGTGTCGTTGAAACCGGGTGCCGCGGCCAGCTGGAGCACGGCGTCACTTCTCCGCGATCAGCGGGTCGATCATCTTCCGCAGCTTCTCCGCGTCGAGGGCGGCGAGTGTGCGTGCGGCGAGCTTCCCGTCCCGGTCGACGACCACGGTCGACGGGATGGCCTGGGGGTTCAGCGTGCCCTTCGGGAAGCGCAGGAGCAGCTTCCCGGTCGGGTCGTAGATGCTCGGGTAGGTGACCCCGAAGTCCTGCTCGAAGTTGACCGCGAGGGACTTCTGGGGGTCCCGGGTGTTGATCCCGACGAACTGGACGCCCTGGTCCGCCGTCTCCTCCGACACCTTCTGGAAGTGCTTGGCCTCGGCGCGGCAGGGGCCGCACCAGGATCCCCAGAAGTTCAGGACGACGACCTTGCCCTTGTAGTCGGTGACGTCGAGCGCCTTGCCCTCCAGGGTCGTGCCGTCGAGCTTCGGCGCGTCCGTGCGGTCGCCCTTGGCCACGGTGGAGATCCCACTGCTGCCGGTGACGAAGTTCGTGTTGCCGCCGCCACCGGCCTTGGTGCCGCCGCCACAGGCGGACAGGACCAGGACACCGGCCACGGCCGTGGCGGCGAGCAGGGTGAAGCGGCGTCGGGGTGCGCGGCCAGAGCTCATGTGAAAAGTTTCGCATGGCAGTTCCACGGATCTTGGGCACCCCCCTGGATGCCCGTAAAGCCCCTTGTCAGGCCTGTTTAAAGAAGGTGTTCCAGCCGCCTTCGGGAGACTGTCCCACCTGGAGCGTACGGAGCTTCGCGAGCACCGCCGGATCCTGTACGTCGAGCCAGTCGACGAACTGCCGGAAGGAGACGAGGCGCACATCGGGCTTGCCCGCGATGTGTTTGAGCGCGTCCTCTACGGCGTCCATATAGATGCCGCCGTTCCACTCCTCGAAGTGGTTGCCGATGTAGAAGGGTGCGCGATTCGTCTCGTAGGCGCGGTCGAATCCGGCGACGTACGCCTCGGTGGCCTGGGTGCGCCATCCCGGATAGCGGGAGGGCATTCCGTTGGTCGAGTTCTTCGACTGGTTGGCGAGGATGTTGTAGTCCATGGAGAGGACTTCGAAGGTGTGGCCGGGGAACGGAATTCCCTGCAGTGGAAGATCCCAGACGTCCTGACGCTTCTCGGGCCACACCTGACTGCCGCCGGGCGAACTCGCGTCGTAGCGCCAGCCCAGCTGCTTCGCGGTGGGCAGGAGATTGTCCTGGCCGAGCAGACAGGGCGTGCGTCCCCCCACCAGTTCCTTCCGGTAGTCGAACGGCAGCGGGTCGAGATCCTCCCAGCCGCTGTTCGTCCGCCATTCGGTGACGAACGAGATCGCCTGATCGATCTCGCTCTGCCATTGCGCGGGCGTCCAGTCGCCGACCGATCCGGAACCGGCGCAGAAGTGCCCGTTGAAATGGGTGCCGATCTCATGCCCGTCGAGCCAGGCCTGGCGTACGTACTTCAGCGTCTGCTTGACGTGGTCATCGGTGAGATAGCCGATGTCGGAGGCACCCCGGGGGTTGTTGGGCGGGCGGTAGAGGGACTTCTTCGACTCGGGCAGCACATAGAGCCCGGAGAGGAAGAAGGTCATCGCCGCGTCGTGTTCCTCGGCGAGTTCGAGAAAGCGCGGGAAGAGCCCGTTGCCGACCTCCCCTGCCCCGTCCCAGGAAAAGATCACGAACTGCGGCGGTGTCTGACCGGGTTCGAGCGGAACGGGGGCGCCGGGCTGTTTCGGCTGCTTTCCGGTGTCCGCCGTGGAGCCGTCGCCGATCAGCCTGACCTGTTTTCCGGTAGTGCCTCCGCCATTCCCGTGCGTCCCCTCCCCGCCCTTGGGGCCCTTCTCCGGATCCGTCCTGCCGCTGTCCGAGGAGCCGAGGGAGCCGCAGCCCGTCATCGACAGCGCGGCTGCGGCTCCGAGTCCGGCCCCGAGCAGCCCCCTTCGGTTCATTTCACGCATAGCGTCCCCATCTGCGGTCGTATTACCTCAAGGCCATACAAACTGGCGATGGCTTAGATGAGGCAATCAACACGACGGTTCCGCTGATAATCATAAAAATTGATGCGTGTGCAAACCCTTACAGCCGCTGCGCACGGCACACAGAACGGCGGGGCCCACGAGGCGCGCTACACCCTCGGGCGGCTACGAGCTGTCCCGCGATCCCTGGCGGGACGAGCCCTCAGGCCCCGAACGCCTTGGACTTCCCCTTGACCGGCTTCGCACCCGCGAGCAGATGCGCCGGCACCAGGTCCCGGGCGGGCTCGGTGTACCCGACGGACACGATCTCGTCACCCTGGTACGTGAAGGTCGTCAGCGAGGCCAGGGTGCACTGCCGCTTGCGCGGGTCGTGCCACAGCCTGCGCCGCTCCACGAAGCTCCGCACGATCCAGATCGGCAGCTGGTGGCTGACGCAGACCGCCTCGTGCCCGCGCGCGGCGTCGCGCGCCGCGTCCAGCGCGCCCATCATCCGTACGACCTGCTCGATGTACGGCTCCCCCCAGGACGGCTTGAAGGGGTTGGTGAGGTGCTTCCAGTTCCCGGGCCTGCGCAGCGCGCCGTCGCCGACCCCGAAGGCCTTGCCCTCGAAGACGTTGGCGGCCTCGATGAGGCGCCCGTCGGTGGCCAGGTCCACGCCGTGCGACGTGGCGATCGGCGCGGCCGTCTCCTGGGCGCGCTCCAGCGGGGAGGCCACGACATACGTGACGTCGCGCTTCTCCAGGTGCTCGGCGACCCGGTCGGCCATGCGGCGGCCGAGGTCGGACAGGCTGTAGCCCGCACGGCGCCCGTAGAGCACGCCGTCCGGGTTGTGCACCTCACCGTGGCGCATCAGGTGGACGACGGTGATGTCCTTCTCCGTGTTCTCGCCGGCCCCGCTCATGCGACGGCCTCCGACGCGGCACGGGCGGCGGCGGGCAGCGCCGCGGCGATCCGCTCCAGAGCCGTCGCGTCATGGGCGGTGGAGACGAACCAGGACTCGAAGGCGGACGGCGGCAGATACACACCCTGCTCCAGCATCGAGTGGAAGAACGCGGTGAAGCGGAAAGCTTCCTGCTTCTTCGCGTCCTCGTAGTTCCGGACGGGCTCGTCGGTGAAGAACACGGAGAACATGTTGCTCGCCGCCGACACCGTGTGCGCGACGCCCGCCTTGGCGAACGCCTCGCCCACCAGGGAACGCAGCTCCGCGGAGACCGCGTCGACCTTCGCGTACGCCGCGTCGTCGAGCAGCCGCAGCTGGGCGAGGCCGGCCGCGGTGGCGACCGGGTTCCCGGAGAGGGTGCCCGCCTGGTAGACGGGACCGGCGGGGGCCAGGTGAGCCATCACGTCGGCCCGGCCGCCGAAGGCCGCGGCGGGGAAGCCGCCGCCCATGACCTTGCCGAAGGTCATCAGGTCGGGCCGTACCCCGTCGATGCCGTACCAGCCGGCCTTCGACGTACGGAATCCGGTCATCACCTCGTCGGAGATGTACAGCGCGCCGTCGGCCGCGCAGATCTCCTTCAGTCCGGCGTTGAAGCCGTCCAGCGGCGGCACGACGCCCATGTTGCCCGGCGACGCCTCGGTGATCACACAGGCGATCTCACCCGGCTGCGCGGCGAACGCGGCGCGCACGGCCTCCAGGTCGTTGTACGGCAGCACGATCGTGTCGCCCGCCTGGGCGCCGGTCACGCCGGGCGTGTCGGGCAGACCGAAGGTGGCGACCCCGGAGCCGGCCGCGGCCAGCAGCGCGTCGACGTGGCCGTGGTAGCACCCGGCGAACTTCACGACCTTGGCGCGACCCGTGAAACCACGGGCGAGCCGGATCGCGGACATGGTCGCCTCGGTGCCGGACGACACCAGCCGCACCTGCTCCACGGGCTCGATCCGGGCCACGATCTCCTCGGCGAGCGCGACCTCGCCCTCACCCGGCGTACCGAACGAGGTACCCCGGGCGACCGCGTCATGGACGGCCGCGGTGACGTCGGGGTGCGCGTGGCCGAGGATCATCGGCCCCCACGAACACACGAGGTCGACATACTCACGGCCGTCGGCATCGGTGAGGTACGGACCCGTACCGGACACCATGAACCGGGGCGTACCGCCCACGGCCCGGAAGGCGCGCACGGGAGAGTTCACGCCGCCGGGCGTCACGAGGGACGCACGGTCGAAAAGCGTCTGCGAAACTGGGGCTTCGTATGAATACGCCACTGTTGGTCCTGATCTGCGATTCGGGGTTCGGGGGGCCTGGCCGGAATTCCCGGCCGCCGGTGAGCAGGGAGCGCGCTCTCCCCGTATGAGGCTCGTACAACGAAAGGGCGTCAGTCTCCTCGCGTCTGCAAAACTAGGGCGTCATAGGGAAAGCTCACACATGCCATGGTGTCAGAGGCATCGGCGGTCTTGCGGACAGGTGTTTCACCGCACGCCCGTGGGGGAGGTCACTGACGATGATCGGGTTGCGCGGCGGGGCTGTGTCTCCTAAGAAGTAGTCGGGTGGATGAGATATGCATCGCGGTGGCGGAGTGGGCGAAGGGACCGACGACCTGGGGCCCGAGCCTGCCCGGCGAGGACGGCACCGGCGCAAGGCGGAGCGCGAGGCCGAGCGTGCACGTGACGCGGCGGCCGGTGGTGCCGACGGTTCGGGGAGCAGGAGCAGTGGACGGGTGGGGGTGACCTACAAGTACTTCGGTGCGCCCGACGGGGCCACCGCCGCACGTGTGCCCATTTCCATGCGTCCCGAGGAGCTGGGCGGCGACGAGCTGGGCATGGGCGGCATGTTCAGCAAGATCAAGCCCGAGACGGTGGCGGCCATGGTCCTCACCGGAATACAGGGCATACCCCTGAACAAGGTCCCTCCGCTGGAGCTGGTCGTGCTCCACCCCGACTACGCGGTGGTCAAGCTGCCGATGACAGTGGTCGACCCGCTCCGGGACGTCGGCGAGGAATCGGTCGGCGCGGCGGCCTTCATCTGGTCCACGGTCCCCGACCGCGGCGGCCCGCGCGACGCGTACAACGTCTACCAGCTGCTCCACGAGTGGCAGGACTTCTCCCACCGGCTGCACGACGCGGGACACCAGGCGTACTGCCTGGTGTGGCCCTGACTGCGCGGCAACGCGTTCCTCCGGGCGGGGGGCCTCCACGCCGCACCCGCGCCGTTCGTACGCCGTGGCGGTGGCCGAGGGCACTCTTCGGCCATTCATCGGCCGAAGAGCGTGCTCCAGCCGCGCCGCCGAACGCCTCGGCGGCCCTGACCGCCACAGTGGGAAACCTCTCGCCGCCGCATCCCGCACGGTGGCATCCTGACCAGGTGAACGGACCTGAGATCACCCTCGAAGTAGCCCCTGAACTGCGGCTCTTCGTCGCCCATGACCGCCGGCTCGGACGCACTGCCGTCACGACGGACGGCTCCTCGACCCTCGGGCACGTCGTGGAGTCCCTCGGCGTCCCGCTCACCGAGGCCGGACAGCTTCTCGTCGACGGCCACCCCGTACCCGTGTCGCACATCCCCGGCGCGGGCGAACTGGTCGAGGTACGGGCGGTACGACGCCCCCAGCAGGTCCCGGGCGCACCGCTGCGTTTCCTTCTCGATGTCCATCTGGGCACGCTCGCCCGGCGGTTGCGGCTCCTGGGTGTGGACGCCGCGTACGAGAGCGAGGACATCGGCGACCCGGCGCTCGCCGCCCTCTCGGCGGAGCAGCGACGCGTCATGCTCTCCCGCGACCGGGGGCTGCTCAGGCGCAGGGAGATCTGGGCGGGGGCGTACGTCTACAGCGACCAGCCGGAGGAGCAACTCCGCGACGTCCTGGGCCGCTTCGCCCCCGCGCTCGCGCCGTGGACCCGCTGCACCGCCTGCAACGGGGAGCTCACGGAGGCGGACAAGGACTCCGTGAGCTCCCGCCTGGAGCAGGGCACGCAGGCGGCCTACGATGTGTTCGCGCAGTGCACGGCCTGCGACCGGGTGTACTGGCGGGGCGCCCACCACGCCCGTCTGGAAGCCGTCGTGGCGGAGGCCGTACGCGAATTCGGCGGGGCGGGGAGCCAGGGCGTGGCATGACGGGGCGGCACCTCAAGATCACCCTGCACGTCGTCGCGCGCCGCTGCACCGCGCGCGGCTGACGCCGTCGGCCGGCCGGCGGAACCCCGTCGCAGCCGCATGCCGCCCCGCGCTCAGAAGACGTACGTGTCCCCCGTGGACAGGGCCAGCACCTCATGCGTGTCGTTCCGCCGGTTCCGGTCGCTCGCACCGCCGTTCCACACGGTGTCCACCCGCACCACGACCTCGGCCGGCCTGCCCACGAGGCGCAGGCCGAGGGTGGTGCGCCGCGCCTCCCCGGCCACGCGCAGCGGGCCGGTCCCGCACAGCACCGTCCGGCTTCCGCCGCGCAGACAGCCTTCGGGCAGCCGCTGTCCGGCCGCGAGGGGGACGGAGAAGCGCAGCCGGACGGTGGCGTCCGCGAGCGGCGACGGCCCCCGGTTCCCGGTGTGCAGCTGGACCCTGATCCGCTCCTCGCCGAGCGAGACGCGTCCGTGGTGGGACACGTCCGCCTCGGGCGCGAACCCTCGGGACGCCGGTTCGGCCACGGCGGACAGCCCCGGGCCGCACACGACAGCCGCCACCATCGCCGCGACGGCGGGCACCTTCAGCACTGCTCCACGCATCACTCGCATGCGCCGAACATACCGATCACCCACTAATTATCCCTGGATAAAGGCTGGTTCGCGCGCCTCCCCCACCCGCACGGCCCACCGCACCGCCCTCCGCACCCGCATGGCACCCTGGCTCCATGCTCGTCGCCCGTTCCGTCGCCCTCTTCGTCGTCGCCGCGCTCTTCGAGATCGGGGGTGCCTGGCTCGTCTGGCAGGGGGTGCGCGAGCACCGCGGCTGGATCTGGATCGGCGCGGGCGTCATCGCCCTCGGCGCGTACGGCTTCGTGGCCACGCTCCAGCCGGACGGTGACTTCGGCCGCATCCTCGCGGCGTACGGCGGAGTGTTCGTCGCCGGTTCGATCGCCTGGGGCATGGTCGCCGACGGCTACCGCCCGGACCGCTGGGACGTGACGGGCGCGCTGATCTGCCTGGCCGGCATGGCGTTGATCATGTACGCGCCCCGCAACCACTGACCCACCGGCCGGAGCGCCCGCCTATCCTGGCCCCGTACCGATCAGCTGTCCGAGGAGTCCGCATGGCCGCCACCCCCATCGCCGTCATCACCGGTGCGAGCAGCGGCATCGGCGCCGCGACCGCCAGGCAGCTGGCCGCCGCCGGGTACCGCGTGGTGCTCACCGCACGCCGGAAGGACCGCATCGAGGCGCTGGCCACCGAGCTCACCGAAGCGGGCCACCAGGCGACGGCCTACGCCCTGGACGTCACCGACCGCGCGGCGGTCGACGAGTTCGCCACCGCGTTCCGGTCGCTGGCCGTCCTGGTCAACAACGCCGGCGGCGCGCTGGGCGCCGACCCCGTCGCCACGGGCGACCCGGCCGACTGGCGCCAGATGTACGAGACCAACGTCATCGGCACGCTCAACGTCACCCAGGCCCTGCTCCCCGCTCTCACCGGGAGCGGGGACGGCACGATCGTGATCCTCTCCTCCACGGCCGGTCACTCCACCTATGAGGGCGGGGGCGGTTACGTCGCCGCCAAGCACGGCGAGCACGTGCTGGCGGAGACCCTCCGGCTGGAGATCGTCGGCACGCCGGTGCGCGTGATCGAGGTCGCCCCCGGCATGGTCAGGACCGAGGAGTTCGCCACCACCCGCTTCCGCGGCGACACCGAGAAGGCCGCCAAGGTCTACGCGGGCGTCGACGCGCCGCTCTCCGCCGACGACGTGGCCGACACGATCACCTGGGCCGTCACCCGCCCCAGCCACGTCAACATCGACCTCCTGGTCGTCCGCCCCCGTGCCCAGGCCTCCAACTCCAAGGTCCACCGCACCCTCTGAGACGCCCGGCGGACCGGGGCCGGCGGGACGACCGGCACCGGCCCCGTCTCAGCCCTTCACGCACACGATCTGCTTGATCTTCGCGACGACCTCCACCAGATCCCGCTGCTGCTCCATGACCTGCTCGATCGGCTTGTATGCCGCCGGGATCTCATCCAGGACGCCGGAGTCCTTGCGGCACTCCACGCCCCGGGTCTGCTCCTCCAGGTCGCGCGTCGTGAAACGGCGCTTGGCCGCGTTGCGGCTCATCCTCCGACCGGCGCCGTGGGAGGCCGAGTTGAACGCCTTCTCGTTGCCGAGGCCCTTCACGATGTAGGAACTCGTTCCCATGGAACCCGGGATGATCCCGAACTCGCCGGTCCCTGCCCGGATCGCGCCCTTTCGGGTGACCAGCAGGTCCATGCCCCCGTACCGCTCCTCCGCGACGTAGTTGTGGTGGCAGGAGATCTCGCGCTCGAAGACCGGCTTCGACTTCTTGAACTCCTTGCGGACCACGTCCTTGAAGAGCGCCATCATGATCGCTCGGTTGTACTTGGCGTACTCCTGGGCCCAGTACAGGTCGTTCCGGTACTCGGCCATCTGCGGAGTGTCCGAGATGAAGACCGCCAGGTCTCGATCGACCAGTCCCTGGTTGTGTGCCAGCCCCTGAGCGATTCCGATGTGATGTTCGGCCAGCTCCTTGCCGATGTTCCGGGATCCGGAATGGAGCATCAACCAGACCACCCCTGCCTCATCGAGACAGAACTCGATCATGTGATTTCCCGATCCGAGCGTTCCCATCTGCTTGGTGGCACGCTCCTGACGGAATTTGACCGCATCGGCAATCCCGTCGAACCGCGACCAGAAATCGTCCCAGCCGCTGGTCGGGAAGCCGTGGAGCTTTCCCGGGTCGACGATGTCGTCGTGCATCCCCCGGCCCACCGGAATCGCCTGCTCGATCTTCGACCGGAGCCGCGAGAGGTCGCCCGGCAGGTCGTTGGCCGTGAGCGACGTCTTCACCGCCGACATCCCGCAGCCGATGTCGACGCCCACCGCGGCCGGGCAGACCGCTCCGTGCATCGCGATCACCGAGCCCACGGTCGCGCCCTTGCCGAAGTGGACGTCCGGCATGACGGCGAGGCCCTTGATCCAGGGCAGCGTGGACACGTTCCGCAGCTGCTGCATCGCGACGTCCTCGACCGACGCCGGATCCGCCCACATACGAATGGGAACCTGCGCACCCGGTACCTCTACATACGACATAACCCCTCGATTCCCCCGAAAAGACTGAAAGCGCAAAACTGGTGCCGAGGTCGGCATAAAGGTCGGCCGACCGGCATTCACAGCGGCGCGTGCGATAGACATTGTGTCCATCGGCCGCTATCGAGCGGCAACCTGTTTTCGTACCGAAGGGAGCCTGGGACCGTGCGACACATGGCGTACGTACCCGGCGTCGCGCTTCTCGTGGCGCTCGTCGCCGGCTGCAGCGCCGGCTCCGAAGCCGACGACCCCGCCGCCGACAGCAAGCCCGGCAGCCCGACGGTCACGGCCGCGCCTCCCGGGAAGTACCGGACGCTGCCCGAATCCTGCCGTGCCGTACCGCGTTCCACCCTCAAGGACCTGCTGCCGGGCACCGCCGACATGCCGGAGGAGCAGCAGGAGAAGGTGTACGAGGGCACGGCCACCGTCACCTACGACACCGACCGCAAGGTCGGCTGCCGCTGGAAGTCGGATGCCCCGGACGCCTCCCGGAACCTGTCCATCGACTTCGAGCGCGTCGTCTCGTACGACCCCTCGGTGAGCGATGACAACGCCGCCCGGGAGGTGTACGCGACGAAGGAGGACGCCGCCGCCCTCCCCGCGTCGGCCGGTACCACCCCCCGTGAGAAGCCCAGCGGGTCGGCCTCCGCGTCGCCCGGTGCCACGCCGTCCGGTTCCCCGAGCGGCACGGCCTCCGCCACGCCGTCCGGCGGCTCCTCCGCCGACCCGTCCGGCAGCACCACCGGCGCCGACCCCGACCAGGACCTCCGGCCACGTCTGCTCGACGAGCTCGGGGACGCCGCGTTCCTGGACGATGCGCTCACCCGGGCCGGTTCCACCGCACAGCACCGCACCGTGAGCGTGGTATTCCGCACATCGAACGTCATCGTGACCGTCCAGTACACCGAGCAGCCGGCCCGCGTCACCGAGGTTCCCGACAGCAGGGAACTGCAGGAGAAGGCCCAGGCCCTGGCGCGGAAACTGGCCGAGACCCTCAGCGACTGACCGGCCTCCCGGAGGGCCCCGGCCGGGGCCCTCCGCCCACGTCGGGGATTCCGGCCGAAGGCGGCATCCGGGCGCGGTCCGTCGTACCGTGGCCCCCGACCGACTACGACCGGCCGACTGCGGCCGGCCGCCGTACCGCCCGACCGTTGCAACCGCCCGACCGCCGTACCGCCCGACCGTCCGCACGACCGAGACCGCCGTGCCGTCCGAGTGAAGGAACCATGCACCGATCAGCCCCGCGACTGTCCCGCATACTCGCCTGCGCCGCCGTTCCGGTGATGCTCGTCGTCGCCGGCTGCTCGTCGGACTCCGGCGACGCGAAGGCCTCGGCCTCCCCGAGCGCGACGAAGACCGAGCCGGTCGTCGAGCCCGCGAAGTTCGCCACGCTGCCCGACGCCTGTACGGCGATCGCCAAGAAGACGATCGAGGACCTGGTCCCGAAGACCAAGAACAAGGGCGGTACCCCGGGCAAGTCCAGCGACACCGCGAGCCGCGGCGGCTGCTCCTGGAACGGCCTGGACGACAACGGCGTCAAGGGCTCGCAGTACCGCTGGCTCGACGTCGGCTTCACCCGCTTCGACTCCGACCAGTCCCTGGGCAGCGGTGCCGAGCGCGCGACCGCCGAGTACACGAAGCAGGTCTCCAAGGCACAGGCGACCGACGGCGCCGAGAAGCCCGTGGCCAAGCCCGCCACCGGTCTCGGTGAGCAGGCCACGTCCGTCACGTACGCCCTCTCCAAGTCGAGCGAGGACTTCGAGTACGCGACGATCGTGGCCCGCACGGAGAACGTCGTCGTCAGCGTCACCTACAACGGGGCCGGGTTCGCGGGCGCCAAGACACCCTCCGCCGCCGACATCCTCAAGGGCGCCCAGAAGGCCGCCGAGGAAGCCGTCGCAGCGGTCGGGGCCGACAAGAGCGCGGACAAGCCCTCGGCCTCCCCCTCCGACAAGGCGTCCGACAAGGCGTCCGACGAGGACTCGGACAAGGCGTCGGACAAGGCGTCCGCCAAGACGTCGGCCAAGTCGTCCGCGAAGGCCGTCAGCAAGTCCTGATCCGCCCCGGCAGGAGCGCGAACACCCCTGCCCGGAGGTGCCTTTCCGAAGCCCGGTGCTCCCACGAGTACCGGGCTTCGGCCCCTCCCCACGCAACACGCCCGCCCGGCATGTGCCAGGCTGTGCCCGCGCCGGGTGCCGAAGTGGAGCCGGTTCATCGAAGTGGGGAGGGGATCGCGGGTGGCCGCAATGCAGCTGACACGCACACACCGCGTACTCATCGGGGTCGTCGTCGCGGGCGCCGTACTCATCGCGGCGATCGGTTTCGCGGGCTCGTACTCCGCCGTGCGCGAACTCGCGGAGGAGAAGGGCTTCGGCGAGTTCTCGGTCGTCTTCCCGATCGGCATCGACGCGGGCATCTGTGTCCTGCTCGCGCTGGACCTGCTGCTGACGTGGATGCGGATACCCTTCCCGCTGCTGCGTCAGACCGCCTGGCTGCTGACCGCGGCGACGATCGCCTTCAACGGCGCCGCCGCCTGGCCCGACCCGCTGGGCACCGGCATGCACGCGGTGATCCCCATCCTGTTCGTCGTCGCCGTCGAGGCCGCGCGGCACGCCGTCGGCCGGATCGCGGACATCACCGCCGACAAGCACATGGAGGGCGTCCGCCTCACCCGCTGGCTGCTCTCCCCGGTCCCCACGTTCAAGCTGTGGCGCCGGATGAAGCTGTGGGAGCTGCGCAGTTACGAGCAGGTCATCAAGCTCGAACAGGACCGGCTGATCTACCAGGCCCGTCTCCAGGCGCGCTTCGGCCGCAACTGGCGCCGTAAGGCGCCTGTCGAGTCGATGATGCCGCTGCGTCTGGCGAAGTACGGTGTCCCGCTCGCCGAGACCGCCCCGGCCGGCCTCGCCGCCGCGGGCATCGAGCCGGCCCTGCTGCCGCCGGCCCCGGCAGCCGTGGAGGCCGAGCAGCACCCTCAACTCTCGTACGTCCCGCAGGAGCAGGAGCAGGAGCAGGGCCAGGGGCAGCGTCAGCCGTACCCGCAGCGGGAACAGTACGACCCGGCCGACCAGCAGCAGTACCCCCATGAGGACCCCGGCTCGCACGACAGCCCCTGGTTCGCGGCCTCCAGGGTCCTGGACGAGACGTACGAGGGCGCGTACGACCCGGATTACGACGAGGGCATGGAGCCCGCCCCGGTGATGATCCCCTCGGGGGCCGGCAACCGGACCCGCCCGCTCGGCAACGTGGGCACGATCGGCGCGTTCCCGCATCCCCGCTCGGCGGAACCGGAACCGGAACGCCCCGAGCACCCGCAGGAGCCGGAACAGGGGCAGGACGTGGCGCAGGAGGCCGATCCTGCCGAATGGGCCGAGGCCGAGGCCCAGTTCAGCAAGCTCGCCTACGAGGCGTACGCCGAGTACACCCACCAGCACCAGACCCACCCGAGCGCCGAGGCGCTCGACATAACCCTCTCGGACGTCCATGACGTCCATCACCCGCGCAGCGCCGCCCTGCTCCGTCGGCTGCTGCCCGGCTTCAAGCAGCGCTTCGACAACGAGATGGCCGCCGACCACATCGCGTAGAGGCGGGAGCGGACAGAGAAACGGGCGGGCCGCTGAGCGGCCCGCCCGTCCTCACTTCACCGGTGTCACGCCCCGAGCAGCGTCCGTACCCGGTCCGCCCCGACCGCCAGGAGCAGCGTGGGCAGGCGCGGCCCGGTGTCCCGGCCGACGAGCAGCCGGTACAGCAGCGCGAAGAAGGAGCGCTGGGCCACCTTCAGCTCGGGCGTCGGCTTGGCGTCGGGCTCCAGGCCCTCCAGCACCTTCGGTACGCCGTAGACGAGCGTGGTCAGCCCGTCCAGCGACCAGTGCGAGTCGAGCCCTTCGAGCAGGAGCCGCAGCGACTCGCGGCCCTGCTCGTCCAGGGAGCCGAGCAGTTCCTTGTCCGGCTCGTCGCGGACGATGGTGCGGGCCTCGGCCGGGACCTGGGTGGTGATCCAGTTCTCGGCGCGGTCCAGCCGGGGCCGGGCCTCGTCGAGCGAGGTCAGCGGGTTCTCCGGGTCCAGCTCGCTGAGGATGCGCAGCGTCTGGTCCTCCGCACCGGCGGTGATGTCGGCGACCGAGGCGAGCGTGCGGTACGGCAGCGGGCGCGGGGTGCTGGGCAGCTCCCCGGCGGCGGTGCCGACGGCACGGGAGTACGCGGCGGCGTCGGCGGGCAGCACCGTGCCGTCGGCGACCTTGCGGGCCAGCGAGTCCCACTCGTCGTAGAGCCGCTGGATCTCCTGGTCGAAGGCGATCTTGAAGGACTGGTTCGGCTTGCGGCGCGCGTACAGCCAGCGCAGCAGCGGCGCCTCCATGATCTTCAGCGCGTCGGCGGGGGTCGGCACGCCGCCCTTGCTGGAGGACATCTTCGCCATGCCGGAGATCCCGACGAAGGCGTACATCGGGCCGATGGGCTGCACCCCGTCGAAGATCTCGCGGACGATCTGCCCGCCGACGACGAAGGAGGAGCCCGGCGACGAGTGGTCGACGCCGCTGGGCTCGAAGATCACGCCTTCGTAGGCCCAGCGCATGGGCCAGTCGACCTTCCAGACCAGCTTGCCGCGGTTGAACTCGTTGAGCCGGACCGTCTCGGCGAAGTCGCAGGCCGAGCAGGTGTAGTTCAGCTCGGTCGTGGCGTCGTCGTAGGAGGTGACGACGGTGAGGTCCTTCGCGCAGTTGCCGCAGTAGGGCTTGTACGGGAAGTAGCCGGCCGCGTTGGAGCTGCCGTCGTCCTCGCTCGCCGCGCCGGAGCCCTCGGCGGCCTCCAGCTCGGCCTCGTCGACCTTCTTCTGCTGCGGCTTCCTGCCGCCCGCCGCACCGTCCTTCTTGGTGCGGTAGCGGTCCAGGACGGCGTCGATGTCGGCCCGGTGCCTCATCGCGTGCAGGATCTGCTCGCGATAGGTGCCCGCCAGATACTGCTCCGTCTGGCTGATGCCGTCGTACTCGACGCCGAGCTCGTCCAGGGCCTGGGTCATCGCGGCCTTGAAGTGCTCGGCCCAGCTCGGGTACGCCGACCCGGCCGGGGCGGGCACCGAGGTCAGCGGCTTGCCGATGTGCTCCTGCCAGGTGTCGTCGACGCCCTCGACGCCGTTCGGCACCTTGCGGTAGCGGTCGTAGTCGTCCCAGGAGATCAGGTGCCGCACGGTGTACCCGCGGCGGCGGATCTCGTCGGCGACCAGGTGCGGGGTCATGACCTCGCGGAGGTTGCCCAGGTGGATCGGGCCCGACGGGGAGAGGCCGGAGGCGACGACGACCGGTTTGCCAGGCGCACGTCGCTCCGATTCGGCGATGACATCGTCCGCGAAGCGGGAGACCCAGTCGGTCTCGGTGCTGCTCTGACTCGAAGCCACGGTCGGCACGTCCTTCTCTCGTGTAGGACTCGTAGGGGACGCCCACGAGGGGCGCACCCATTCTCCCAGGTACCACCCGCAGCGCGAAAACGGCTTTACGCCCCGTGGGATACTGGGGTGATCCCTCGTCCTCTACCGAAACGGCAGCCGGCTCATGGCCTCGGTCCCTTCCCTCGCTTCCACGCTCCAGCAGCAGCTGGCGGACGCCCTGACGGCAGCTCTGCCGGAGGCCGGCACCGCGGACCCGCTGCTGCGCCGAAGCGACCGGGCCGACTTCCAGGCCAACGGCATCCTGGCCCTCGCCAAGAAGCTCAAGGGCAACCCGCGTGAGCTGGCCTCCAAGGTCACGGCGGCCCTTCCTGCGGGTGACCTGATCAAGGACATCGAGGTGTCCGGACCCGGCTTCCTCAACGTCACGCTCACCGACCGGGCGATCATCAGCACGCTCGCCGCGCGGGCCGCCGACGTCGACCGGCTCGGTGTCCCGCCGAAGGCCGCCCCCGGCACGACCGTGATCGACTACGCCCAGCCGAACGTGGCCAAGGAGATGCACGTCGGCCATCTGCGGTCGGCGGTCATCGGTGACGCGATGGTCCAGATCCTCGAGTTCACCGGCGAGAACGTCGTCCGGCGCCACCACATCGGCGACTGGGGCACCCAGTTCGGCATGCTCATCCAGTACCTCTTCGAGCACCCGGACGAGCTGAAGCACGAGGGTGGCGACGCGGACGGCGAGGCGGCGATGTCGTCGCTGAACCGCGTCTACAAGGCGTCGCGGGTCCTGTTCGACTCCGACGAGGAGTTCAAGGCACGCTCCCGCGACCGGGTGGTGGCTCTCCAGGCCGGTGACCCGGAGACGCTGGCGCACTGGCAGCGCTTCGTCGACGAGTCGAAGATCTACTTCTACTCCGTCTTCGACAAGCTCGACATGGAGATCGACGACCCCGACATCGTCGGCGAGTCCGGATACAACGACATGCTCGAGGAGACCTGCCGGATCCTGGAGGAGACGGGCGTCGCCGTCCGCTCCGAGGGCGCGCTGTGCGTGTTCTTCGACGACGTGAAGGGGCCGGACGGCAACCCGGTCCCGCTGATCGTCAAGAAGACGAACGGCGGCTACGGCTACGCGGCGACCGACCTCTCCGCGATCCGGGACCGTGTCCAGAGCCTCAAGGCCGACACCCTGCTGTACGTCGTGGACGCCCGGCAGTCCCTGCACTTCAAGATGGTCTTCGAGACGGCCCGCCGCGCCGGATGGCTGAACGAGGACGTCAAGGCGCACCAGCTGGCCTTCGGCACGGTCCTCGGCAAGGACGGCAAGCCGTTCAAGACCCGTGAGGGCACCACGGTCCGGCTGGAGGACCTCCTCGACGAGGCGGTCGCCCGGGCGACCGCTGTGGTCCGGGGGAAGGCCGAGAAGGTGGGCCTGTCCGAGGACGAGATCGTCGAGAACGGCCGGTACGTCGGTGTCGGTGCCGTGAAGTACGCGGACCTGTCGACCTCCGCCGTGCGGGACTACAAGTTCGACCTGGACCAGATGGTGGCGCTGCACGGCGACACGTCGGTCTACCTCCAGTACGCGTACGCCCGGATCCGGTCGATCATGCGCAACGCGGGCGACGCGAAGCCCGCCGCGCACCCGGAGCTGGAGCTGGCCCCGGCCGAGCGCGCGATGGGACTGCACCTGGACCAGTTCGGCGAGGTCCTGGCCGAGGTCGCCGAGGGGTACGAGCCGCACAAGCTGGCCGCGTACCTCTACCAGCTGGCCTCGCACCTCACCACGTTCTACGACCAGTGTCAGGTGCTCAGCGACGAGAATGCGCCGGAGGTGGTCGAGAATCGGCTGTTCCTCGTCGAGCTCACCGCCCGCACCCTGCACCAGGGCATGAAGCTGCTCGGCATCAGGACGCCCGAGCGTCTCTGACCCCCTCTCCACGTACGGCGGACGGCCCCGCATCGCACCTCACCGGTGGGATGCGGGGCCGTCCGCGACTCGGTCGTGTGGTGAGACGAAACGGCGGTTTTCGGCCAATCGGCGTTTCGGCGGGGCTGTTCTGTCCGGGGGTTGATCAATAGCCTGGTGCGGTAGGTCAGCTGTTGATCCGAGGGAGACCCATGTCCACCGCGCAGCACGTGCCCGATATTCTTTCGCCCGAGTTCGCAGCGGATCCCTATGCGGCCTACCGTGCGATGCGCGACACCACGCCCCTTGCGTGGCACGAAGCCACCCAGAGCTACATCATCTCGCGTTACGAGGACGTCGAGCGCGTCTTCAAGGACAAGGGCAGCGAGTTCACCACCGACAACTACGACTGGCAGCTCGAACCCGTCCACGGAAAAACGATTCTCCAGCTCAGTGGCCGCGATCACGCCGTGCGCCGCGCCCTCGTCGCCCCCGCCTTCCGCGGCAGCGACCTGCAGGAGAAGTTCATGCCGGTCATCGAGCGCAACTCGCGCGAGCTCGTCGACACCTTCCGGCACACCGGCTCCGCCGAACTGGTCGCCGACTACGCCACCCGCTTCCCGGTCAACGTGATCGCCGACATGCTCGGCCTCGACAAGGCCGACCACACCCGCTTCCACCACTGGTACACGGCCGTCATCGCCTTCCTCGGCAATCTCTCGGGCGACGCCGCGGTGGCTTCGGCGGGAGAGCGGACCCGCGTCGAGTTCGCCGAGTACATGCTGCCGATCATCCGCGCACGCCGTGAGAACCCGGGCGACGACCTGCTGTCCGCTCTGTGTGCCGCCGAGGTCGACGGCGTACGGATGAGCGACGAGGACATCAAGGCGTTCTGCAGCCTGCTGCTCGCCGCCGGCGGCGAGACCACCGACAAGGCGATCGCCGGCATCTTCACGAACCTGCTGCTCAACCCCGACCAGCTCGCCGCCGTCCGCGCGGACCGCAGCCTGGTCCCGCGCGCCTTCGCCGAGACCCTGCGCTACACCCCGCCCGTCCACATGATCATGCGGCAGTCCGCGACCGAGGTGACGCTCAGCAGCGGCACCATCCCCGCCGGCGCCACCGTCACCTGCCTGATCGGCGCGGCCAACCGGGACGAGAACCGCTACCTCGACCCCGACCGGTTCGACATCTTCCGCGACGACCTCACCACCACGACCGCCTTCTCGGCCGCCGCCGACCACCTCGCGTTCGCGCTGGGCCGCCATTTCTGCGTCGGCGCCCTGCTCGCCAAGGCCGAGGTCGAGACCGGCGTCAACCATCTGCTCGACGCCATGCCCGACATGCGTCTCGCCGACGGCTTCGACCCCGTCGAGCAGGGCGTCTTCACCCGTGGGCCCCAGTCCCTGCCGGTGCGGTTCACCCCCGTGGCCGCCTGACCCGCGCCGTGGCCCGAGGCACGTGAGACCCCGCCCGGGGCCCACGTGCCCGGCCTACTGCGCCACCGGCGTGAACTGCACAGGGAGTGCTGTCAGCCCTCGCATCCAGATCGACGGACGCCAGGCCAGCTCCTCCGGCTCCACCGCCAGCACCAGGTCCGGCAGCCGCTCCAGCAGCGTCTCGACCGCCGTCCGCGCCATCACGTCCGCCAGCAGCGGGGCCGGATAGGGGCAGCGGTGCTCGCCGTTGCTGAACGACAGGTGCGCGGCGTTCTCCGCACCCACGTGCGATTCGGGCCAGATCTGCGGATCCGTGTTGGCTCCGGCCAGCCCCAGCACCAGGCAGTCACCGGCCCGGATCTGCCGCCCGCCGAGCTGGGTGTCCCGCGCGGCCCAGCGCCCGATGAAGTTCTGTGTCGGCGTGTCCAGCCACAGCGTCTCGTTGAGCGCCTCGCCCACGCTGAGCCGGCCGCCCGACACGTTCAGGGCGAACCGCTCGTCCGTCAGCAGCAGCCGCAGCGAGTTGCATATCCAGTTCGCCGTGGGCTGCTGTGCGGCGGCGATCACCGAGGTCAGGTCCTGGATGACCTCCTCGTCCGTCAGCCCCGCGGGATGCAGCAGCATGTGTGAGGTGATGTCCGGGCCGGGGTTGGCCCGCTTGTCCTCCACCAGCTGCCGCAGCCGCTCGCCCACACGCGCGTACGCCGCCACCGGGTCGTCGCCCTCCGCCGCGTCCAGCGAGATCCGCAGGTCATCGACGAGCTGCTGGGTGTCGGCGCCCGACGAGGGCATCCCGCACATCTGCACCACGGCCCGCATCGGCAGGGCGTGCGCGAACCCGGACATCAGCTCCGCCCTGCCGCTGCCCGCGAAGTCGGCGATCAGCCCGTCGGCGATCAGCTGGCAGTCACGGGCCAGCTCGAACTGGTCGACGTGCTCCAGCGCCTCGGTGATCACTTCGGCCCGCCGCCGGTGCTCGGCGCCCTCGGTGAACAGCACCGACGGCTGATATCCGACGAACGGCATCAGCGGCCAGTCCGCCGGGATGTTCTCCCACTGGTGCCAGCGCCGGGAGTCCCGGGCGAACAGCTCGTCGTGGTCGGTCACGTACATGACCTCGGCGTAGCCGAGCACCAGCCAGGCCGGGATGTCCCCGTCGAGCAGCACCGGTGCGACCGGGCCGTGCTCACGGCGCAGCGCGCGGTACAGCTGAGACGGGGTCTGCTGGTACTCGAGCCCTCCCAGGCGCACCACGTCGGAGGCGTGGGCGGGGCAGCCCGGCGGCGGAGCCGGGTGCGCGTCAGAGGATCCGGGGTCGGTCACGGTGTCGCCTCCTGGGCCATGGCCAGTTGGTAGAGGTGGTCCACGAGAGTGATCAGCACGTCCTTGCCGGAGTCCCTGACCCGCGCGTCGCAGTCGACCATCGGCACGTGCGCGGGGAGCGCGAGTGCCTGTCGGATCTCGTCGAGGGAGTGCCGGGTGGTGTCGCCGTCGAAGCGGTTGACCGCGACCACGAACGGCGTCCGGTGGTACTCCAGCCGGTCGATGGCGTACCAGGAGTCGTCCATCCGGCGCGTGTCCACGAGGACGACCGCGCCCAGGGTTCCGTCGAAGAGCCGGTCCCACAGGAACCAGAAGCGTTCCTGGCCCGGTGCGCCGAACAAGTACAGCACCATGCGTTCGTTGAGGCTGATCCGCCCGAAGTCGAACGCCACCGTCGTGGTCGTCTTCGTCTCGACGCCGCCGGTCTCGTCGACGCCGACGCCTGCCTGCGTCATCACCTCCTCGGTGTTCAGCGGCCGGATCTCGCTCACCGAACGGACCAGGGTGGTCTTGCCGACGCCGAATCCGCCGACGACGACGATCTTCAGGCCGGTCTCCGCCGCGTCGGCCAGGGGCGTGCGGTGGGAGGGCAGTTCAGAGGTTGCGGAGCCCATGGAGCACCTCCTTGAGAAGGTCGGTATCGGGGAGCGAGGCGGCGGACCGGGTCGCAGGAGGGTGGCGGGCGGTGATGCGGCCCATGTCGAGGAGGTCGCCGAGCAGGATCCGCACCACGGTGATCGGCAGTTTCAGTTCCGCGGCGATCTCGACCACGGCCGTCGGGTGCTGGCACAGCTCCAGCGTCCGGGCGTGCTCCGACTGCATGCCGGGCGTGGGGCGGCACTCGCTGACGACGAGGGTGACCAGGTCGAAGAAGTCGTCGGAGCGACTCCGCCCGCCCGTGACCGTGTAGAGCCGGTCGGGGGCGCCGGTGTCCACGGGCTTGCGCATCACGAGGCGGGACTTTCCCGGACGAACTTCCGGGGCTCGGCCCGCAGGTGCTCGCCGATCTGCTCGATCAGCTCCGTCATCTGGTGCCCCACCACTCCGGGGTCGGCGTCCTCCTCCGCGATGACCGCGAGATGCGCCCCTTCACCGGCGCCCACGATGAACAGCAGGCCGCCGTGGAACTCCGTCATCGAGTGACGGACGCCGCCGGTGCCGTCGCCGAATTCCATGGACGCGCCCTGGGCGAGGGCCTGGATGCCGGAGCAGATCGCCGCCAGCTGGTCGGCCCGGTCGAGTGTCAGGTGCTCGGTCCAGCACAGCTTCAACCCGTCCCGCGACAGGACCAGGGCGTGCCGGGTGCCGGGTGTGCGCTCCACGAGGCTCCGCAGAAGCCAGGTGAGGGTGTTGTCGGTGGTCTGCATGCTGGGTGACGGGACGGTGGTGCCCGGCTGTCCGGTCACCGGCCCGTTCCTCCAATCTCACGAACTCGAGCAGGGAAGTGCGCGTCCGGGACCCCGGACGCACCGCGTAAGCAGGTCGGGCCTACGGGGCGGCCGGCGGTTCGGCCCCGGGCAGGACACCGGAGCCGTTGGTGCCGCTCCCGGACTGGCGTCCGCGGTGGAAGGCGCCGAACCGCGAACCCGCGTCGCGTGCCTGGCGCTGCTGCGACGTGCCGGAATCCGCCGCCTCGGACGCCAGCCGGCGCTGCTCACGCTCACGCTCGGCCTCGGCCATGGTGCGCCCCGGAGGACGGACGGGCAGTCCGTTCGGCGTGGAGGAGGCGGGTTTCCGTACCTGTCCCTGGACGGGCAGTTCCGGCATGACGGCGGGACGCTCCTCGACGGCGGGGTAGAGGTCGCCGCCGGTCGCGGGCACCGGAGCGGCGGGGGTCGCAGGTGCGGGGGGCACCGCGGGGATGGGGGGCGCCGCGGGGACGGGGCCCGGCGTGGCCACGGCCACGGCGGGCTGACGGCGGGTGGCCTCGCGCGGTGCCGGGTCACGCTGCTGCGCGAGCAGTTGCGGGGGCAGCAGGACGACGACACCGGTACCGCCGTGCGAAGAGGGGCGGTAGTTGACGCTGATGCCGTGCTTCAACGCGAGCCGGCCGACCACGCTGAGGCCCAGCCGGGTGCCCTGCAGTGACGCGAGGTCGGTCATGCGGCCGGCGACGGCGTCCTCGGCGCGGCGCATCGCCGCACCGGCCATCTTCAGTCCGCTGTCCTCGATGGTGACGACGATGCCGGCGCTGCGCTGGTCGACGTAGACGTTCACCACGTCGATGGGCGGGGAGAAGTTCGCGGCGTTGTCCATCAGTTCGGCGAGCAGGTGCATGACGCCTTCGGCGGCGAACCCGGCGATCGCGGCGGTGGTGGAGCAGTGCAGCCGCACTCGCTGGTAGGCGGCGATGCGGCCGACGGCGCCGCGGAGGATGCTCTCCATCACGATCGGCTTGTTCCAGGCACGGCTGGACCGGCCGCCCATGAGCAGCGCCAGCCGGTCGGTCATCAGGCCGAGCTGGGAGGTGCTGTGGTCCAGCTTCAGCAGGTCACCGAAGACCTCCTCGCCGTGACGTTCCTGCATCTCCCGCAGGTCGGCGAGCATGCTGACGGCCTTGGCCTGCACACGGCCGAGCGCCTTGGCCGAGGCGCCCTGCGCCGCGGCGGCCCGCCGCTCGCTGAGGGCGAGTTCGCGGACGAACGTCTCGACCGGGGTGTGGATCACGGGCAGCCGCGGCAGGTCGAGTCCGGCCAGCACCGTGGCGGCGGACCTGCCCTCACGCAGTTGGGCGACCGCGGCGGGCAGCGTCTCCTGCCCGAGCCGTTCCAGGTCGGCCGTCAGCCGGTCCAGCTCGTGCTGGACCTGCCGGCGCTCACCCTCCAGGGCTGCGGCCTGCTGCGCGCCCTCCTCGAGGGCGGTGGCGAAGGTGTACGCGAGCCGGCGCAGCTGCGGGTCCGCCGGCACCGGGGCGCTGCCGAGCGCGTCGGTGGCGCTCGTGCCGTCCTGCAGCCGCTTGGCCACGGCCGGAAGCGTCACGTTGATCAGGTGCGCGCACTCGGCCGACAGCCGCGCCGCCTGCGTCTTGAGCCCGGCGTTCTCCGTCTCCTGCGCGGCGACCGCGCGCGCCGCACGCTGGACGAGCCGGCGGGCGGCAAGGACGGCGACCGCGATGCACACCCAGGCGGCAGCGGCCACGACCAGCGCCCAGGTACGGGCGTCGGAGGGTGCCAGCGCGATCGCCACGCCGGCGGCCACGGCACTCACCGCCAACGCGGCCCAGGGGACGGCCGACGAGGTGTGCGGCACTCTCGGCGATCGGTGCTGGCTGGGCGGTGCAGGCACTGGCATTCCGCGGTCCCTCGGTCTGTGTCAAACAGGAGAAACAGGACGGCCGACACACGACGGCCGCAGGTCGTGAAGGCCGTCGCCGAAGGGGACGGTGATCTTCCAACCGAGTACTGGCTCATGCTAACCATCAAGCCAGGCAAGAAAATATGACTGACTGCGCAGTCAGCTCATGACCCGAATTTGGCGCGAATCCCGTACTCGCGGAAACCGTCGTGGTAGATGGTGCGCCATTCACCGCCCATCACAGCCGAATGCGCAGATTTGGAAAAGATGGGGCATCAATATGGCGGAGACGCTCACCCTTTAACGCATCAACACTTCACGCCGTCCAGCATTTTTCGGCCAGCTCAACCACCGGCGACCTGTGGGTGAGACACCCAAAAGTCCGATACCGGACGGCTCGAAGCAGCACGCCGCGTGTGCCCGGCGAACGGACGGGCCGCCGCGTCGTCCCCTCCGTCACTGCTCCCGCAGCTCCCACTGCGCCGTGTCCCACTGATAGGAGTACGACGGCCGGGCGGAGAGGCTGCTCGTACGGAACGGCCGGCCCCCGTCGTCGATGCGCAGCACCCCGCTCTGCCCGCCGCTGGTCCACTGCAGTTCCAGGTACCAGGCCACGTCGTGTTCCTCCACGTGAGCGTCGATGCGGAACACCTCCACGTCCGTGGAACTCACCTGGTACGGGAATGAAGTCGCCGGGATCACCGTGTCGCCCTGCTTCCCGGCGACGGGCTTCGCCAGGGGCAAGCCGTCGTCGAGGTCGATCGCGAAGGACTGCGGGGTGATTCCGCTCCCGCACCCCTCACCCATCGAGTACGCGCTCCAGTCGAGGGCCGGGTTCCGGCCTACGATCCGGACGTTCAGTTCCTTCAGCACGACGGCCTCCGACGAAAGGCCCTGGACGGTGACTTCCAGCTTCAGGTCTCCGCCGTCCACCCCGCCGCGCGCCCGCGCCCAGCTCCGCGAGTCCTGCGGGTCCGGGGGCTTCGGGACGTCGTCCGGGTCCTGGTGGAGCAGGTAGTACTGCCCGCAGGGCGATTCCCAGTTGTATGAACTGATGGTCGCGCTCACGGGCACGGCGCTGCCGCTCACCGGCCCCTTGGCGGACGGCGAGGGCTTGGCGGTGGAGCCGCTCCCCGCCGACGCCGAAGCCCCGGCCGACGCCGATGCCGAAGCACTGGCACTGGCCCTCCTGTTCGGCTTCACGGTGTCGTGCCCGCTCACACGGCCGCTGGGAACAGCCTGCGCGTGACTGGGTGCCGCGTCCGTCCGCCCGTCGCCGTCAGCCGGCCCGTCGTCGCCGAGGACATGTACGGCGAGGGCCGCGGGCACGGTGAGGGTTACCACGGCCACGGCGGTGAGCAGGACGCGCAGCCGCCTGGTGATACGGCGGCGGGGAGGCGGAACGACACCTGACCGGGACTCCTCGGGAGTCACGTCCTCCGTGACGGGCCCCGTCGCAGGGCCCGTCGCCGAGTCCGCTCCATTCCCTTCCGGGGGCTCCGCTTCTGCTCGTGCAGGCGCTTCCGCTTCGGTCTGCTCGGGCGCGGGGGGCAGGGCAGGGGTTTCAGGGGCGCCCGGCGCTTCCGGTGCGGCCGGCGCTTCGGGCGCTTCAGGCGCGGCTGGATCAGGGGCGGCGACCGCCTGACCCGCCTCCGGCTTCCGCGCCGCCCGCCTCTTCGCCTCGTCGGCCAGAATCCACTTGCGGTGCAGGGCCATCAACTCGTCGGACGACGCCCGGCACACCCGCGCGAAACGCTCGACGGGTGCGTAGTCGTGGGGAACGGCCTCACCGTTGCAGTAGCGGTGCACGGTCGAGGTGCTCATGTGCAGCTTCTGGGCGAGCGCCCCGTAGCTGAGACCGGATCGCTCCTTCAGCCCCCTCAACAGCGCCGCGAAGTCCTGGATCTCTGTACCCACCCCGACCGTTCCCTTCTGTTCCTTCCCGGAACGGCGTCCCAGGCAGGTGATATTCGTGCAGGTCAGAGGGCATATGAGCGTTCCAGCGTCCCGCATGCCCCGGCAGCCGTTGCCACGGAAATCCAGGTCCGGAAAGGTTGTGAACACACCGCGGCGATTCCCCGCGACTCGTACATCCCACTCTTACCCGTCCCGGGAGCCGCCGTGCCTACTCGACCTGAACTCAGCCTGACCGACGCGGTCGCCACGGGAGTGCTGATCGTCTGCATCGCAGTCGTCATCACCCTCCTGTAGCACCTCTGATCACACGTCAGCGACCAGTACACCCGCCCGCACCGCAGGGCGCCAAACGGCGCCCCGGGCACCGACCACTTCTCACGGGGAGAACCTCTCATGCGTAACCTTCGCTTCCGCCGCGCCGCCCGCACCTCCGTCCTCGGCACCGCCGCGCTGATCGCCGCCCTGTCCCTCACCGCCTGCCAGAGCGGTGAGCCGGCCCCGGCGGCGTTCGACGCGGAGGCCGCGGCCGCCCAGGCGCCGGCCTCCGACACGGGCAAGGAGACGGCCGAAGACACCGGCACCGCTGGTACCGCCGGTTCCGGAGCGGACACCGCCAAGGATTCCGGTTCCACCACTGCGAAGCCTGCATCGAAGCAGCAGAAGCAGCAGAAGCAGGTCAGCGACGCCTGCACCGACACGAACACCGAGCTCGCGATCACGAGCGTCCCGCGCCCCGTCAACCACATGCTGCTCACGGTGACCAACACCGGTTCGACGGCCTGCAACGCGTACTACTACCCGACCCTGCGCTTCGGCGAGGCGCAGTCCGTCCCGCCGGTCATCGAGGAGAGCCAGCCCCAGGCCGTCGTCACCCTGTCCCCCGGCCAGTCCGCCTACGCCGGCATCGTGACCTCGTCGGCCGACGGCAGCGGCACCGACGGCTACTCCACCACCGACCTGGAGGTCGGCTTCCAGAACGTGGACGCGGGCTCGGCGGGCGGCACCGTGAGCGTGCCGCTGGGCGAGGAGGTCTACGTCGACAGCACGCTGGCCGTCACGTACTGGCAGACCGAGATGGATGACGCTCTCATGTACTGACGGTTCGTGTACTGACCCACGCGTCGGGCGTGGCACCGGAAGGCCGGTGCCACGCCCGATCGTCCGTGCGTCTACCGACGGGAGGGGCCTCTTCGTGTGCCGCCCGTCCTACCTGCTGGAGGAGAGCTGTTCGCGCACCCACGCATGCCCGGGGTTGACATGCGGCCGGCCCGCCACGAAGACGGTCGGCACGGTCTCGTTGCCGTCGTTGACCTCTCTCACCGCCGCCGCACCGGCCGGGTCCCGCCAGATGTCGACCCAGTGCGCCTGCCGAGCCCTGCGGCCCAGCCGGAAACGCAACCGCATGCAGTACGTGCAGCCCGCCCGCCAGTAGACGACCGGCTTGCCATCGACCGCGCTACGTCGCTGAGCCTCCAGCGCGCCGATGGACTTCGGGAAGAACAGAGGTGAGTTCACACCCGCGAGAAGCACGAACCCCACCAGGAATGCCGTGGCTCGACCGGGGCTTCCCTGAGCGAACAGCCCGCTCGCCACGGACGATCCGCAGAGCACCAGCACGATCGGCAGTATCCACGCACGCATCATGAGCACGCAGGCTACCTCCGCGTCCGCGGTGAGCGAGCACGTACACCTGACCTGTACGGGTCGCGCATGCGTGAAGCACGTACGAAGGCGGGGAGTTCCGAGCCTATGCACCCCAAGAAGCGGCAGCGCAAGAACGCGTCCGCCATGAAGCTCGTCGGCAAGTTGGCCGGCCTGTTCCGCAACGCGGCAGGCCTGACCCAGGTCCAGTTGACGGAACGAGCCTCCGTCCAGGCGGAGACGATCGCCTCCATCGAACAGGGCCGCCGCTTTCTCCTGCCCGACCTGGCCCGCAGCGTGGACGAGATCCTGGACACGAAGGCCCCGCCTTCGCCGTCACCCCCACCACCTGGTCGGCCTTCGCCGCCTACGCCGCCCGGAGCTGACTCCCGGCCCCCGGGACAGCGCGTGCGCAGCTCCCCGAACCAGCGGACGATCGCCGATGTGGCCGCGACGTCGGCCCCCAGGTGACGGGCCCCCTGCTGGTCGACCGCGCCGAGGTCGACCACCGGGGCGTCCACGCCGTTCCGCCGCAGGGCCGCCCGGCAGTGCTCGGTGTTGGCGGTGACGGCCTGCTTGCCCCAGCCGGCCGTGTACAGCCGGACCGGGGCTTCCGGCACCCAGTCGGTACGCGACCACGCCGTGCCGGAGGGTTTCGCCGTCGCA
This sequence comes from Streptomyces sp. NPDC005794, assembly GCF_042871445.1. Lineage (NCBI taxonomy): Bacteria > Bacillati > Actinomycetota > Actinomycetes > Kitasatosporales > Streptomycetaceae > Streptomyces > Streptomyces sp. NPDC005794. The sequence goes on from NZ_JBIAIN010000017.1 coordinate 150,133, forward strand.
CCCGGCCGCCGTGCCAGCTCGTCGGCGACGTCCCCAGGAGTGGCGAGGGTGTACAGCTTGTCGGCGGGACCGAGGCCGGACGGCCGGAGGGGTGCTCCCGGGTGGGTACGGATACCTGCCCGTTCAGCCTCACAAGAGGTACGCGGATCCACAGTGCGGCGGGCCCCCGGGCTCCCCCTGGGGCTGCCCCCCGAACCGGTGCCTCTTCTGAGTACGCCCACTCATGTGCCGCCGTGCGAACCGGAGTTGACTCTGCCGCATGTCGGACGACCTCCTGAATCCCCGCGCCCCGCACGCCTGGTCCGGGCCGCTGATCTCCACGCTCGTCACGGTGCCCGCAGCGGTACTCGCCCTGTTCTTCGGCGGCCTCTCACCCATGGCGTGCGACTCCTGCAACGGCGCGCGGGCGGACCTCTTCACCGACTCGTGGAACGTGGGATGGGCCGTCCTCTGCACCGGACTCGTCCTGGCCCTGGCCCTCCTCGTGGCGAGCTGGGCCCTGCCCTGGCAGCAGCGTCACGCGGCGACCCGGGTACTGCTGTGCATGGCCGCTCCCGGCGTCGTCGCCGTCGCCGTCGTGGCGTTCATGGCCCTGGTCGACTGGCCGTGACGCGGCTGACCGATTCGTTCAAGTCGATGACACCGGTGGTCGGCTAGCGTCGCCGCCATGATCCCTTCCGATACCGAATCCCGCCACCTCGGCATCCGTATCGACCGCCCCGCCGGGGAGGTCTACGCCTACACGTCGGACCCCTCCCACCTGCCGGAGTGGGCGGCGGGCCTGGGCAGGTCGATCGAGGAGATCGACGGACGGTGGATCGCCGACTCACCTATGGGGCGGGTCGTGGTCGCCTTCGCACCCAGGAACGACTTCGGCGTACTCGACCACGACGTGACCCTGCCGTCGGGCGAGACCGTCCACAACCCGGTCCGGGTGATCGCCGACGGCCCCGGGTGCGAGGTGGTGTTCACCCTGCGCCGCCGACAGGGCGTGAGCACCGAGGAGTTCGAGCGCGACGCCGCCGCCGTATCGGCCGACCTCGCGACGCTGAAGCGCCTCGCGGAAGAGCGCTGACGATCCGGGCCGCCCCAGGCGGTACCCCGCTTCCGGGACGGCACTCCGTGAACCCGCCGCGGGGTGACCGATGAGTCCCGGCACCACACGGAGTCTGACGGGGGCGGGAAGATGTCTCCCCGCCCGAGAGAGAAACGGTGCGCGATGAGATTGGTACTGCAGGAGTTCCTGTCACTGGACGGCGTCTCCCAGGGACCTGGTTCCCCGGACGAGGACACCAGCGACGGGTTCACCCGGGGCGGCTGGTTCGTACCGCACCTGGACGAGGCCTTCGACCGGGTGGCCACCGGCTGGCTCAGCGAGGCGGACGCGTTCCTGTTCGGCCGTCGTACGTACGAGAACTTCGCCCGCGACTGGCCCACGATGACCGACCACCCGAATGCCGCCCTCCTGAACGGCTCGCCGAAGTACGTCGCCTCCCGGAGCCTGACCGAGGCGGGCTGGGAGCCGACGACGATCCTGTCCGGCGACGTCCCCGCCCAGGTCTCCGAGCTGAAGCGGCTCCCCGGCCGCGAGCTCCAGATCCACGGCAGCGCCCGGCTCGGCCAGTCCCTGCTGGCGGCCGGCCTGGTCGACGAGCTGCGTCTCGCGATCGCTCCGGTGGTCGTGGGCAGCGGACGCCGCCTGTTCCCGGACGGCGGCACCCCGGCCGGCCTGCGCCTGCTGCGCAGCGAGACGACACCCGGCGGGATCACGGTGCTCGTCTACGAGTCGACGGGCCTCCCGCGGTACGGAACGTACGGGGCCGACGCGTAGGCGCCCACCCCGGTGCCCGGACCACCGGGCGCCGGACTCCCGGCCGCGTCAGAGGAAACGTGAACTCGCCACCGGTCCCGACGACGTCAGCCGGTCCCGGTCGCCCCGGAGCCAGGTGCCCCGTGCGGCCGAGACGGAGTCCGTGAGCTTGTCGACGGGGTCGGCGGGCGTCTCCCCGTCCACCGGCGTCCGGTGTCGGGTCGGCGCCCACGATCTCGGCGGCAATCTCCGCCTCCGGCCTCGCGTCGGCCTCCCCACGCACCGCCGAGCCGTCGTCGCCCAGCCGGAGGACCTCCCCCACGGAGCCACGACCGCCACCTCCCCCAGCGGCGCCGCGGAGACCTGCCGCAGCGCGCGCAGCGCTCCCGGGACGTCGCCTCCGTCGAGGCACTCCCAGGCCGGAGCCAGTTCGGGGGACGTCGGACGGAGCTTCCCGCGCGAGGACATCCCGGTGATCACCTCCGTAACCGGAGCCACCCACAACCGAATTGAACCGGCCCACCGGCCATCTGTCCCCCACGCGAGCTACGGCCAGGTGTCCACCGTGAGGTGACGATTCCCGGACGCCGCCTCCGTAGCGTTCGAGGCGTCGCGGCACCCCTGCCGCGGACCCGGAGAAGGAGCGTTCATGAGGTTCGTCTGGCAGTTGTTGGCCGTCGTGGTGGTCACCATGATCGGCGGTTTGACTGTCGCCGCCCTGGAGGGCAACCCCTGGATCCAGCTCGTCCTGGGACTCCTGACCTCCGTGCTCGCCGTATTCGTCTACGGATGGGTGGTGCGGAAGACCGAGCACCGCCCGTCCACCGAAGTGGCCCGCAAGGGGGCCGGGTCCGCGGTCGGCCGGGGCATGCTGATCGGCGTCGCCATGTTCGGCGCCGTCATCACGAACATCTACGTCAACGCGCACTACGAGATCAACGGTCTGGGCTCGGTCACCGGCGCCCTGGGGCTGGTCGGCTTCATGTCGGCCGCCGCCGTGACGGAGGAACTGCTCTTCCGCGGCGTCCTGTTCCGCATCATCGAGGAGTACACCGGCACCTGGATCGCGCTGACGCTGACCGCGGTCGTGTTCGGCGCCTCGCACCTGCTGAACCCCCACGCCAGCCTGTGGGGCGCCCTCGCCATCGCGATCGAGGCCGGTGGCATGCTCGCCGCCGCCTACGCCGCGACCCGCACCCTGTGGTTGCCGATCGGCCTGCACTTCGGCTGGAACTTCGCGGCAGCCGGCATCTTCAGCACCGAGGTCTCCGGCAACGACACCCCGCAAGGGCTGCTGGACACCATGACGTCGGGCCCGACGTGGGTCACCGGCGGCGACTTCGGGCCGGAAGGCAGCGTGTACGCGGTGCTGTTCGGCGTGCTGGCGACGATCGGATTCATGTGGCTGGCCCGCAAGCGCGGCAACCTGGTGCCCCGTCGGCGCGCCGACCGGGTCGCCGCCACCACTACACTTCCCCGATGATCGGACGTTCGCGGATCCAGGAACTGTGGCGCCGGTCAGGTGCCACAGTCTGGTACGCCCCACTCGCGACGGTCCTGTTCGCCGCCTCGCTGGTGTACCACGACAACGGGACGGAGCTCGGCGGCCTGCCGACCCGCCCCTTCGACTCCCTGGCCCTCGCGGCGATCGCCCTCCAGTGCCTCCCGCTCGCCGGTCGCCGCCGGTGGCCCGTCCTCTGCTTCGCCCTGGTGGCGGCCGGCTTCGCCGTCGACCAGCTCCGCGGCTACCACTCGCTCGCGGGCATCGCACTGCCCATCGCGCTGATGGGCGTGGCTTCCCACCTGGAACACCACAGGCGTACCACCGCGATCGCCGTCTCCGTGGCGTACGTACCACTGGCGGTCGCGCTCCACCGGATCGGACCGGGCGAACCACCGAGCGAGTTCGTGACGTTCTACCTTGCCGTGGCGCTCACCTGGGGTGTCGGGGCATGGGTCCGTCACACCCGGGCCCTGGAGGCCGAGTACCGCCGCCGCGTCGCCGAGGACACCCGCGCCGCCGAACGCGCCCGCATCGCCCGCGAACTCCACGACGTGGTGACCCACCACGTGACGGCGATGGTCGTACAGGCCGAGGCCGCCCGCTATCTGACCGCCGTACCCGACCGCCTCGACCAGAGCCTGACCGCCGTCACCGACACCGGGCGCCGGGCCATCACGGACCTGCGGCACCTGCTCGACCTGCTCAACCCCGATCACGGCACCGAGCCCAGGACACCGCCCGCCGACCGGCTCCTCACACTCGTCGAACAGACCCGGCAGGCCGGACAGCCCGTGGAGTTCACCGAAGAGGGCACACCGGCGGAGTCGGCCGGCAGCGCCGACCTCGTGGCCTACCGGGTGGTGCAGGAATCCCTGACGAACGCCCTCAAGTACGCTCATGGCAGCCGCACTTCGGTCAGGGTGCGCCATGGCGAGAGGGAGATCACCGTGGAGGTCGGCACGGACGGCTCCGGCTCGCGGTCGGCCGGACTCTCCGGGAGCGGGCGCGGCCTGGCCGGTCTCCGCGAACGGGTCGAGGTCCTCGGCGGCGACTTCAGCGCGGAGAAGCAGAAGGACGGCGGCTTCACCGTCCAGGTCCGCATACCCTCCGGGAGCCCCTCGTGACCGCGCCGATCCGTGTCCTGATCTGCGACGACCAGGTGCTGATCCGCACCGGGCTGTCGACGATCATCGACGCGCAGCCCGACCTCGAGGTCGCGGGCGAGTGCGGGGACGGACAGACCGCGGTCGACCTCGCCGCGAAGGTCCGCCCGGACGTCGTGGTGATGGACATCCGCATGCCGGTGCTCGACGGCATCGCGGCCACCCGTCTGCTGGCCGGCGCCGGAGTGGCCCACCCCGTCAAGGTGCTCGTGGTGACCACGTTCAACCTCGACGAGTACGTCTACGAGGCGCTGCGCGCCGGCGCCAGCGGCTTCCTCCTCAAGGACGCCCCGCCGGACCGGCTTCTCCACGGCATCAGGACCGTCGCCGCCGGCGCGGCGCTCCTGGACCCCGAGGTGACCCGCCAGCTGGTCGGCCGGTACGCCGCCCGGATCCGGCCCACCGAGGACAAGAGCCCCGGCATCCCTCTGACCCCCCGTGAGCTGGAGGTCCTGCGCCTCATCGCGGACGGCCTCTCCAACAACGAGATCGCCGCGTCCCTCGTGATCAGCCGGGAGACGGTCAAGACCTTCGTCTCGCGCATCCTCACCAAGCTCGGGCTCCGCGACCGCGTCCAGGCCGTCGTCTACGCCTACCGCCAGGGCCTGGTGTCCTGAACCGTCAGGCCTGCGTGAACGCACACCACACAAACTTTCCCGGGTCCCGCTCTCCCACGCCCCACCGATCGGCGAGCGCGTCGACGAGCAGCAGCCCACGCCCCGACTCACCGTCCGGCCGCCGCACCGCAGGCACCCCACCCCCGCTGTCGTGCACCTCCACGGACAGCGCGCATCCCTCCGCCTCCAGCCTCAGCCGGACCAGATAGCCGCGCCCCGGCGGCACACCGTGCAGCAGCGCGTTGGTCGCCAGCTCACTCACACACACCAGCACGTCGTCGAGCCGCGCCCCGAAATTCCAGTCGGTCACGGCCTCGCGCGTGAACTCCCGTACCGCAGCGACCGAGCGGCGTTCACGCCGGCAGAAGCGCTCACGGAGCAGCGAGGGTTGCATCGTCTCGTTCATGAGACGAGCATCACTCTCTGTGCCTATTGTTCAGCAGTGGGTGAGCACGTACAGATCCCTTGTACGGGCCGCCGAAGCATGAAGTACGCACCAGGGCGGGGAGGCCGCACCATATGCACCCCAGGAATCGGCAGCGCAGGAACGCGTCCGCCATGAAGCTCGTCGGCAAGCTGGTCGGCCTGTTCCGCGTCACGGCGGACCTGACCCAGGCCCAGCTCGCGGACCGGGCAGCAGTACAGGTGGAGACGATCGCCTCCATCGAACAGGGCCGCCGCGCGCTGCTCCCCGACCTCGCCCGGCGCCTGGACGTGCTGCTGGACACGAAGGGGGCGCTGGAGACGGCGGTGGCCAACATGCCGGAGGTGGACCTGATCCCGGCGTGGGCGGAGACGTTCATCGACCTGGAGCGTGAAGCCCTCGCTCTTTCCTTCTACGAGAACCAAGTCCTGCCCGGCCTGCTCCAGAGGGAGGACTATGCCCGCGCGGTCTTCGGCAGCCGAGTCCCCGCGTTCTCCGAGGACGAGATCGACACCCAGGTAGCCACGCGATTGGCACGGCAGAGCATCCTCCGCAGCAGCATTCCACCGTCTGTCAGCTTCATCATTGCCGAGGCGGTATTGCTGGACAGGCTCGGTGGCAGCGAGGTCAGGAGGAACGCGGTGCACCATCTTCGGCAGTGCTCGACCCTGCCTGGCATCACTATTCAGGTCATGCCCGTCGGGCGGCAGTCGCACGCCGCGCTTGACGGCCCATTCGTGCTTCTCGAGACGCCGGATCACCAGCACCTCGGGTACGCCGAGACCCAGCGTGGCAGTCAGCTCATTTCCGATCCTGACGAGGTCAGTATCCTGTCTCAGAGATATGCGATGCTGCGGACGCAAGCCCTGAACGCTGAGGACACCACGGGCCTGCTGGATCGGATGCTAGGAGACTGATGAGCACCGCACTGACGTGGTTCAAGTCCAGTTACAGCGGCAGCGACGGCGGTAATTGCCTTGAAGTCGCCTACAACTGGCGCAAGTCCAGCTACAGCGGCAGCGAAGGCGGCGAGTGCCTCGAAGTCTCCACGCACCCCACCGCCATCCACGTCCGCGACTCCAAGGACCCCGAGGGCCCCACCTTCACCGTCGCCCCCACCGCCTGGTCGGCCTTCGCCGCGTTCGCGGCCGGGCGCTGACCGGACGAGCAGGCGTTCAGGGGGCCTTGAGCAGATCGCGCAGCCCGGCGACGTACGTACGCACGTCCCGTTCGGCGGGCAGTTCAGCTGCGTCATCCGTCGCACCCTGACCGGGCTCCCGACAGGCGCGGCAGAGGCCGTCAGGAAGGGCCTCGGCGCGGCCGGGTACACCACACTTGGTGCACTCCATCATCACCCGCCGGACCGGCGCACCGGGTGCGGGCGGCACCGGCGCGGTGGGCACCTGGGGCGGGATCTTGTCCGTGAGGCGGCGGCGGACGAGGCCGACCGGTGAGCCGACCCCGGCGGGAAGCCCGGCGACAAGCGCACGGACGAGGTAGTCGGCGTCCACTCCACGCGTGAACCACTCGGCGGCCAACGGCTCCAGGACCGCACAGTCGGCGGCGGAGAGCGCCAGCCGGGCATCAACGCGGCCGAGCTGCGCCAAGGCCGCGTACGCGGGTGAGTGCCCTTCTGCGACCGGCTCCGGTTCCTGCGCCCTCTGCTCGGGCACGACCGGGGCGGCAGGGGCAGCGACCGGCACAGGCTCGGGCACGGCTGCCCGCCGAACCTCCGCAGCCATCAGCGCACCCCACCACTCGTTGTCGCGCGCGGTGCGGGACCAGAACGTACGGAAGACCCAGCGCACTTGCCCGCCCTCGCCGGTCACCAGGCACCGCACACGGCGCAGATACCCGGCGACGGACAGGGCTTTGAGGGCCGAGCCGACCGCCTGCTGACCGTAGAGCGGCAGCTGCTTGGCCAGCCCCTTGACGTCCATGGCCGCGCCGTCGGGCAGCTGGTCGATGAACCCGGCGATGTTCCGCTCGCGCAGAGGCAGCAGCATGAAGTCAGCGCTGCAGCGAGGCTGTTGGTCCGGAGCGGATCGCTTGCCGTAGCCGGGATTGGCCATCGGGTACGGGCGCGAGGATGCGGGGGCGCGCAGGGCAGGGCTAAGGTGCTGAACAGCCACGAGATCGTCTCCTAACGATCTTGGGGTGAGACCCCGGCCTGGTGTTGTCTGCACCGCGTCGGGGTCGTTCTGGTTTCCGCACCGTAAGCAGTCACGACACTCCGCTGCAAGTCGGTCACTATTAGTCATACTTGCTGATCGTGACGGGTCAGGGAGGTCGGGGAGGTTTACCCAAACCCTTTTCTACCTACCGGGTAAAGAAGGCGCTCGGATCCCGAACCCCGCATCTCGCCGCCCGAATCCCGAAGCTCAAGCATCGGACCCGCGCTCCGCAGACGCCCCCCGGAAGAGTGACAGCGCCCCTCCCGAAGCTCGCCCCTCGAACCCCGGCACCCGAAGCCCGAGCTTCGAGCGCCGGTTCACGCCATCACCTCCGCCAGGTCCTCCGCCTGCTTCAGCACCCGCTCGATCGCCGCGGGCTGCTTGTCCGGCGGATACCCGTGCTTGCGCAAAAGCCGGAGCACCCGGGCCATGATGCGGTCCGGGGTGGTCATACGTCGTCCTCCACGATGCGGGCTGCGTCCTTGACGCGGAGCTTGCCGGTGACGAGCTGGGGGAGGAGGGTGTCGCGAAGGTCGGCGAGCTCCTCCACCGGTAGCTGCGGCAGGTCCATGCCCCTCACGCTCACGTGCCGTACGAGCGACCCGCTGCCGCGCTGCTGGTTTCGGGGAGCGGCCAGCAAGGCTGCCAACGCGTGGGGGCGCATCCAGAGGTTCTCCGGAGACGAAGTCCTGTCCTCATCGTCCGCACTACCTTCCGACCGGCCACCGCGTTACGATTCCCGGGTACGCCTTGGAGTCCTGTCACCGCTTGCTTCGCCGCATAGCACACAGCCCAGGGCAGAGCCTCGTGATACGCCCTGTACTGCCCACCGCAATGAGGCAGTGCAGGGCGTCACTGTTCCTGCTGCGCGAGTCGAGCTGACGCTCCCTCACCGCGATGAGTTGAACCTGGCGCCTCTCCCCTGGATGGGAAGCCTCAGCTCCACACCACTCGCGAGAAGCAGAATTCTCACTAACCCGCAGCAAGTTTTCAATGTCATGAAAAGCGGGCCACGACCTGTCGTGACCCGCTCCAGGGTCCTGCGCAGGGCCTCAGCGCCCCAGCTTCCGCGCGACCTCCGTCGCCCAGTACGTCAGGATCATCCGCGCACCCGCGCGCCGGATGCCCGTCAGGCTCTCCAGGATCGCCGCGTCCCGGTCGATCCAGCCCTTCTCCGCGGCGGCCTCGATCATGGCGTACTCACCACTGATCTGGTACGCCGCGACCGGCACGTCCACCGCGTCGGCGACCTTGGCCAGGATGTCCAGGTAGGGTCCGGCCGGCTTGACCATCACCATGTCGGCGCCCTCCTCCAGGTCCAGCGCCAGTTCCCGCAGCGACTCCCGGACGTTCGCCGGGTCCTGCTGGTACGTCTTGCGGTCGCCCTTGAGCGAGGAGCCCACCGCCTCGCGGAACGGGCCGTAGAAGGCCGAGGAGTACTTCGCGGTGTAGGCGAGGATCGACACGTCCTCGTGGCCCGTCTGGTCCAGCGCGTCCCGGACCACACCCACCTGGCCGTCCATCATGCCGCTGGGGCCCACCACATGGGCGCCCGCGTCCGCCTGGACCTGGGCCATCTCGGCGTACCGCTCCAGCGTGGCGTCGTTGTCGACGCGGCCGTCCCCGGTCAGCACCCCGCAGTGGCCGTGATCGGTGTACTCGTCCAGACAGAGGTCGGACATGACCACGAGGTCGCCCCCGACCTCTTCGCGTACCGCCCGCAGCCCGACCTGGAGAATCCCGTCCGGGTCGGTCCCCGCCGTGCCCCGCGCGTCCTTCTTCTCGTCCAGCGGGACGCCGAAGAGCATGATCCCCGAGACACCCGCCGCGACCGCGTCGACAGCGGCCTTTCGCAGCGTGTCCAGGGTGTGCTGCTGGACGCCGGGCATCGCCGAGATGGCGACCGGGGCGTCGATGCCCTCGCGTACGAACGCGGGCAGGATCAGATTCGCCGGGTCGAGCCGGGTCTCGGCGACCATGCGCCGCATGACGGGGGTCGTCCGCAGTCGGCGGGGGCGCGAACCGGGGAAGTTTCCGTAATCGGTCATCCTTCGAGCGTAGACCCGTACACATCACCGGTTTACCGACACCCGAGCCGGAAAAACAGCCCGGAAAACGGGCCGGGCCCGGCCGCTCCGCGAGGAGACAGCCGGGCCCGGCCCGTACATCCGTTTCCGGCCCTCAGGTCGTCGACCTGCGACGCCGCGCACCCGGACGCCGCTCGCTCGGCCGGGTCACCGGGTCACCGGCCTCCTTCGCCGCGTCCCGGCGCTGCGCGCCGAAGTCCGCCAGCGCCTGGGCCAGCTTGTGGACCGACGGCTCCGGGGACAGCACGTCGACCCGCAGACCGTGCTCCTCGGCGGTCTTCGCCGTGGCGGGACCGATGCACGCGATCACCGTCACGTTGTGCGGCTTGCCCGCGATACCGACCAGGTTGCGGACGGTCGAGGACGAGGTGAACAGCACCGCGTCGAAGCCACCGCCCTTGATCGCCTCCCGGGTCTCGGCCGGCGGCGGCGAAGCACGGACCGTGCGGTAGGCGGTGACGTCGTCGACCTCCCAGCCCAGCTCGATGAGCCCGGCCACCAGGGTCTCCGTGGCGATGTCCGCACGGGGCAGAAACACCCGGTCGATCGGGTCGAAGACCGGGTCGTACGGCGGCCAGTCCTCCAGCAGACCGGCGGCGGACTGCTCACCGGACGGCACGAGATCCGGCTTCACACCGAAATCGATCAGCGCGGCGGCGGTCTGCTCGCCGACGGCCGCGACCTTGATCCCCGCGAAGGCGCGGGCGTCGAGCCCGTACTCCTCGAACTTCTCCCGCACAGCCTTCACCGCGTTCACCGAGGTGAACGCGATCCACTCGTAACGGCCCGTGACCAGGCCCTTGACCGCGCGCTCCATCTGCTGGGGCGTACGCGGCGGCTCGACGGCGATCGTCGGGACCTCGTGCGGCACGGCACCGTACGAACGCAGTTGGTCGGAGAGCGACGCCGCCTGCTCCTTCGTCCGCGGTACGAGCACCTTCCAGCCGAACATCGGCTTCGACTCGAACCACGCGAGCTGGTCGCGCTGGGCGGCGGAGCTGCGCTCCCCGACCACGGCTATCACGGGCAGGTGCCCGTCCGGCGACGGGAGGACCTTGGCCTGCTTCAGGACCTGGGCGATCGTCCCGAGCGTCGCCGTCCACGTGCGCTGACGCGTCGTCGTCCCGGCGATCGTGACCGTGAGCGGGGTGTCGGGCTTACGGCCCGCCGAGACCAGCTCACCGGCGGCCGCGGCCACCGAGTCGAGCGACGCGGACACGACGGCCGTCGCGTCGCTCGCGCCGACCTCGGACCAGCAGCGGTCCGACGCCGTACGCGCGTCGACGAAGCGCACGTCGACGCCCTGCGCGTCACGCAGCGGCACACCGGCGTACGCGGGCACACCGACCGCGTTCGCGATGCCGGGCACGACCTCGAAAGGCACACCCGCGGCAGCGCAGGCGAGCATCTCGGCGCCGGTGTCGCCGTCCAGGCCGGGGTCACCCGTGACGGCACGGACCACCCGCCTCCCGCCCTTCGCTGCCTCCATGACAAGATTGGCGGCATCCCTGAGGACGGGTACCCCGGCGGGTGCTGACGCCATGTCAACAACCGTCATCTCAGGCGTGCTTACCCCTGCCCGCGCATGGCAGCGGACGACGTCGAGAACGTCGGGTTCGGCGACAAGGACGTCCGCGCTCGCGAGCGCCTCGACAGCGCGCAGCGTCAGCAGCCCCGGGTCGCCGGGGCCGGCGCCGAGGAAGGTGACATGCCCTGCGGACAGGACAGGGAAGTCGGATACGACAGGGCCGGTGGGGCTCAAAGTGCTCGCTCCCCCATAAGACCGGCCGCACCCTTGGCAAGCATCTCGGACGCGAGCTCGCGACCGAGGGCCGCCGCGTCGTCGTGCGACGTGGGGACGGGACCGGTGATGGACAGCTGCACCAGGGAAGTACCGTCGGTTGAACCGACGACACCGCGCAGGCGCAGTTCGTTGACAACCTGCCCGTCGGCCAGGAAGTCGGCCAGCGCACCCACAGGTGCGGAACAGCCGGCCTCCAGGGCGTTGAGCAGGGCGCGCTCGGCGGTCACGGCGACCCGGGTGTACGGGTCGTCGAGCTCGGCGAGAGCTGCGGCGAGGTCCGCGCTGCTTTCAGCGCATTCGATCGCCAGTGCTCCCTGGCCGGGAGCGGGCAGGACGGTGTCGACCGGCAGGAAGCCGGTGACCTCGTCCGTGCGTCCGAGGCGGCTGAGCCCGGCGGCGGCGAGTACCACCGCGTCCAGCTCCCCGCTTCGTACAAAACCAATGCGCGTATCGACGTTCCCACGGATCGCCACGATCTCTATCTCGAGGCGGTGCGAGCGGGCGTACGCGTTGAGCTGCGCCATACGGCGCGGCGAACCGGTGCCGACGCGGGCACCGGGCGGCAGCTGCTCGAAGGTCAGCCCGTCCCGCGCCACCAGTGCGTCGCGCGGGTCCTCGCGCGGCGGCACGGCGGCCAGGACGAGCCCCTCGGGCTGCGTGGTCGGCAGGTCCTTGAGCGAGTGGACGGCGAAGTCCACCTCGCCGCTCAGCAGCGCCTCGCGCAGGGCCGCGACGAACACGCCCGTCCCGCCGATCTGCGCCAGCTGCTCCCGGGAGACGTCCCCGTACGTGGTGATCTCGACGAGCTCGACGGCACGCCCGGTCACCTCACGGACCGCGTCGGCGACCAGGCCGGACTGCGCCATGGCGAGCTTGCTGCGCCGGGTGCCTAGCCGGAGCGGCCTGGTGGTCTCCCCGCCCAGGGGTGAGTTGTCGGTCATGACCGCCCTCTATTCGGGTCGTTCAGGTCTGCCCGGGAGACGGCGGCCACCGTCTGCGGGTCGAGGTCGAAGAGTTCCCGCAGCGCATCGGCGTACCCGGCGCCGCCGGGCTCGCTGGCGAGCTGCTTGACCCGCACGGTGGGCGCGTGCAGGAGCTTGTCGACGACGCGGCGCACGGTCTGCGTGATCTCGGCGCGCTGCTTCTCGTCCAGGTCGGGGAGGCGTCCGTCGAGCCGCGCGATCTCACCGGCCACCACATCGGCGGCCATGGCGCGCAGGGCGACGACGGTCGGGGTGATGTGGGCGGCGCGCTGCGCGGCTCCGAAGGCGGCGACCTCGTCGGCGACGATGGTGCGCACCTGGTCCACATCGGCGGCCATCGGGGCGTCCGCGGACGCCTCCGCGAGCGACTCGATGTCGACGAGGCGCACACCGGCGACGCGGTGCGCCGCCCCGTCGATGTCGCGCGGCATCGCGAGGTCGAGCAGGTGGAGCCGGGCGGGGCCGGTGACAGCCTGCCGCACGGGCACCCGGCGCACGGCCCGGTCCTGCGCGGCAGCGGTGGCTGAACCGTTCTCCACCCACGCGGCGTGCTGGTCCAGCGCGTCGGGCGCGGCGGCGGCCGGGGCCTCGGACGCCTGACCTGCGGTGTGGAATGCGACGCCGAGCGCACGGGCGACGGCCTCCGCCGTCAGCACGAGACCGGTCGCGCCGGTACAGGACACGACGACATCGGCACGTGTCAGTTCGTCCCCGACCGCGGCCATCTCCACGGCGCGCGCCGTCGGGACCCCGGCCTGGCCGAGGATCTCGACGAGCCGGTCGGCACGGGCCCGGGTGCGGTTGGCGACGACGATCTCCTCGACGCCGGCACGGGCCAGGGTGGCGGCGGCGAGCGAGGACATCGAGCCCGCGCCGATCACCAGGGCGCGCTTGCCGGCCGCCCACGCGGTGACCTCGGTGCCATCGGCCAGCTGCTCCAGACCGAAGGTGACGAGCGACTGCCCGGCCCGGTCGATCCCGGTCTCACTGTGGGCGCGCTTACCGACCCGCAGGGCCTGCTGGAAGAGGTCGTTCAGCAGACGTCCGGCGGTGTGGAGCTCCTGCCCCAGCGCCAGCGCGTCCTTGATCTGGCCGAGGATCTGGCCCTCGCCGACGACCATCGAGTCCAGCCCGCACGCCACCGAGAAGAGGTGGTGGACGGCACGGTCCTCGTAGTGCACATAAAGATAAGGAGTGAGCTCGTCCAGCCCGACCCCGCTGTGCTGCGCGAGGAGGGTGGACAGCTCGGCGACACCCGCGTGGAACTTGTCCACGTCCGCGTACAGCTCGATGCGGTTGCAGGTGGCCAGTACCGCGGCCTCGGTCGCGGGCTCCGCGGCGAGGGTGTCCTGAAGCAGCTTCGTCCGGGCGTCGACCGCCAGGGACGCCCGCTCCAGTACGGAGACGGGGGCACTGCGGTGGCTCAGACCTACGACCAGGAGACTCATGCCGGCATCACGGCGGGCATGTCCCCGTCAGGTCCCTTCCGGCCGGCGGGAGCGGCGCGCATCGGCGGCGCCTCCTCGGCGTCACCGTCACCGCCCACACCCGCCCTGCCGTCGGCAGCGGCCTCCTCGCCGGCCTTGCGCTGCTCGTGGAAGGCGAGGATCTGGAGCTCGATCGAGAGATCGACCTTGCGCACGTCGACGCCGTCGGGCACGGACAGCACCGTCGGCGCGAAGTTCAGGATGGAGGTCACACCCGCGGCGACGAGCCGGTCGCAGACCTGCTGGGCCGCGCCGGGCGGGGTGGTGATGACACCGATGGACACACCGTTGTCGCTGATGATCCGGTCCAGGTCATCGGTGTGCTGGACAGCGATCCCGGCCACGGGCGTACCCGCCATGGCGGGGTCGGCGTCGATCAGCGCGGCGACCCGGAAACCACGGGAGGCGAAACCGCCGTAATTGGCGAGCGCGGCGCCGAGGTTACCGATACCGACGATCGCGACCGGCCAGTCCTGGGTGAGACCCAGCTCGCGGGAGATCTGATAGACGAGGTACTCGACGTCGTACCCGACACCGCGTGTGCCGTAGGAGCCCAGGTAGCTGAAGTCCTTGCGCAGCTTCGCGGAATTGACTCCCGCCGCCGCGGCGAGTTCCTCGGAGGACACCGTGGGAACCGAGCGCTCGGAGAGCGCCGTCAGTGCGCGGAGATACAGCGGAAGCCGGGCGACGGTGGCCTCGGGAATTCCTCGGCTACGGGTCGCCGGTCGGTGAGTTCGGCCAGTTGCCACGGTGCTCCTGCGGGATGAGCGGGGCTGCAGGCGGCCGTATGTCCTATGACCGCCCCGTCGACAGCAGGCTATGTCTTTGTGAACGCGTGCACAAAGATAGTGTCCGTTTTGTCTGGTCAAAGTGACCGGGGTCACGCATATTTCCCGCACGATCCCGGAACCCGGGACACCATCAGCCCGTTGCGGGCCCGAAGGGGGCAAGACGGTACACACTCCTCATGTCCACGCCCCCGAGACCACTCAAAACGCCCATGATGTTATCCGGGTTCCACACGGAAAGCCCCCTCACGTACGCAGTGCCGTGCGCAGCCTCGCCGGGTCCACCCGCCAGAAGGTGTGCTGTTCGCCATCGATCAGGACCACCGGGATCTGCTCCCAGTACTCCTTGTACAGCGCCTCGTCCTGCGTGATGTCCTTCTCCACCCAGGAAGCACCCACCTCCTCGCAGACCGCGCTCACCACCATCCGCGCGTCCTCACAGAGGTGACACCCCGGCTTCCCCACGAGGGTCACCACCCGGTCCGCGGGCTTCTTCTTCGCACGACGCAGCAAAGCACTCATGTCTACTATTCTGCGCCCTGCGCCGGGCCCCGCGGGTGCGCGGAATCACCCGTTTAACGCCCCGTCCCCAGAGAGTTCACACCCTCGCATCCCGCCGGGTCGGGAAGAGCCGAACGGAATGGCTATGCTCACGACATGGCCGCTCTTGGATGGCTCACCCCCCGCAGGCGCCCCGCCACGGCACGCAGCGTGCTCGCAGGCGAGGCCGCAGCCGAGGCCGCACAGAAGTCGGCGCGCATCGCCGAGGCCGAAGAGCTTCCGGCCACCCTGGAAGAAGAGCGGGAACCGGCGTTCCCGGTGGCCGGGGACACCAGGGCCGCCGCCTTCTTCGACCTCGACAACACCGTGATGCAGGGCGCCGCGATCTTCCACTTCGGCCGCGGCCTGTACAAGCGGAAGTTCTTCCAGCGCCGCGAACTGACCAGGTTCGCCTGGCAGCAGGCCTGGTTCAGGCTGGCCGGCGTCGAGGACCCGGAGCACATGCAGGACGCCCGCGACAGCGCCCTGTCCATCGTCAAGGGCCACCGCGTCTCCGAGCTGATGTCCATCGGCGAGGAGATCTACGACGAGTACATGGCCGACCGCATCTGGCCCGGCACCCGCGCCCTGGCCCAGGCCCACCTCGACGCGGGCCAGAAGGTCTGGCTGGTCACCGCCGCCCCGGTCGAGACCGCCACGATCATCGCCCGCCGCCTGGGCCTCACCGGCGCCCTCGGCACGGTCGCCGAGTCGGTCGACGGCGTCTACACCGGCCGACTGGTCGGCGAACCCCTGCACGGCCCGGCGAAGGCCGAGGCGGTACGCGCGCTGGCAGCGGCCGAGGGCCTGGACCTGGAGCGCTGCGCCGCCTACAGCGACTCGCACAACGACATCCCCATGCTGTCCCTGGTCGGCCACCCGTACGCGATCAACCCCGACTCCAAGCTGCGCAAGCACGCCCGCTCCCTGGACTGGCGGCTGCGCGACTACCGCACCGGCCGCAAGGCCGCCAAGGTCGGCATCCCGGCCGCGGCGGGCGTCGGCGCCCTCGCCGGGGGCACGGCCGCCGCAGTGGCGCTCCACCGTCGCCGCCGCTGACCCCTCCTCACCCCGCGACTCCCTTCACACCCCTCCACGAGGGGCGGAGGCGGCACGCCCGGGGACGTACGCCCGATCGGGACCGGAACAGCGGGCATCGCCCCCATCGCTCCGGCCAGTCGCATTGCATCCCGGTGACCACAATCCGTCGCCGCCGCAGACAGATCTCGAAACCATTCGATCAACAACCGATCACGATGTGCTGCTTGAACCGTCACTTAGAGGTTAAGGAAGCGACGTAACCGGTGATTTGAGCAACTGGGTGTAGCACGGCCTATACGAAGCGTTATTCTCCTCAGACGCACAAGGAGCCCGCCACCCGCTACCACGAGTGACGGTTTTCGAACTGCACGTGATGGAAGCTCTGCCTCTGGGAGTCCCGTGTACCCACACGTCGGGGTTGACACCTCGGGCCTGGCTACGCTGCGCGCAACGGTCCTCGACCACTTGCGCGGCTTCGTCCCCACCGCGTACGCCGTCCCCCAATTTGCCACCCCTGCACCTGCCGGCCCTTGCTACGCGCTGGCCGAACGCAGCGCGGCCGTCGGAAGACGCAGCAGCCGCGGCGCCGCGGCTGCTGCGTCGTCGGCTCCCGTCCGCCGGCCGACAGCCGACAGCGACAGCGCGCGCATGATGGATCTCGTCGAGCGCGCGCAGGCTGGCGAGGCCGAGGCCTTCGGCCGACTGTACGACCAGTACAGCGACACTGTGTACCGGTACATCTACTACCGCGTGGGAGGCAAGGCGACAGCGGAGGACCTCACCAGCGAGACGTTCCTGCGCGCACTCCGCCGTATCTCCACCTTCACCTGGCAGGGCCGCGACTTCGGCGCCTGGCTGGTCACGATCGCCCGGAACCTGGTCGCCGACCACTTCAAATCCAGTCGTTTCCGACTGGAAGTGACCACTGGCGAAATGCTCGACGCCAACGAGGTCGCCCGGAGCCCGGAGGACTCCGTCCTGGAATCCCTCTCCAACGCCGCCCTGCTGCAAGCCGTACGCCGGCTCAACCCGCAGCAGCAGGAGTGCGTGACCCTGAGGTTCCTGCAGGGCCTCTCGGTCGCCGAGACCGCCAGAGTCATGGGAAAGAACGAGGGCGCGATCAAAACCTTGCAGTACCGAGCCGTGCGTACGCTCGCGCGACTTCTGCCGGACGACGCCCGCTGACGTCACCATAGGTGACGTGTCCGTGACACACCGATCGGATCATCCTCAGTCCGTAACCCAACTGCCGCACCACTCGTTGTGCCGGATGCAGGCCCCCTGTCGCCACACCTGACCGTTTCCACTCGCTCGATCGTGTGGAACGTCTCCGGTGGGCAACCTTTCGGACCCTCAGGGGAGTCGACCGTCATGACGAGAGGAGGTGCCGCCAGTGATCGCAAACATTTCGGCACACCGGCGGGCGAACGCCTTCGCCCAGGCCCTGGAGGAGCAGTCCCCCCAGGGTGCGGCGGCCGTACAGCCCGAGGACCCGGCCCAACAGGCCGACCACGGAACGCTGTTGGCCCTGGCGAACGGCCTCGGTGAGCTACCGGAGCCGGAATTCGATCCCGAGGTCAAAGTGGTGCAGCGAGCCCAGCTCGTGGCGGCCATGGAGACCATGCTCGCCGAAGGCGGTGCGTCCACGGTCCCTACGGTGCCCGAACAGCGGAACAAGGGAGCCCACCGGGCCTCCCCGATCCGAAGGCTGCGTCCCCGCTCCCGCTGGGCGAAGGGCCTCACCGCAGGCGGGCTCACGGTCGGTGTCGCCGCGGGAGCATTCAGTGGAGTGGCCGCTGCCAGTTCCGACGCCCTGCCGGGTGATTCCCTCTACCCGCTCAAGCGCGGCATGGAGGACATCAGCCTCGGCCTGGCCGACGGCGACGCCGACCGGGGCGAGGCCTACCTCGACCAGGCATCGACGCGCCTCAGCGAAGCCCGCAGGCTGATGGAGCGAGGCCGCGCGGGCGCCATGGACCACGAATCGATCGGTGAGGTCAGACGCGCCCTCGACAGCGTGACGTCCGACGCCACCGAGGGCCACCGACTGCTCCACACCGCCTACGCGCGCGACGGTTCCCTCGGCCCCATCCAGACACTGGACTCCTTCTCCCGCTCGCACCGCGCGAGCTGGAGCAGCCTCCGCGAACGGCTGCCCGTCCAGCTGGCCGACGTCAGCGACAAGATCAGCTCCGTCTTCGAGGCCATGGACCAGGAAGTCGCGCCGCTGAAGTCCCTGCTGCCCCGCACCCCGGGCGCCGAAGGAGACGCACCGCACTCCGGCTCCACACAGGGGGACCAGGGCTCCGCGGCCCCGGACCGCTCGGCTCCCTCCTCCGCGGCTCCGGACGACAGCACGTCCATCCACAGCACCGTCCCGGAGCCCTCCGGCTCCGACAGTGCGGCCGACGGGCTGCTCGGCGGCGGCACGGACGCCCTGTTGGACGACCTCCCCGCGGACGACACCACCCCGTCGTCCCCGGGCGGCGCATCCGGCGGGCCCCCCGCACCGGACGTCACCCTGCCGCCGCTCCTCCCGGGCCTGCTGCCCGGCCTGGGCATCGACAGCGAGGACGTCGAGCGCCCGTGACAACCGGCACGCGGTGAGGGGGCTGTCCCAGCTGGGACAGCCCCCTCTCTCGTACGGACTCGTACGGTCAGAAGAAGACCGACCGGCGCTGCACCAGCAGCTTGTACAGCGTGTGCTGGATCTGCTCCCGCACCTGGTCCGTCAGGTTGAACATCAGCATCGGGTCCTCCGCCGCCTCCGGGGGATACCCGTCCGTCGGAATCGGCTCGCCGAACTGGATCGTCCACTTCGTCGGCAACGGCAGCGCACCCAGCGGTCCCAGCCACGGAAAAGTCGGGGTGATCGGGAAGTACGGGACCCCCAGGACCCGCGCCAGGGTCTTCGAGTTGCCGATCATCGGGTAGATCTCCTCCGCGCCCACGATCGAGCACGGCACGATCGGCACCCCGGCCCGCAGCGCCGTCGACACGAAGCCGCCCCGTCCGAAGCGCTGCAGCTTGTACCGCTCGCCGAACGGTTTCCCGATGCCCTTGAAGCCCTCCGGCATGACACCGACGACCTCACCCCGCTGCAGCAGCCGCTCCGCGTCCTCCGCGCACGCGAGGGTGTGCCCGGCCTTCCTCGCCAGCTCGTTGACCACCGGCAGCATGAAGACGAGGTCGGCCGCGAGCAGCCGCAGATGCCGCTCGGCCGGGTGGTTGTCGTGCACCGCGACCTGGAGCATCAGCCCGTCCAGCGGCAGCGTCCCGGAGTGGTTGGCCACGATGAGCGCCCCGCCGTCGGACGGGATGTTCTCGATGCCCTTCACCTCGACCCGGAAGTACTTGTCCGCGAGCGGGCGCAGCATCGACATGAGGACCTGGTCGGTCAGCTCCTCGTCGTAACCGAACTCGTCGACGTCGTAATCGCCCGTGAGCCGGCGCCGCAGAAAAGCGAGCCCACCGGCGATCCGCCGGTCCCAGCCGCTTCCGGAACCCTCCCCTGCGTCCTCGGAGACCGCACCTGCGGCCTCAGCCGTCCCGTCCGGCACCTGACCGCCCGGCAGGGCGCTCACGGGCGCAGGACCGGCCGTCACGGGCCCCTGGCCCCGGCCGCCCGGCAGGGCACCTCTACGCCGCCCCGCGCCTGAGCGCGAACGGTCGTCGTCGAAGGGAATGACCTTGGCGTCCGCCATCGTCGGTCGCGCTCCTCTACCTGGCGCCGTGCGTCGAATGTGTACTGCCGGGCGCTCCCCCGCCGAGCGGAAGCTCGGCCAGCCGGCCGACCGCCCTGCCCACCCGCTCGGGCGGCAGCAGCCCCGGCCCCCGGCTCCGCGCGAACTCCGCGAACGTCCCGGCCGTGGTGAACTTCGGCCGGAAACCCAGCGTCTCGCGCATCTGCACGGTCGAGACCACCCTGCCGTGGGTGAGCAGCCGGATCTGCTCCGGCGAGAAGTCCGTCATGCCGATCGTACGGAGCGCCGACCCCACCCAGGTGACGGCCGGCAGCAGCACCGGCACGGTCGGCCGCCCCAGCCTGCGCGAGCACTGCGACAGCAGCAGCACACCGTCGCCCGCGATGTTGAACGTGCCGCTGTTCAGCGTGCCCCTCCGGGGCTCCCGGGCGGCGATCTCCAGTACGTCGACGACGTCGTCCTCATGGACGAACTGCAGCCGGGGGTCGTACCCGAAGACCGTCGGCAGCACGGGCAGTGACAGGTAGTCGGCGAGCGGCGAGTCCGGTTCGGGGCCCAGGATGTTCGCGAACCGCAGCACGCACACAGCCACGTCCGGCCTGCGGCGCGCGAACCCCCGGACGTACCCCTCGACCTCCACCGCGTCCTTCGCGAAGCCGCCGCTGGGCAGGGACTTGGGCGGCGTCGTCTCGGTGAAGACCGCGGGGTCACGGGGGGCGGACCCGTACACGTTGGTGCTGGACTTGACCACGAGCCGCTGCACCGACGGGGACTTCTGACAGGCGCCGAGCAACTGCATCGTGCCGATGACGTTGGTCTCCTTGACCGTCGTCCGGCCGCCCGTGCCGAGCGCCTTCGCGGACACGTCCAGATGGACGACCGTGTCGACGGAATGCTCGGCGAGGACCCTGGCGATCGCCGACTGCCGGATGTCCGCCAGGACGAATTCGGCGTCGCCGAGCTGATGTCCGGGCCTGACCGAGTCCACGGCGATCACCCGGTCCACGCCGGGGTCGCGCTGGATGCGCCGTACGAACCGGCCTCCCAGCTGCCGGGCCGCGCCTGTGACGAGCACGATCTTCCCCAAGATCAGCGCCTTCCGTCGATCGTTCACGTTCACCGAGCGGGGGTCTTCCCCTGGCCGTCACCGTAGTCGGTGGATGTTGCCCTGTGATGACCCCAGGCGGGCTTTACCGAACCGATGGCGGGAATACCACCGAATCCGCCGCACGCCGCCGCACCCCGACCACCGGTCCCGGCCCGGCCCCGGAACGCACCGAGGCCCTTCCGCCAGTACGGCGGAAGGGCCTCGGATTCACGAACCGCGTTCGCTTACTTCTTGTTGCGACGCTGAACGCGCGTGCGCTTGAGCAGCTTGCGGTGCTTCTTCTTGGCCATCCGCTTACGCCGCTTCTTGATAACAGAGCCCACGACTACCCTCGCTCACTTCTTCTTCACTGGTGCGGGGCGTCTGGGCCCACACGACCTACGTCGGCCTAGCCTACCCGCCACCGCGTGAGGGACGTAATCCGAGGGCGACGTCAGGCTGACTCCACCCCCACGAAGGAGTCTCGAAGATACTCGTGAACCGCTTGCTCCGGGACCCTGAAGGACCTTCCCACCCTGATCGCCGGCAGATGACCGCTGTGCACCAAGCGGTACACGGTCATCTTCGACACCCTCATGACCGAGGCGACTTCCGCCACGGTCAGAAATTTGACCTCGTTGAGAGGCCTCTCACTGTCAGCAGCCATGACCCACCTGTACCTTCCGCACCAGACGCGCACCGGCTTCCCCTCCGGTGACTCTTCGTCGTTGTGCGCTCACTCCCCAGATTAGGGGCGGGTGATGCAAGTGGGGAAGAGGAGAGACGATCGGCCGCCTACCGTGACAGACACGCCCGATTGAGTACATACCGAGTAAGGGGCCGGTAGTAGTCCGACCGCACGCCGTCATCAAGCGGAACGGCGACGGACACCCGCCCCTCCGCCTCACCCACGAACAGCGCGGGGTCATCCGTATCCGCCAGCCCGATGGCCTCGATGCCCAGCTGACCTGCTCCGCAGACCCATCCGTGGTCCCCGACCACCAGCTCCGGCAGCACTCCCCGGGCCTTCACGATCTCCTCCAGCACAGCCCTGACCGGCAGCGGCGAGTGGGTGTGCGCGCCGGGGACACTCCCGGGGGCCGGCACGCCCGGTTCGCGCACCAAGGCGACACCTTGTACGTAATCAAGAGTGCACGTGCGTACGCCGAACCGGGTCGTTATGTCGACACATCGGCCCTGCGCGGGGGTGAGCACCGCGCACCCCGCCGCCGACAAAGCGTCTGCCAGACCGGCGTAGAACCCGAGCAGCCGATGCGGATGCCCGGTGCCGAACAGCACCGGAGCCCGCCTTTCCACAGCCCCGGCGAGCCGTTCCGCGAACGCGTCCAGAGCCGCCAGGGTCCGCTCCGGATCGATCACGTCCAGACCCGACACATGATCAGGATCGTCCGAGACCCCGCACTTGTCGGCCATCAGCCGCAGCAGATCACGCTCTCCCCAGACACGGACCGGATCGAGCCCGAGCAGCACACGAGGGTCCCTCGCCGCGAAAAGCCGATAACTCCGCAGACTGGTCTCCCGCGGCGTGGCCACGGGCCCGGCGAGCCGGGCCGCCAGCAGATGAGCGCGCAGCGCTCCGGTGCTCAACACCCTCCCGATGCTCCCGCACCGGAAGCACCCACGGGCCGGAACCCGGGCACCCCCCACCGTTGGCGTAACCTCAGCCGCGATCGCGGAACAGGTCGCACCCCACCCTCAGGCCAGCAGCCCGCGCAACGGGAACGCCGACCGCCGGGTCGCCAGCACCGCCTGGTCCAGCCGGTCCGCCGGGTCGTACCCGTCCTCCCAGGACTTCCACGAGGGCGTACGGCCGTCCGTCATCCGCGCCGGCCCCAACTGCCGCGTACGGGCGTAGACCTCGTCCCGCCACGACGACGGGATGACCGACTCCGGATCCACCGGCGCATGCGCGGCGATCCCCACGAGATGGGTCCAGGAGCGCGGCACCACATCCACCACCGCGTAACCGCCCCCGCCCAACGCCACCCAACGCCCGTCCTCCGCGTAGGAATGGGCGAGATCATGACAGGCCGCCATGACGGCGCGCTGGGCGTCCAGCGACACCGCGAGATGGGCCAGCGGGTCCTCGGCATGCGTGTCGGCACCATGCTGGGTCACCAGCACCTGCGGCCGGAACTCCTCCAGCAGCTCGGGCACCACCGCGTGGAAAGCCCGCAACCACCCGGCGTCACCCGTACCCGCCGGCAGCGCCACATTCACCGCACCGCCCTCGGCAGCCCCGGCACCGGTCTCCTCCGGCCACCCGGTCTGCGGGAACAGCGTGCGCGGGTGCTCGTGCAGCGACACCGTCAGCACCCGGGGGTCCTCCCAGAACGCCGCCTGCACCCCGTCCCCGTGATGGACGTCCACATCGACGTACGCCACCCGCTCCGCACCCAGCTCCAGCAGCCGGGCGATGGCGAGCGCCGGGTCGTTGTACACGCAGAAGCCCGACGCCGCCCCGGGCATCGCATGGTGCAGCCCACCGGTGAAATTCACGGCGTGCGAGGTCTCCCCACGCCACACCGCCTCCGCGGCCCCCACCGACAGCCCGGCGATGAGCGCGGACGCCTCGTGCATCCCCGGAAAGGCGGGATCGTCGACCGTCCCGAGCCCGTACGCCTGGTCGGCGGCCCCGGGGTCCGCGGACGCGGCACGGACGGCCGCCACGTAGTCCTCACGGTGCACGAGCCGCAGCGTGGAGTCCCCCGCGGACCTGGCCGAGCGAACATCCACCGCCGTGTCCAGCCCGAACGCCCGCACCAACCCCATCGTCAGGGCGAGTCTGACCGGATCCATGGGGTGACTGGACCCGAAGTCGTATCCCGTTACTGCCTCATCCCACATCAGCTGCGCGCGCCCGCTCATGCCCGCCACCGTATCGGGCGGGCTCCGCGCCGAACGACCGGGCGTACACGAGCGTCGCGAGGACCAGCACCATGGGCACGAGCATCGCCCCGCGGTAGCTCCACGCGTCCCCGAGCGCCCCCACCAGGGGCGACCCGACGAGGAAACCGACGTAGTTGAAGACGTTCAGCCTGGCCACCGCCACATCGCTCGCCCCGGGGAACATCCTCCCCGCAGCGGCGAAGGTCTGGGGCACGATCACACAGAGCCCCAGCCCCAGCAGCGTGAAGCCCAGCATCCCCCACCAGGCGCCGGGCGCCACCGCCACCACCGCGAACCCGACGGCGGCCAGCACACTGCCGCCCCGCACCACGGCCACCGCCCCGAACCGCCGCACCCCGAGGTCACCGACGGCCCGCCCCAGGAGCGTCGTCACCATGTAGACGTTGTACGGAACCGTCGCCAGCTGCTCCGAGCCGCCCAGCACGTCCTGCAGGTACTTCGCGCTCCAGTTGGAGACCGTCGAGTCCCCGATGTACGCGAACGCCATCACCAGGCAGAGCGGCAGGAGCAGCCTGAACGGCACGGAGGACTCACCCCGGCCGGGCTCACCCGACGCCTGTTCCCCACCGCTCCTCCCCTCCACGTACCACCGGCTCCCGATCAGAGCCGCGGGCAGCAGGACGACCACCGCCGGCAGATAGGACACCAGCAGCGACAGATCCCAGTGGGCCCCCGCCCAGGCCAACGACGCCCCGGCGATGCCGCCCAGGCTGTACGCGGCGTGGAAACCGAGCATGATGCTGCGCCCGTACGCCCGCTGGAGACTGACGCCCATCATGTTCATCGAGGCGTCCAGGGCTCCGACCGCCAGCCCGAAGAGGCCCAGCGCGACGGCCACGTGCCAGACCTCGCTGCCGGCGCCCACACCCAGCAGGGCCAGCAGCACGACGGGCTGCGCCCACCTGAGCACGATCCCCGGCCGCACCCGCGTGACCACCTTCTCGGTGGCCACACTGGCGACCCCCGCCAGAACAGGCACCGCCGCCAGGAAGACGGGCAGCAGCCCGTCGGATATCCCGTACCGGTCCTGAATGGCGGGGATGCGCGTCACCAGCAAGGCGAAGGTCACCCCTTGCACCAGGAAGCTGAGCGCCAGGGAGGCTCTGCCGTGCCGCAACCGCGCATCCGTCATGGCCGCGAGCGTAGAGCTCCGGACTACCGCTGGGTAGATCGATCAGGCGAGGAGTTTCGGGAGCTGCGACATGTCGGAGAAGTGCCCGGTGACCCCGACGAGCCGGTCCGCCGGCATCATCGAGGTGAATCCGTACACCTCCATCCCGGCCGCCCGGGCCGCCTCGACACCGAGCGGGCTGTCCTCGATCACGACACACCGGTCGGGGGCGACACCCATCCGTTCGGCGGCGTGGAGGAACAGGTCCGGAGCGGGCTTCCCGCGCCCCACGTCCTCGGAACTGAAGATCCACTCCTCCTCGAACCACTGGTCGAGCCCGGCCTTGCGGTGCCCGGCCGCGATCTTCTGGTGGCTTCCGGACGACGCGACGCAGTACGCCACCCCGTCGGCGACGAGCTCGCCCAGCAGCTCCTGGACCCCGTCCACCGCGGCCAGTTGCTCCGCCTCGAAGGCGGCGAGAGTACGGCGGTGCAGCTCCTCGTCGAAGTCCGCGGGGAGCTTCTGGCTGGTCCGCGCGTCCACCAGGTCGTGCACCCGGTGGATGGCGGCCCCCATGTAGTCGCGGAGGGACTCCTCGTACGAGGTGGGGTGACCGAGCTCCGTGAGGTAGCCGGCCAGGACCGTGTTGGAGATCGGCTCACTGTCGACGAGCACGCCGTCGTTGTCGAAGATGACCAGTTCGTAGCGCATGGTTCGACCCTAGACGTTCAGAACGCAGAAAAGCCCCGTGCCACAAGGGCACGGGGCTTTCCCGGAATAATTGTTCGGCGGCGTCCTACTCTCCCACAGGGTCCCCCCTGCAGTA
>NZ_JBIAIN010000018.1:0-173193 GCF_042871445.1 Streptomyces sp. NPDC005794
CGCCCGGTTACATTCCGAACCCGGAAGCTAAGCCTTTCAGCGCCGATGGTACTGCAGGGGGGACCCTGTGGGAGAGTAGGACGCCGCCGAACAATCTTTCAGGACCCTTGGTCCCAGCGTTCATGCTGGGGCCGAGGGTCCTTTTTTGTTTGCCGAAGCGCGTCGGATGGTCGGCTGCGCGAGAATGTCTGTGGTACCCGATGACAGGAGTCACCCCCATGTCCACCAACTCTTCCGACGACCGTCCGGAGCGCGAGCCGCGTCGCCGGGACGGGGGTGACAAGGGCGGCTTCCGAGGCGGTCGTGACGACCGGTCCGGTGCGCCTCGACGTGACAACGACCGTGGTGGCTTCCGCCGCGACGACCGCGACCGGGACCGTGGCCCGCGCCGTGACGACAGTCGTGGTGCTGCCGGCACCGGTGGCGGTTTCCGCCGCGACGACCGCGACCGGGACCGTGCTCCGCGCCGTGAGGACGACCGTGGTGGGTACCGCGGTGGTCAGCGTGATGACCGTGGTGGTCGTCCCGCCGGCGGTGGTTTCGAGCGTCGTGACGACCGGCCGCGTGGCCCGCGCCGTGACGACGAGCGTGGTGGCAGCACCGGCGGCGGCTTCCGCCGAGACGACAATCGCGGCTCAGGCGGCGGTGGTGGTTTCCGCCGTGACGACAGCCGTGGTGGTAGCGCCGGTGGTGGTTTCCGCCGCGACGACAGCCGTGGTGGCAGCGCCGGTGGCGGTTTCCGTCGCGACGACCGCGACCGGGACCGTGGCCCGCGCCGTGATGACGACCGGCCCAGCAGCTTCCGTCGTGACGACCGTGCTCCGCGCCGTGAGGACGACCGTGGTGGGTACCGCGGTGGTCAGCGTGATGACCGTGGTGGTCGTCCCGCCGGCGGTGGCTTCGAGCGTCGTGACGACCGGCCGCGTGGCCCGCGCCGCGACGACGACCGTGGTGGCAGCACCGGCGGCGGCTTCCGCCGAGACGACAGCCGAGGCGGCAGTACCGGTGGCGGTTTCCGTCGCGACGACCGCGACCGGGACCGTGCTCCGCGCCGTGAGGACGACCGTGGTGGGTACCGCGGTGGTCAGCGTGATGACCGTGGTGGTCGTCCCGCCGGCGGTGGCTTCGAGCGTCGTGACGACCGGCCGCGTGGCCCGCGCCGTGACGACGAGCGTGGTGGCAGCACCGGCGGCGGCTTCCGCCGAGACGACAATCGCGGCTCAGGCGGCGGTGGTGGTTTCCGCCGCGATGACAGTCGTGGTGCTGCCGGCACCGGTGGCGGTTTCCGTCGCGACGACCGCGACCGGGACCGTGGCCCGCGCCGGGATGACGACCGGCCCAGCAGCTTCCGTCGTGACGACCGTGCTCCGCGCCGTGAGGACGACCGTGGTGGGTACCGCGGTGGTCAGCGTGATGACCGTGGTGGTCGTCCCGCCGGCGGTGGCTTCGAGCGTCGTGACGACCGGCCGCGTGGCCCGCGCCGCGACGACGACCGTGGTGGCAGCACCGGCGGCGGCTTCCGCCGAGACGACAATCGCGGCTCAGGCGGCGGTGGTGGTTTCCGCCGTGACGACAGCCGTGGTGGTAGCGCCGGTGGTGGTTTCCGCCGCGACGACAGCCGTGGTGGCAGCGCCGGTGGCGGTTTCCGTCGCGACGACCGCGACCGGGACCGTGGCCCGCGCCGTGACAACGACAGGGGCAACGACCGTGGTGGCTACCGGGGTCGTGACGACCGTGGCGGTTACCAGGGACGTGACGACCGGGACCGTGAGCCCATCAAGCGGCTTCCCATTCCTGACGAGGTCACCGGCGACGAGATCGACAAGGACGTCCGACAGGAGCTGATGAGCCTGCCGAAGACCCTCGCCGAGGATGTCGCACGGAACCTCGTCATGGTCGCCCGTCTGATCGACGAGGACCCTGAGCAGGCCTACGCCTATTCGCGTATCGCCCTTCGGCTGGCGTCGAGGGTCGCCGCGGTACGTGAGGCGGCGGGCTTCGCCGCGTACGCCACCCAGAAGTACGCCGAAGCGCTGGCCGAGTTCCGGGCGTCGCGTCGGATGACCGGCTCCGTGGAGCTGTGGCCCGTCATGGCTGACTGCGAGCGCGGACTGGGCCGGCCCGAGCGGGCCATGGCCATGGCCGGTGAGCCCGAGGTGCAGAAGCTGGACAAGGCCGGCCAGGTCGAGATGCGCCTGGTCGCCGCAGGCGCCCGCAGGGACATGGGGCAGATCGACGCTGCGATCGTCACGCTGCAGAGCCCTGAGCTCGCCTCCAGCGCCGTCCACTCGTGGACGCCGCGCCTGCGTTACGCCTACGCCGACGCGCTCCTGGAAGCAGGTCGCAAGGACGAGGCCCGTGAGTGGTTCGGGAAGGCCCTGGAGGCCGACAAGGACGGTGCGACCGACGCGTCCGACCGGCTGGCCGAACTCGAAGGTGTGGAGTTCGTCGATGTGCTCGACGACGACGAGCACACCGGCCGAGCGGACGACGCCGAAGGCGTCGAAGGCCGGACCACGGACGACCAGGACGAGGCCGACGAGGCCGAGTTCGACGACGCGGACGACGCGGACGACGTGGACGGCGAAGAGGACGGCGACGTCGACGGGCCCGCGAAGGCCTGAGTACCGCTGACAAACGGAACATGAAGAGGGCGGCACCCACAACGGGCGCCGCCCTCTTTTGCGTGCGGGGGCCTCGAAGCCCATGGCATCAGGCGATGTCAGGCCTGACCGGTCGGCCTGACCAGGAGTTCAGCGACAGCCACGTGGCGTGGACGGGTGACGACACAGGTGAGGGCGTCGGCCACGAGGTGGCTTTCCCCGTCGGCGGTGAGGCCGGCGGGGAAGACATGGGCGCTGCCTCCAAAGGCGCGTATGCCGACGGCCACGGAGCGGGCGGCAGCCTCACCTGCACCGCAACGACCGCCGGCCCCGTGGCCCGACCGCCCCGTGCCCCGACCACGAGCGCCGCCGCGTCGGTCTCGCCACAGCCGTGCGCCGCGCCTTCGCGCCTGAGGGGATCTGCTCAGCCTGCGCCGAGACTGCGCAGGACCAGCCCCGTGGCCGGCTTGGGGCCGAACGAGGTCGACTTGCGGGGCATCGTGACGCCCTGTCTGGCCAGGTCCCGGACCACGTCCTCGCGCACGGGGTGCATCAGTACCGCCGTGGCGCCGTGCCGTTCCGCCTGCTCGACCGCCGCCGCCGTGTCATGGATGTAGGCGATGTGCTCGGGGGCGTCAGGGATCCGCCATACGTCGTCGAGGAGCGTGGAATGCAGCACGGTCGCGTCGAGCGCACGCCAGGCGTCCGGCCGGTCGGCACGGATCGTGCGGGCCAGCAGCTGCTCGTCGGGCCGGTCGACCAGGTGGAACCGGCCGTCGCCCGCGAGAAGGAAGGCGTTGCCCTCCGTGGCGGCGTCCGCGAGCGCGTCGAGCGCCCGGGGCAGCGGCCCGTCGACGGACCGGACGCGGAAGCGGCCGTCGAGGGCGCGGAGCGCCTGGGCGACCGGGAGGCGGTGCAGCAGCCGGTGGATGGCGCGCACCCGCAGCGGATAACGGGCGGTGTCCACGAGCAGGACGAGACCGAAGTCCCAGGGGCCGGGTACGGACTGCTCCTGCTGGAGCCGCAGATACGTGGCCCAGCGGTGGTGGCCGTCGGCGATCAGGGCCTGGCGGCGGGAGAGGTCGGACTCGATCTCCGCCTGCTCCGCAGGATCGGTGACGGCCCAGAGACGGTGGCTGAAACCGTCCTCGGTCGTCGTGGTGAGGAGCGGAAGGCGTTCCACCACCCGCTCGATGACGGCCGTCGTGCCGCTCGGCGTGCCGTCACCCGCGTAGCTGAGGAGCAGGGGTTCGAGGTGGGCGGCCGCCGTGCGCATCAGGTCGGCGCGGTCCTCCACGACATCGGCCATGACGTCCTCGTGCGGCAGGACGACGCCCTCCGACGCGGGGGACAGCGCCAGGGCCCCGATCACACCGCGCTGAAGGATGTCGTCGGCGCGCTGCTCGTAGACGTACAGCACGGGCACCGGGTCCGGGGCGAGGACGCCCTCCGCGAGCCAGTGCTTCAGGGTGTCGGCTGCCTGCCGGTGACGCTCGGAGGCCGTGCCGGCCTGCGGGAGGATCAGCCGCACGATGTTGTGCGGGTCGGCGGACTCCAGGTGGTGCAGACCGTCCGGCCGTACGACGACGTCGTACGGAGGTGAGGTGACCGCCGCCAGGCTGCCGACCCGCTCGGGGACGTATCGCAGTCCACGGAAGGGGATCAGCCGTAGTCCCTGGCCGGCGGCGCACCCGGTTGTGTTCATCCGGGCATCGTATGTGCGCTCCGGCGATGGGCGATGATCGGGGGAGAGGCATGGAATGAGGAGCACAGGTATATGAGTCATCAGCAGTACAGGTCCCGGCCGCTCGGAAGCGCCGTGGCGCTGAGCGAGGCGTACGACACGGCCCTGCTCGATCTCGACGGAGTGGTCTACGCGGGCGGGCACGCGATCGTGCACGCCGTCGGGTCGCTGGGCAGCGCACGCGCGGGCGGCATGCATCTGGCATACGTGACGAACAACGCGCTGCGGACGCCGGACGCGGTGGCGGAGCACCTGACGGAGCTCGGGGTGCCGGCCGATGCCGCTGATGTGATCACGTCGGCGCAGGCGGTGGCCCGGCTGATGGCCGATCAGCTGCCGGCCGGGGCCAGGGTGCTCGTGGTCGGTGGCGAAGGGCTGCGGGTCGCGCTGCGCGAGCGGGGCCTGGTGCCGGTGGAGTCGGCGGACGACGAGCCGGTGGCCGTGGCGCAGGGTTTCGGCGGGCCCGATCTGCCGTGGGGACGGTTCGCCGAAGCGGCGTACGCGATCTCGCGCGGGGCCGTGTGGTTCGCGTCCAACACGGACCTGACGATCCCGGGTGCCCGGGGTATCGCCCCTGGCAACGGTGCGGCGGTGGAGGTCGTACGCATCGCCACCGGTGCCGAGCCGCAGGTCGCCGGCAAGCCGCTGCCGCCGATGCACCGCGAGACCGTGCTGCGGACGGGGGCGAAGCGGCCGTTGGTCGTCGGGGACCGGCTGGACACGGACATCGAGGGAGCGTTCAACGGCGGCGTGGACTCGCTGCTCGTCCTCACCGGGGTGACCGACGCGGCACAGCTGATCGCGGCCGAACCCAAGTACCGCCCGACCTATGTGGACCGGGACCTGCGGGGGCTGCTCACCGGGCAGCCCGAGGTGCCGGAGGAGGACGGCGTCTTCCGCTGCGGCGGCTGGACGGCCGTGGCGCGCGGGGACGTGCTCGTGCTGGAGGGCGACGGCGACACGATCGACGGGCTGCGGGCCCTGTGCGGGGCCGCGTGGACGCATGCCGGGGAGGGCTCGTGCGGGCTGGACGCGGGGAAGGCAGTGGCCAGGCTCGGGCTGTAGCCGCGGACGCCCGGGGCACGCTCCGCGGAGCCGTGGCCCCGGGCCGGATGTCGCGGCGTCCCCACGGGCGCCGTGTGCGGAGCCCGCGCGATCGGTCCGCGCGGAGCGCGTGGCATCCGGGGCCGAGAGCGGGCTGATCGCTGAAAGGCGCAGGGCCGGGGCCTACGACGTATGCCTCCGGCACCCATGGGTCGCCGGATCGGAGGGTAGGCTACCCTAACCCGGTGTTGGTCGAGAGTCCTTCTGAAACGAACGCCGCCGCTCGCGCGGCCGCGCCGGACGAACCCGTGCGCGCCGGGCGCCATGCGGTACGAGCCGCCGGCCTGCTGGTCGCCGTAGGTGTGCTGGTGCTGGTGTGCCTCGCGAGTGTCGCGATCGGCGCCAAGGCCCTCCCGCTCTCCGAGGTGTGGCACGGTCTGTTCCACTACGCGGGCACCAGCGGGGACGTCCTCGTACGGGATGTACGGGTCCCGCGCACCGTGCTGGGGCTGATCGTCGGGGCCGCGCTGGGGCTGGCCGGCGCGGTGATGCAGGCGCTGACCCGTAACCCGCTCGCCGAGCCCGGTCTGCTGGGCGTCAACGCGGGCGCGGCGGCGGCCGTCGTCTCGGCCATCGCCTTCTTCGGCGTCACCTCGCTGACCGGGTACGTCTGGTTCGCGTTCGGCGGTGCCGCGATCGTCTCCGTGGCGGTGTACCTGCTCGGCGGAAGCCGCTCCGCGAACCCCGTGCGCCTGGCGCTCGCCGGTACGGCGGTCACCGCGGCGCTGTTCGGTTACGTCAACGCCGTACAGCTGCTGGACTCGGCGGCGCTGGACCGGTTGCGCTTCTGGACCGTGGGGTCGCTGGCCTCGGCGAACCCGGAGACCGTGGGCAAGGTGTGGCCGTTCATCGCGCTCGGGGTGCTGCTGGCCCTCTTCCTCGCCCGGCCGCTCAACGCGCTGGAGATGGGCGACGACACGGCCAGGGCGCTCGGCGCGCACCTGACCCGTACCCGCGTCCTCGCGATGGTGGCCGTCACCCTGCTCTGCGGGGCGGCGACCGCCGCCTGCGGGCCGATCGTCTTCATCGGGCTGATGATCCCGCACCTGGTCCGCACCCTCACAGGCCCGGACATGCGGTGGATTCTGCCCTACGCGGCCGTCCTCGCGCCCGTGCTGCTGCTGGGCGCCGACGTGGTGGGCAGGGTCATCGCCCGCCCCTCCGAGCTGCAGGTCGGCATCGTCACCGCGTTGCTGGGCGGGCCCGTCTTCATCCATCTCGTACGGCGCAAAAGGATGGCCCAGCTGTGAAGGCCGCGCAGGACACCACCAGAACCGTCCACGCCCTGCGGACGGCCGGCGGGCTCTCCTTCCGGGTGGACGCGCGCGCGTCCGCCGTGATCGCGCTGCTCGTCGCGGCGGCCGCCTTCGCCGCCGTGGTGCTGATCGGCAGCGGCGACTACGCCATGTCACCCGGGCAGGTCGTCACCACGCTGTTCGGCAACGGAACCTTCCAGCAGGAGTTCATCGTCACCGAACTCCGGCTGCCCAGGGTCCTGGTCGGGCTGCTGGTCGGCGCCGCGCTCGGTGTCGGCGGCGCCGTGTTCCAGAGCGTCTCCCGCAATCCGCTCGGCAGCCCCGACGTCCTCGGCTTCGGCCAGGGTTCCGCGGTCGGCGCACTCATCGTGATCGTGCTCTTCCACGGCGGACCCACCGAGGTCGCGGCGGGTGCCGTCGGCGGCGGCCTGCTGACGGGCGCCGCCGTCTACCTGCTGGCCTGGAAGCGTGGGGTGCACGGCTACCGGCTCGTGCTCGTCGGCATCGGCGCCGCCGCGATGCTCACCGCGGCGACCCACTATCTGATCACCAAGGCCAACCTCGTCGACGCCACCCGCGCGGTCGTCTGGATGACCGGCTCGCTGGACGGCCGGGACTGGGCCCAGGTCTGGCCGCTGCTCGCGGTCTGCTGTGTCCTGATGCCCCTGATCCTCGGCCACGGCCGGGCCCTGCGCATGATCGAGATGGGGGACGACGCCGCCCACGCCCTGGGCGTACAGGTGGAACGCACCCGGCTCGTCCTGCTGTCCTGCGCCGTGCTGCTCGTCGCCGTCGCCACCGCCGCCGCCGGGCCCATCGTCTTCGTCTCGCTCAGCGCCCCGCAGGTCGCCCGCCGCCTCACGCGCGCACCCGGCCCCAACCTGGCGGCCGCGGCCGCCACGGGCGCGGCCCTGCTGCTGGTCGCCGACTGGACCGCCATGAACGCCTTCGGGGACCGCCAGCTCCCGGTGGGCGTCGTCACGGGCGTGCTCGGCGGCTGCTACCTGCTGTGGCTCCTCGTGTCGGAGCGCAGGGCGGGGCGCGTATGAACCAGGGAACGCCGGGCACCTCGCAGACCATCCCCACAGACTCCGGGAGTACGACCATGCAGCGCCTCACCGCGGATTCGGTGACCCTCGGCTACGACCGGCGGGTCATCGCCGAGAACCTCTCGGTCGAGATCCCCGACAACTCCTTCACGGTCATCGTCGGCCCCAACGCCTGCGGCAAGTCGACCCTGCTGCGCGCCCTCTCCCGGATGCTGAAGCCGACAGGCGGAGACGTCCTGCTGGACGGGCAGTCCATCCACCGGATGCCCGCGAAGAAGGTCGCCAGGACCCTGGGCCTGCTGCCCCAGTCCTCCATAGCCCCGGACGGCATCACCGTCGCCGACCTCGTCTCGCGCGGCCGCTACCCCCATCAGGGGCTGCTGCGCCAGTGGTCGCCCGAGGACGAGCGGATCGTGAAGGAGTCCATGGAGTCGACCGGCGTCGGCGAGCTCGCCGACCGCTACGTCGACGAACTGTCCGGCGGCCAGCGCCAGCGGGTCTGGATCGCCATGGCCCTCGCCCAGCAGACGCCGCTCCTGCTGCTCGACGAGCCGACGACGTACCTCGACATCCAGCACCAGATCGACGTACTCGACCTCTGCGCGGAACTGCACGAGACGCAGGGCCGCACCCTGGTCGCCGTGCTGCACGACCTCAACCACGCCGCCCGGTACGCCACCCACCTCATCGCCCTGCGCGAGGGCGAGATCATCGCCGAGGGCGCGCCCGGGGACGTCGTCACCGCACAGCTCGTGGAGGAGGTCTTCGGGATGCGGTGCCAGGTCATCGACGACCCCGAGACGGGAACCCCGCTCGT
Source organism: Streptomyces sp. NPDC005794 (assembly GCF_042871445.1). NCBI lineage: Bacteria > Bacillati > Actinomycetota > Actinomycetes > Kitasatosporales > Streptomycetaceae > Streptomyces > Streptomyces sp. NPDC005794. The sequence goes on from NZ_JBIAIN010000018.1 coordinate 8,574, forward strand.
CGTCCCCGCCGCCCGCAGGAAGCGCACGGCGGCCTCCGTCTGAGCCCCTGACGGGCTACAGCAGCGACTTGAGCTTCAGCAGATCGCGGAACCCGGCCTCCAGCCGCACCCGGCCGGACGCCCAGGCCTTCGCGAAATGCAGCTCGCCGCCCACCATGGCCACCAGGTCGTCCCCGGTCATCGCGAGCCGGATCTCGGCCTTCTCCCTGGGCGGGCCGTCGTGCGTGTCCAGCACCCGGATCCGGCCGTTCGCCAGCCGTCCGGTGAACGTCACGTCGAGATCCCTGATGTGGCAGCTCAGCGAGCGGTCGAGGTCGGCGGCGCCGCGTACGTCGCCGTCGGCCCCCGCCAGATTGCCGGAAAGTGTGTCGAGTGCGCTGCGGCACTCCTCCATGGTCGCCATCGTCACCGACGGTACACCGGCCCTTCGAGGTAGCGTTCCCGCATGAGTGACTGGATGCCGGGGCCGGACACGGCGCAGCGGGACGAGGCGGACGAAGCGGCCGCGACGCTGCCCGCCGCGCCTCCCGCGCCCTCCCTCGACCCCGTCCCGCCCGCGCCCCTCGGGGTCGCGCGCACCCCCACCGGGCACCCCGGTGTCGATGGGCGACTGGAGCGGCTGGCCGACGCGGACCACCTCGCGGCGGACGGCCACGCCGAGGTGTACGAGGATGTACACCGTGGGCTGCGCGACGAACTCACCGCACTGGACGCACGGCCCGCACCCGCACCGACGCCCGCGCACGACAACAGGAGCTGAACCGAACGTGGCAGGAGTGGCACGTCGCCGCCTCGACGCCGAGCTGGTACGCCGCAAGCTGGCCCGCTCGCGCGAGCACGCGAGCCAACTGATCGCAGCGGGGCGGGTGACCGTCGGCGGGAACACCGCGACCAAGCCCGCCACCCAGGTCGAGACCAGCGCCGCCGTCGTCGTCGTCAAGGACGACAGCGACCCCGAGTACGTCTCGCGCGGCGGGCACAAACTCGCGGGCGCCCTCGCCGCCTTCGTTCCGCTGGGTCTGCAGGTCGAGGGGCGGCGGGCACTGGACGCCGGGGCCTCGACCGGCGGCTTCACCGATGTACTGCTGCGGGCCGGCGCCGGCCATGTCGTCGCCGTCGACGTCGGCTACGGACAGCTCGCCTGGTCGCTGCAGTCCGATGAACGCGTCACCGTCAAGGACCGCACCAACGTACGGGAGTTGACGTTGGAGCAGATCGACGGGAAGGCGGTGGACCTGGTGGTGGGAGACCTCTCGTTCATCCCGCTCGGCCTGGTGCTGCCCGCCCTCGCGCGCTGCGCCGCCCCCGATGCCGACCTGGTGCTCATGGTCAAGCCGCAGTTCGAGGTGGGCAAGGAGCGCCTCGGCAGCGGCGGTGTGGTCCGCAGCCCCGAGCTGCGGGCCGAAGCCGTACGGGAAGTGGCGCGCCGGGCCGGTCTGCTGGGCCTCGGCGTCCACGGGGTCACGGCGAGCCCGCTGCCCGGCCCGTCGGGAAATGTCGAGTACTTTCTGTGGCTGCGGGCCGGCGCACCTGAGCTGGATCCCGCGGATGTCGACCGTGCAGTGGCGGAGGGGCCCCGTTGACGACGCATGCGGCACAACCGGAGAACGCGGAACGCACTGTCTTCCTGCTGGCGCACACCGGCCGTCCGGCTGCGATCCGCAGCGCCGAGCTGGTGGTCCAGGGCCTGCTGAGGAACGGCCTCGGCGTCCGGGTGCTGGCCGTGGAGGCGCAGGACCTGCCGCTGCCGCCCTCGGTGGTGACGGTCACGGACGCGACGCCCACCGCCGTGGACGGCTGCGAACTGCTGATCGTGCTCGGCGGGGACGGGACGCTGCTGCGCGGCGCCGAGATCTCCCGCGCCTCGGGCGTACCGATGCTCGGCGTCAACCTCGGACGGGTGGGATTCCTGGCCGAGGCCGAACGTGACGACCTGGACAAGGTGGTCGACCGGGTCGTCACCCGGGCGTACCAGGTCGAGGAGCGCATGACCCTCGACGTCGTCGTGCACAGCAACGGTGACATCGTGCACACCGACTGGGCGCTCAACGAGGCCGCCGTCCAGAAGGTCTCGCCCGAGCGGATGCTGGAGGTCGTCCTGGAGATCGACGGACGGCCGGTGACCGGCTTCGGATGCGACGGGATCGTCTGCGCCACCCCGACCGGCTCGACCGCGTACGCCTTCTCGGCGGGCGGCCCCGTCGTCTGGCCGGAGGTCGAGGCCCTGCTCATGGTGCCGATCAGCGCCCACGCGCTGTTCGCGAAGCCGCTGGTGACCTCGCCCGACTCCGTGCTGGCCGTGGAGGTCCAGCCGCACACCCCGCACGGGGTGCTGTGGTGCGACGGGCGGCGGACCGTCGAGCTGCCCGCCGGGGCCAGGGTGGAGGTACGGCGCGGCACGGTGCCCGTACGGCTCGCGCGACTGCACCAGGCGTCGTTCACCGACCGTCTGGTGGCCAAGTTCGCGTTGCCCGTACAGGGCTGGCGGGGCGCTCCGCACTGATTTCCCGGGCCGCTGCGCACACCCGCGTGAGTGAATCCGTCACCGGGGTCCGTCACACACCGGGCTCCGGACCTCGTAAGGTCATGTCCGTGTTGGAGGAGATGCGGATACGGTCGCTCGGAGTCATCGACGACGCGGTGGTGGAGCTGTCACCCGGTTTCACCGCGGTGACGGGCGAGACCGGCGCGGGCAAGACCATGGTCGTCACCAGCCTCGGGCTGCTGCTCGGCGGGCGCGCCGACCCCGCCCTGGTGCGGGTCGGTGCCAAGGCCGCGGTCGTCGAGGGGCGGATCACGGTGTCCCGGGGCGACGCGGCGGCGGTGCGCGCCGAGGAGGCCGGGGGCGAGATCGAGGACGGTGCGCTGCTCATCAGCCGTACCGTTTCGGCGGAAGGGCGCTCCCGGGCCTATCTCGGGGGCAGATCCGTGCCCGTGGGAGTGCTCGCCGAGCTCGCCGACGAACTCGTCGCCGTGCACGGCCAGACCGACCAGCAGGGCCTGCTCAAGCCGGCACGGCAGCGTCAGGCCCTGGACCGTTACGCCGGTGGCCGTGTGGAGGGCCCGCACACCGAGTACGCCGCCGCCTACCGGCGGCTGCGCGCGGTCGTCGCGGAGCTCGACGAGCTGACCACCCGGGCCAGGGAGCGCGCCCAGGAAGCGGATCTGCTGCGCTTCGGCCTCGACGAGGTCGCCGCCGTGGAGCCCTTGCCGGGGGAGGACACCGAACTCGCCGCGGAGGCCGAACGGCTCGGCCACGCCGAGGCCCTCGCCTCTGCGGCGGCCCTCGCCCACGCGGCGCTCGCGGGCGATCCGGAGGACCAGGAGGGCCTGGACGCCACCACGGTGGTCGCCGCCGCCGGGCAGTCCCTGGACGCCGTACGGGCGCACGACTCCGCGCTGGCCGCGCTCGCCGACCGGATCGGCGAGATCTCGATCCTGCTGGCCGACGTGGCCGGTGAACTCGCCGGATACGCCGATCAGCTGGACGCCGACCCGCTGCGGCTCGCCGCCGTGGAGGAGCGGCGGGCGGCGCTCACCGCGCTGACCCGCAAGTACGGACAGGACATCACCTCCGTGCTCACCTGGGCCGAGGACGGCGCCTCCCGGCTGACCGAGCTGGAGGGCGACGACGACCGCATCGGTGAGCTGACGGCGGAGCGCGACGCACTGCGCGCCGAGCTCTCCGTCCTCGGGCAGGCGCTGACCGACGCGCGGACGGAGGCGGCGGCGCGGTTCGCCGCCGCCGTCACGGAGGAGCTGGCGTCGCTCGCGATGCCGCACGCACGGGTCTCCTTCGCCATCGGGCAGACCGAGGCGCCGGACGAGGCGTCCGGCATCGACATCGGAGGCCGGAGCGTGCTCTACGGGCCGTCCGGCGCCGACGAGGTGGAGCTCCTGCTGGCCCCGCACCCCGGGGCCCAGCCCCGGCCGATCGCCAAGGGCGCCTCGGGCGGTGAGCTGTCCCGGGTGATGCTCGCCGTGGAGGTGGTCTTCGCGGGCTCAGACCCCGTGCCCACGTACCTCTTCGACGAGGTCGACGCGGGTGTCGGCGGCAAGGCGGCCGTCGAGGTCGGCCGGCGGCTGGCGAAGCTGGCCAGGTCCGCGCAGGTCGTCGTGGTCACCCACCTGCCGCAGGTGGCGGCCTTCGCCGACCGGCAGTTGCTGGTCGAGAAGACCGTGGACGGATCGGTGACCAGGAGCGGCGTCACGGTCCTGGAAGGTGAGGACCGCGTGCGGGAGCTCTCCCGGATGCTCGCCGGGCAGGAGGACTCGGAGACCGCCCGGGCACACGCCGAGGAGCTGCTGGAGACCGCGCGGGCCGACGGATAGCGGGCCGACGGCGTCAGTTCCGCGCCGCCCTGCTCACTCGTACGAGTGGGGCGGCCCGATCCGCTGTCGCCGTGACGGCGGGAAGAACGTTTCGTCGGTGCCGGAACGTGCGTACGGACTGGCATCCTTGGAGCTGTACATACCGCCGAGTCGGGAGCCCCGGGAGCCAATCAACGTGTCACAGCTGCGTACGGTCCAAGTCCTGGGCGGCGGTGCCGGAAGCAGCGCTCATGTCAGCTCGCTCGCCGCGGGTCTGGTCGCGAGGGGCGTACAGGTCACCGTCTGCGCCCCGGCCGGTTCCGGCCACGCCCACGGCCTTCCCGCGACGGGCGCCCGCTTCGTCGCGGTGCCCCGGCGCAGTGACCCCGCCGCCGTCGCCGCGCTCCGGACCGCCTGCACCGGGGCGGACATCGTCCACGCGCACGGGCTGCACGCCGCCGTACGCGCCGGGATCGCGCTCAGCGGCCGGGGCACCCCGCTGGTCGTGACCTGGCACACCCGCGCCCATGCCGAGGGCGCCCGCGGCCGGCTGCTGCGGCTGCTGGAGCGAAGGGCCGCCCGCGCGGCCGCCGTCGTGCTGGGCACCTCGTGGGAGCTGGTCGACCGAGCCCGCCGCCGGGGCGCCAGGGACGCGCGGCTCGCGCCGGCCGCGATGCCCGCGAGTCGCTTCCCCAGTGCGCCGGAGTCCCCCGACGACGGCAAGACGCGCGCCGAACTGGGCGCGATCGGAAGGCCGTTACTGGTATCGGTGGCGCAGCGCGGTCACGAGACGCTGCTGGACGCGGTACGCGAGTGGCGCGCGCTGGACCCAGTTCCCCTGCTGGCTGTCGTGGGGGAGGGGCCCCGGTCCGGTGCCCTGCGGCGCCGGATCGCGGCGGAAGGGCTGCCCGTCGTCCTCGCCGGCGGCTCGGACGACATCGGCGAACTCCTCGCCGCCGCAGACATCGCCGTACTGTCCGGTCAGGGGGAGGGAGGGTCGCTGCTCGCCCGGGGAGCCCTGCGGCTGGGCATCCCGCTGGTCGCGGCCCGCGCCGACGGACTGCCCGAACTCGTGGGCGAAGCAGCCCAGTTGGTCCCGTACGGGGATGCCGGAGCGCTGGCCGGTGCCGTCGTGCGGCTCCTCGGCGACCCCGGGCAGCGGGAGCGACTCGCCGACTCGGGGCGCGCGCAGGCCGCGAACTGGCCGACCGAGGACGACACGATCGCCCATGTGCTCTCCGTCTACGACGAGTTGGCGCAATCGCCGACGGGGTAGGCCTCAGCGCGTGTGGCGGCGGGCCCGCAGGGCCAGGCTCAGGGCGAGCACCGACTGCGGGTCGTCCAGGTCCGTGCCGAGCAGTTCGCCGATGCGGGCCAGCCGGTTGTAGAGCGTCTGCCGGTTCAGATGCAGTTCGCGTGCCGCCTCCGCCTTGCGGCCCGCGTGGGCGAGGTACGCCTCCAGCGTGGGCAGCAGCGCCGGGCGCGAGGTCCGGTCGTGCTCACGCAGCGGCCCGATCGCCCGGTCCACGAACGACTCCAGATCCGGATGGTCACGCAGCCGCCACAGCAGCAGGTCGATGTCCAGGCGGCGCGCGTCGTACCAGGGGCGCTCCGTGAGCCCCTGCGCGGCGGTCGCCGCCTCCGCCGCGTGCCGCAGCCCCGGGCCCGCCGCCGCCCAGCCGACCGCGGCGCCGACCACCACGACGACCGGCGTACGGTCCCCGGCCCGCTCCAGGCCCGCCCGGCCGGTCCCGGTCCGCAGTGCCGCCGCCACCCGGTCAGCGAGCGCCGTACGCGTCGTCCCGGGGCGCAGCGCCAGCAACAGCGGAACCCTGCCCTCCACCGGGCGCACCCCCACCAGTGCGGGCGCACCCACCGCGGCGAGCTCCTCCGCCACCGCCCGGGCCAGCAGCGCCCAGCTGCCCGACGGCGCCGACTCGGGCGCGAGCCGCATCACCACCGGCAGCAGCGGATCCCCGCCCGGCCTGAACCCCAGCACCCCGGCCTGCGCGGGGGCGTCCTCGGGAGCGACCCGCCCCTCCGCGAGGTCCGTGAGGAAGTCCCCGCGTCCCCGGGCCGCCAGTTCGTCCTCCTGACGGGCCTGCATCAGCACGACCGCCAGGATGCCCGCCGCCCGCTCGGCCGCCATCCGGTGCACCGTCACCAGGGGGCCCGACACCGCGAGCAGTACCAGCCGGGCCCGTACGGAACCGGCACCGAGCCCGCCTCCCGGTACCTCCACCAGGACCGCGCCGGCCGGTGGCGCCTCACGGGCCGCGCGTGCACCGCGCAGCCCCTCCCAGACCTGCAGCGGATCGGCGCCCACCGGCCCGGTCCCGGTCCCCGCGGCGAACAGCAGCCGGCCGTCCGGGGTCTCCAGGAAGACCGGGTTCGCGGCGAAGTCCGCCAGGATCCCCAGGACCTGCGGCACCCCGCCGCCGCCGAGCACCGCCTGGGTACACCGCCGGTGGACCTCCTCCGCCCGCTGGAGCAGGGTGTAGTGGCCGTTGACGATCTCGGTGTGGATCTCCTCGGTCACCGCTACGAACGGCACCTCGCGGTGCAGCTGGACGAGCGGCAGCCCCGCTGTCCGCGCGGCCTCCACGATCGCCGCGGGCAGCCGGCCGAAGCGCGGGCCGAGTTCCACGACCAGGGCCGCGATGCCGCGGTCGGCCAGCTTGCGGACGAAGGCGCGCTGGTCGGCGGGCCGTGACCCGAGGCCGAGACCCGTCGTGAGCAGCAGCTCGCCGCCCTTCAGCAGGGCGGGGATGTTCGGCGCCTCACCGGCGTGCACCCAGCGCACCGCACGGTCCAGCCGGTCCGCGCAGGTCAGCACCTCCGGGAGCCCGCCGCGCAGCCCCGGCAGTTCCAGCGCCCGCCGCACGGTGATCCCGCCCTCTGTCTCCACCGGCTCCGGCCTCGTACTTCCGTTCGTGCGCATCCGCGCTCGTGCCCTCGTGTACGAGGGGCGCGAACACCCCCGGTCAGGAAGTTACCGGCCCTCGCCCGGGCACGTCACACCACGGCCACGGCCGGCTTGACGTTGTGGTTCAGATGGAACACGTTGTCCGGGTCGTAGCGAGCCTTCACGCGGGACAGCCGCTCGTAGGCGTGCTCCCCGAACCCGGCGACGACCCGTTCCTGGCCCTCGCGTCCGATGAAGTTGAGGTAGACCGCCCCGCTCGCCCACGGCATGACGGCGCGGCGTACCTCGCGCACCCATGCTGTGGCCCGCTCGTCGTCCGCCGCGCTCTCCCAGACACCGAACGGATGTACGGCCCACGGGGAGGAGCGCCACGGCAGCGGGTAGTCGGCCGGCCCCCGGGCCACCGCGCCGCCCATCGGGAACAGCACGTGCTGGGAACCGGAAGGGACGGGCATCGTGGCGGCGCCGGCACAGAAGGCGGCTGCGGCCTCGTCGGGAAAGCCGTCCAGATACTCCGCCGACCAGTGGTTCCGCATGCCGGGCGGATCGTCGAGCATGCACTGCAGGTCCGCGTAGGGAATGGCGGTGATCATGTCCGCCTCGCGCTCCAGGGCCAGCAGGGGGGCCGCCACGTCGCGCAGCTCCGCCTCCGTACCGGCGTAGGTGACCAGGACCGCGCACACGAGGCCGCCCACCATGGCCTCGGGCACCCACTCCTCGGGCGGCCCGGTGATGTAGAGGCAGGCGCCGCCCGCCGCGTCCGGGGCGGACTCCATCACGTCCCGGTACGCACGGACCGCTTCCGGGCCGTTCTCGGGGCGGAGGAGGAGCAGCGCCATGCTCATCGCCGGCAGGTCGTGCAGCCGGAGCGTCAGGGAGGTGACCACCCCGAAATTGCCGCCGCCGCCGTGCAGGGCCCAGAAGAGCTCCGGGTTCTCGTCCGCGCTCGCGTGTACGGTGCCGCCGTCCGCCGTCACCACATCGGCGGCCAGCAGATTGTCACAGGCCAGTCCGAAGGCGCGCTCCAGCCACCCCGACCCGCCGCCCAGGGTGAAGCCGCCGACACCGGTGGTGGAGACCCGCCCGCCCGTGGTCGCCAGGGCGTACGGCTGGGTGGCCCGGTCCAGGTCTCCCATGGTGGCGCCGCCGCCCACGCGGGCCGAGCGGGCGTCCCTGTCGACGTCCACCGCGCTCATCCGGCGCAGATCGATCACCAGGCCGCCTTCGCTCAGGGCCATGCCCGCCACGCTGTGACCGCCTCCGCGGACGGCGACCTCCAGGTCCTCGTCGCGTGCGAAGCGCAGCGCCCGCGCGACATCCGCCTCGGTGACGCACTGGGCCACCACTGCGGGTCTGCGGTCGATCATGCTGTTGAAAACGGCACGGGCCTCGTCGTAGCCCGGGTCGCCGGGGACGTGGATCTCACCGGTGAAACCGGAGCGGAAGCCGGTCGGGGCGGCGCCCGTCGTCGAAGGCGTGCGGGGTGTCATGTGAACCCCCTTTGCAGGGCTTAGCAGGACCCTCCCAGCGTAGGCCCGGCCGCGGACATCGGCCGTTCCGCAGGGGCACCGCCCGAGGGGTCGAGCCGGCACCGGACGGCCAGGCTTCCTCCCGCTGTACGCGAGGAGGGGATCACCCGGGCAGGGGCATGGACCCCGCCCCCTGTCCTGTCGGCCACGCGGCGGACATCGCCGGGGGAGAGGGACACGGGGGCGGGATCCCACGCAGGATCAGCCGACGTACGCCCCACTGGCCGTCAGCCGCAGCGCCGTGTCGATCAGCGGCACATGGCTGAACGCCTGCGGGAAGTTGCCCACCTGGCGCTGGAGCCCGGAGTCCCACTCCTCGGCCAGCAGGCCGAGGTCGTTGCGGAGGGAGAGCAGCTTCTCGAAGAGCCGGCGGGCCTCGTCGACCCGGCCGATCATCGCCAGGTCGTCCGCCAGCCAGAACGAGCAGGCCAGGAACGCACCCTCGTCGCCCTCCAGGCCGTCGACACCCGCGTCGTCGCCCTCGGTGGGGTAGCGCAGGACGAAACCGTCCTCCGTGGACAGCTCCCGCTGGATCGCCTCGATCGTGCCGATGACGCGCTTGTCGTCCGGAGGCAGGAAGCCCATCTGCGGAATCAGCAGCAGGGACGCGTCCAGCTCCTGGGATCCGTAGGACTGGGTGAAGGTGTTGCGTTCGGGGTCGTAGCCCCGCTCGCAGACATCGCGGTGGATGTCGTCACGGAGCTGGAGCCACCGCTCCAGCGGCCCCTCCGCGTCCCCGGACTCGATCAGCTTGATCGTGCGGTCGACCGCGACCCAGGCCATCACCTTGGAGTGCACGAAGTGCCGGCGCGGCCCGCGCACCTCCCAGATGCCCTCGTCGGGTTCCTCCCAGTGCTTCTCCAGGTAGCTGATCAGCTTGAGCTGGAGGCCCATCGCGTAGTCGTTGCGGGTCAGCCCCGTCATGTGCGCCAGGTGCAGCGCCTCGGTGACCTCGCCGTACACATCGAGCTGCAGCTGGTTCGCGGCGCCGTTGCCGACCCGGACCGGGCCGGAGTTCTCGTATCCGGGCAGCCAGTCCAGCTCCGCCTCGCCGAGCTCCCGCTCACCCGCGATGCCATACATGATCTGCAGGTTCTCCGGGTCGCCCGCGACGGCCCGGAGCAGCCACTCGCGCCAGGCGCGGGCCTCCTCGCGGTAACCGGTGCGCAGCAGGGAGGACAGGGTGATCGCCGCGTCCCGCAGCCAGGTGTAGCGGTAGTCCCAGTTCCGCGAACCGCCGATGTCCTCCGGCAGCGAGGTGGTCGGGGCCGCCACGATGCCGCCGGTCGGTGCGTAGGTGAGCGCCTTCAGCGTGATCAGCGAGCGGACGACCGCCTCACGGTAGGGCCCGTGGTACGTGCACTGCTCGACCCACTCACGCCAGAAGTTCTCCGTCGCCTCCAGGGAGGCCTCGGGTTCCGGCATGGCCGGCGGCTCGTGGTGGGAGGGCTGCCAGCTGATGGTGAAGGCGATCCGGTCGCCGGGGGACACGGTGAAATCGGAGTACGTGGTCAGATTCTGGCCGTACGTCTCCGTGTCGGTGTCCAGCCAGACAGAGTCGGGGCCCGCGACGGCGACCGTGCGGCCGTCGACCTTGTGCACCCAGGGGGTGACCCGTCCGTAGCTGAAACGCATGCGGAGTTCGGAGCGCATCGGCACCCGGCCGCTCACGCCCTCCACGATGCGGATGAGCTGCGGCGCTCCGTCACGCGGCGGCATGAAATCGGTCACGCGGACCGTGCCGCGGGGGGTGTCCCACTCCGATTCCAGGATGAGTGAGTCGCCGCGGTAGCGGCGCCGGTCCGCAGCAGGGGGCTCCGCCCCCTCGGGACGGGCGGGTCCCAGCCGCCAGAAACCGTGCTCCTCGGTACCGAGAAGTCCGGCGAAAATCGCGTGTGAATCGAAACGGGGCAGGCACAGCCAGTCCGCTGTGCCGTCCCGGCAGACCAGGGCTGCGGTCTGCATGTCTCCGATGAGTGCGTAATCCTCGATGCGCCCGGCCACGTGCGTCTCCAGTCGAACGGCCATGTCGCCCCGAAGGGCGCTTACTGCTGGTCAAGGGGTCGTTGTAATAGAACCGACGAGCTCTTGCGCGGGTGAGCGGGCTGGGGTGGAGCCGCTGGGCCGGCCAACTCGGCAGCGAGTGTTTGAGCAGGATACGACGCACCAGAGGGTTCCGCGCGACACTGTCCACAGGTTGTCCGTCGCCTGGTACCGGCGAATGGGTGGGACCTGAAACGGTCGTGATGATCTTGTGTTCGTGAGGAAGGGGCATGGCCGGAAGCGGCCTCTCTTCGTCGCTGTTACCCTGGTAGCCCGTGGACCGGTGGTCGTCCCCCCAGTGGACGAGGCCCCCGAACCGCAGCGACGGCGCCTCCGGAATTCTCCGTACGGCATGCCGGCACGCACCTCACGATCGCGACCACGGGAGCCCCCTTTGGCTATGCAGCCCACATCCACGACGACCAAGCACATCTTCGTCACCGGGGGTGTCGCCTCCTCCCTCGGCAAGGGTCTGACTGCCTCCAGCCTGGGTGCCCTGCTCAAGGCACGTGGCCTGCGGGTCACCATGCAGAAGCTCGACCCCTACCTGAACGTCGACCCCGGCACGATGAATCCCTTCCAGCACGGTGAGGTGTTCGTCACCAACGACGGCGCCGAGACCGACCTGGACATCGGTCACTACGAGCGCTTCCTCGACGTCGACCTCGACGGTTCGGCCAACGTCACGACCGGCCAGGTCTACTCGCAGGTCATCGCCAAGGAGCGGCGCGGCGAGTACCTCGGCGACACCGTCCAGGTCATCCCGCACATCACCAACGAGATCAAGCACCGCATCCGCCGCATGGCGACCGACGACGTGGACGTCGTCATCACCGAGGTCGGCGGCACGGTCGGCGACATCGAGTCGCTTCCCTTCCTGGAGACGGTCCGCCAGGTCCGCCACGAGGTCGGCCGCGACAACGTCTTCGTCGTGCACATCTCGCTCCTGCCCTACATCGGCCCGTCCGGCGAACTGAAGACGAAGCCGACCCAGCACTCCGTCGCGGCCCTGCGCAACATCGGTATCCAGCCGGACGCCATCGTGCTGCGCGCCGACCGCGACGTCCCGACCGCCATCAAGCGCAAGATCTCGTTGATGTGCGACGTCGACGAGACCGCAGTGGTGGCCTGCCCGGACGCCCGGTCGATCTACGACATCCCCAAGGTGCTGCACACCGAGGGCCTGGACGCCTACGTCGTCCGCAAGCTGGACCTGCCGTTCCGTGATGTGGACTGGACCACCTGGGACGACCTGCTGGACCGGGTCCACAACCCCGACCACGAGGTCACCGTCGCCCTGGTCGGCAAGTACATCGACCTGCCCGACGCCTACCTCTCGGTCACCGAGGCCATCCGGGCCGGCGGCTTCGCGAACAAGGCGCGGGTCAAGGTCAAGTGGGTCGCCTCCGACGACTGCAAGACCCCGGCGGGCGCGCAGCAGCAGCTCGGCGACGTCGACGCGATCTGCATCCCCGGCGGCTTCGGCGAGCGCGGTGTGGTCGGCAAGGTCGGCGCGATCCAGTACGCCCGCGAGAACAAGGTGCCGCTGCTCGGCCTCTGTCTCGGCCTCCAGTGCATCGTGATCGAGGCCGCGCGGAACCTCGCCGGGATCCCCGACGCCAACTCCACCGAGTTCGACGCGGCCACCTCCCACCCCGTCATCTCGACGATGGAGGAGCAGCTCGCGTACGTGGAGGGCGCGGGCGACCTGGGCGGCACCATGCGGCTGGGCCTGTACCCGGCGAAGCTCGCCGAGGGCTCCCTGGTCCGTGAGGCCTACGCGGGCGAGCCGTACGTCGAGGAGCGCCACCGCCACCGCTACGAGGTCAACAACGGCTACCGCGCCGAGCTCGAGAAGAAGGCAGGGCTGGTCTTCTCCGGCACCTCCCCGGACAACAAGCTCGTCGAGTACGTCGAGTACCCGCGCGAGGCGCACCCCTACCTGGTCGCCACCCAGGCGCACCCGGAGCTGCGCTCCCGCCCCACCCGCCCCCACCCGCTCTTCGCCGGTCTGGTGAAGGCCGCCGTGGAGCGCAAGGTCGCGGCGCACGGGACGGACGCCGACGCGTAAGGCGCTACGGTTGACCGGGGTACGGATCCTTCACGGGATGCGTGCCCCGGTTTCTGTTTGTTCGTGGGAGGACGTACATGGGTTTCCAGGACACGCCCGAGGAGTGGCAGGTCACCGCGACGGTGACCCCCTTCACCGGTAACAAGACCAGCGTCCGCACCGACGACGTCGTGATGCCCGACGGGAGCGTCCACAGCCGCGACTACCAGGTCCACCCCGGTTCCGTGGCCGTGCTCGCGCTCGACGCGGAGGGACGGGTCCTCGTCCTGCGGCAGTACCGGCACCCGGTACGCCACAAGCTGTGGGAGATCCCGGCGGGACTGCTCGACATCCCCGGCGAGAACCCCTTGCACGCCGCGCAGCGCGAGCTCTACGAGGAGGCGCACGTCAAGGCGGAGGACTGGAGGGTGCTGACCGACGTCTACACCACACCCGGCGGCTGTGACGAAGCCGTGCGCATCTTCCTCGCCCGGGACCTCTCCGAGGCCGACGGTGAGCGCTTCGAGGTCTCCGAGGAGGAGGCCGACATGGAGCAGGCGCGGGTGCCCCTCGAGGAGCTCGTGAGGGGTGTGCTCGCCGGTGACCTGCACAACAACTGCCTGGTCGTGGGCGTCCTGTCGCTCACCGCGGTGCTCGCGGGCGACGGAGTGGACTCGCTGCGCCCGGCTGAGGCGCCCTGGCCTGCCCGCCCGTTCGAGGCCTGACCCGGTCCGGCCCGCCCGTCCGAGTCCGTTGCCGGTCCGTCCCCCATCGGGGCGGGCGGCAACGGGCCGATCGGGGGCCAATCGTACGAAACGCTGATCCGATCGAGGGATGTACCGGTCGCGCTCGGCCGTGATCGTCCGTACCACTGAACTACGCTCGAAAGGCCCCGACCGGAGTTCCGGCGGGCAACCGCGTGGAGCGAAGTGGAGCGTGGCCCGTGACCGATCAGGCGGTGGACACCAGCGGCCCGGCCGAAGTGGCGGGGACGGCGGGAGCCAAGAAGCCGCCGGACGTCGCTCCAGCCCAATTCTTCGGCCGTGAGCGCGAGTTGAAAGCCCTTCAGGAAGACATCGAGCGCGCGGGTCTGGACACCCTGGCCGGCCGCAAAGCGGCTCGAGCCCGGGTCCTGCTGATCGCGGGACGGCCCGGATCCGGACGCACCGCTCTCGCCGTCGAACTCGCCCGACGGCTGGCGGAACCCGGTGACTATCCCGACGGGGTCTTCCGGGTCTCGCTCACCGAACCCGGCGGCGAGCGCGTCCCCGTGGAGCGCATCGCGCGCGCACTCCTCGACCTGCTCTCCGTCGCCGGCCCGCCCGGAGCGGATGAGGACGAGCTCTCCGAGATGGTCCGTGAGGCGTTCGCCGTACGCCGCGCGCTGATCCTCCTCGACGACGCCGTGGACGCCGAACAGGTCGATCCGCTCCTGCCGGACAACCCGGACTGCCTGGTCGTCGCCACCGCGACCGGCCCCCTCACCGGAATCCCCGGCGTCCGCCCGTGCACCATCGGCGGACTGGACGCGGGCTCCGCCGTGCACCTGCTCGCCCGCACCATCGGCCAGGTCCGCATCACGGTCGATCCGCGCACCGCCGAGACGCTCACGGAGGAGTGCGGGGGGCAGCCCGCCGCCCTGACCCTGGTCGCGGGCTGGCTCGCCGCACGGCCGGGCGCGTCGGTCGCCGACGTGGCCAAGCAACTGCGCGACCAGCAGGACGACCCCGAACAGCCCACCGGATCACGGCCGTTGGCCCGTGCCTTCCGGTTGGTCCACGACTCGCTGCCGCAGGCCGCCGCCCGGATACTGCGGCTGCTCGCCCTCGCCCCGGCCGGGCTGGCCGACGCCCACACCGCCTCCGCGCTGGCCGGATGCTCCGTGTCGGCCGCCCGGACGACCCTGGACGACTTCGCCCGGTTCGGTCTGCTCCGGACGAACGGTGCCGAGCTGCCGCAGTACGAGGTGCCCGGCTGCCTCGCCCCGCTGGTGCGTGCCGTGCTGGAGGAGCAGGAGCGGCCCGCCGAGATCCAGCTGGCCCGGGCCAGGATGCTGGAGCGGACCGTACGCCGGCTGCAGGCCTGCCGTGCGGTCACCGATCCCGAGGACTCCCCGGCCCGCCGCAAGCTCGCCGGGCTGCCGCGCTCGCTGCGCTTCCCTCACCCGGAGTCCGCCGCCGAGTGGCTGCGGATCCGCGAGCCGGCACTGCTGGCCGCCGCCCGGGCCGCAGTACGCGAGGGAGACCTGGACACCCTGGCCCGCCGCCTGGTCGCCGCCCTCGTCCGCGCTCTCGCCGTGCACCGGGGCACCGAGGACGCCGCTCCCGTGCTGTACGGGCTGCACGGCCTGGTCCTCGACGTGGCGGAGCGCCGCGAGCTTCCCCGGGAGAAGGCCGCCGCCCTGCTCAACCTCGCCGACCTGGACGCCAGGACCGGCCGTACCCGGGAGGCGCTGGCCCGCTACCGGGCCGCACTGGACGCCGGACGCGCGGCGCACGACCTCTACGCGACCGGCAGGGCGATGGAATCCGCGGGTGGCGCCTACGCGGAGCTGGGGGACTTCAACCGGGCCTCCGACTGGTACGGCCGGGCGCTCGCGCAACGGCTCACGCAGGGGGAGCGGGCCGACGAGGCGCGGCTGTACGGGCGGCTCGGAGCGGTCCACACGTACGCGGGGCGCTACGGCGAGGCGCTGCGCAACTGGCGTGCGGCGGCGGCGGGCCACCGCAGGCTCGGGGACCTCCTGGGCCAGGCGCGGGCGCTCAGCGAGGCCGCGCGGGTGCAGGAGTACGCGGGCCGGCCACAGGAATCGCTGCACACCTGCCGGGAGGCGGTCGGCCTGGCGCGCCGGGCGGGTGACGCGCGCCTCCAGGCCGCACTGGAGCTCAGGCTCGCGGACACCCTGGACCGGCTCGGGGACCCCGCGGCGGCCCGGCTGCACCGGGCGGCCGCCGACAGGCTGCTGGGCGAAGAGGGCCGGACCGCTGATCAGGGAGGGCTCGACCTACGAAATCCGTAGTGCTTCGATCAAAACTTAATGCTTTGTAAGGCTGGACAGCGAGAAGTCCTTCATTAATGATGGCTCTGCCGCAGATCTCAGCGGTGTCTCCCCCTATGCTTGGTTCATACGGGTATCTCCCGCTATGTCCGAGCGATTCTCCGAGCCAAGGACCGTGATCGACGTGAAGGTCGGCATCCCCCGCGAAGTCAAGAACAACGAGTTCCGGGTGGCGATCACCCCTGCCGGAGTGCATGAGCTCGTCCGTCACGGCCACCAGGTCCTCGTCGAGCGGCACGCCGGCGAGGGGTCCTCCATCCCGGACGAGGAGTACGTCGCCGCCGGCGCGCGGATCCTGCCCACGGCCGACGAGGTCTGGGCCGCCGCGGACCTGCTGCTCAAGGTCAAGGAGCCGGTCGCCGAGGAGTACCACCGCCTCCGCAAGGGTCAGACGCTCTTCACGTATCTGCACCTCGCCGCCTCCCGTGAGTGCACGGACGCCCTGCTCGGGTCGGGCACGACCGCCATCGCGTACGAGACCGTCGAGACCGCGAACCGCGCGCTGCCGCTGCTCGCCCCGATGTCCGAGGTCGCCGGCCGCCTCGCCCCGCAGGTCGGCGCGTACCACCTGATGCGCTCGGTCGGCGGGCGCGGTGTGCTGCCCGGTGGCGTCCCCGGCACGGGCTCGGCCAGGGCCGTCGTCATCGGGGGTGGAGTCTCCGGCTGGAACGCCACACAGATCGCCGTCGGGCTCGGCTTCCACGTCACGCTGCTCGACAGGGACATCAACAAGCTGCGCGAGGCCGACAAGGTCTTCGGCACCAAGGTGCGGACGGTCGTCTCCAACGCGCTGGAGCTCGAGAAGGCCGTCGTCGAGGCCGACCTCGTCGTGGGCGCGGTGCTGATCCCGGGGGCGAAGGCGCCGAAGCTGGTCACCAACGAGCTCGTCGCCAAGATGAAGCCCGGAAGTGTTCTTGTCGACATCGCGATCGACCAGGGAGGCTGCTTCGAGGACTCCCGTCCGACGACACACGCCGAGCCGACCTTCATGGTGCACAACTCGGTCTTCTACTGCGTCGCGAACATGCCGGGCGCGGTTCCGAACACCTCCACCTACGCCCTCACGAACGCCACGCTGCCCTTCATCCTGGAGCTCGCGAACCGGGGCTGGGCCGATGCCCTGCGCCGTGACGCCGCGCTCGCCAAGGGTCTCAACACCCATGACGGCCAGGTGGTTTACCGCGAGGTGGCCGAGGCGCACGGACTCGACCACGTCGAACTGGGCACGCTTCTCGGCTGAGCGGTCAACCCTCTCCGTCAACCTCACGCGTCCGGCCGGACCTTGCCCAGCGAGGTCCGGCCGGACGCGTGAGGGGTCCCGGCCCAACCCGCCGGAGACGTAACCCTCTACCCTTTTTGCACCCCCGCGAAAGGTGCGCCCCGGGCGCTCCGCGCTCTTGACAGAGGGGTGTTCGATTGCCGACACATCGGGCCGGGTCCGGCGGATTGTGTTGCTGCGAACCGGTGACACGCCATAGAGTCGCCAATCGTCGGCATGGTGCCACGCTGACCTATCGATAAGTTTCCTGGTCACATCCAAGGAGGTAAGACGACTTGTGAATGAGTCGACAATTACTCCCGGGGGTGGTCAACCAGGGATGCCTGCACGGGGTCTGAGCCCGAACGGGTTCGAAGCTGT
Organism: Streptomyces sp. NPDC005794; assembly: GCF_042871445.1. Lineage (NCBI taxonomy): Bacteria > Bacillati > Actinomycetota > Actinomycetes > Kitasatosporales > Streptomycetaceae > Streptomyces > Streptomyces sp. NPDC005794. Next base: position 26,130 of record NZ_JBIAIN010000018.1, read on the forward strand.
CGGCTCCGTCGCTGTCCGCACCTTCGCCACCCACCAGCACATGACGACAGCCCCCCAGATGATGGACGGCCTACACGTGAACGCCATGGCCGGCAACGAGAGTGGCCGAAAGAATGACCACTTCGCCGACTTCGCCGAGGTGCCCGAGGGGCACTTCTACGACCCCGATGCCGAATACGAGCCCGATCCGGAGTACGCGGCCACCCTCGCGCCCGACGCCGCTCGTCAGCGCCGCGAGCGGATCGGCCCGACCGGCCGGCCGCTGCCGTACTTCCCGATTCCCGGTCCGCTGACCGAGCACGGCCCCGCGAAGATCATCGCGATGTGCAACCAGAAGGGCGGCGTCGGCAAGACCACGTCGACCATCAACCTGGGCGCCGCACTCGCGGAGTACGGCCGGCGCGTCCTGCTCGTCGACTTCGACCCACAGGGAGCCCTGTCCGTCGGCCTGGGCGTCAACCCGATGGAGCTCGACCTCACCGTCTACAACCTGCTCATGGAGCGGGGCATGGCGGCCGACGAGGTCCTGCTGAAGACGGCCGTGCCCAACATGGACCTGCTCCCCAGCAACATCGACCTCTCGGCCGCAGAGGTGCAGCTGGTGAGCGAGGTGGCCCGGGAGTCGACGCTGCAGCGCGCCCTCAAGCCGCTGATGGCCGACTACGACTACATCGTGATCGACTGCCAGCCCTCGCTGGGCCTGCTCACCGTGAACGCCCTGACGGCGGCTCACAAGGTGATAGTCCCGCTCGAGTGCGAGTTCTTCGCGCTGCGCGGTGTGGCACTGCTCACCGAGACCATCGAGAAGGTCCAGGAGCGGCTCAACCCGGAACTGGAGCTCGACGGCATCCTCGCCACCATGTACGACTCCCGCACGGTGCACAGCCGTGAGGTGCTCGCGCGCGTCGTCGAGGCCTTCGACGAGCACGTCTACCACACCGTCATCGGGCGCACGGTGCGCTTCCCGGAGACCACGGTCGCCGGTGAGCCCATCACCACGTACGCCTCCAACTCGGTCGGTGCCGCCGCCTATCGCCAGCTCGCCAGGGAGGTGCTCGCCCGGTGTCACGCCGAGTGAGTCTGCCGGGGGCCGACGAACTGTTCCGTACCACCGGGGGCATGGGCCTGCAGGCCTCGTCCTCCGCCGAGCGGCGACGCAAGGCGAGCGGCGAGGGGCGGGTCCCCGCACCGGCCGCAGGAAGCGACGCGGCGGCGGACACCGGCCAGGGTGGCGCACCGGGCAGCGGTGACACACCCGCCGGGACGTCCCAGGAGGAGCACTCCGCGGCGGACGCCGACGGCGGCGGCTCACGCAGCCGCGCCGACGGGGACGAGCGGGCTGCCGTCGCCCCTCCCCGGGCGCGTACCGCGCACCCGCAGGAAACCACCACCGTCCAGCCGCAGCGCGGACGCGGGGGCGGGCGGGGAGCGAACCGCCGTCCCAGCGGCCGGGAACGCCACGACGAGAAGATCACCGTCTACGTGTCGGCCGAGGAACTGATGGACCTCGAGCACGCGCGCCTCGTGCTGCGCGGTGAGCACGGACTGGCCGTCGACCGCGGGCGCATCGTCCGGGAGGCGGTGGCCGTGGTGCTGGCCGACCTGGAGTCGCGCGGCGACGCGAGCATCCTCGTACGGCGGCTGCGCGGCCGCTGACCGGTGCCGCGCCGGTAGCCTGCCGGGGGAGGGCCGCCGTACGGGCGGCCCTGCCCCGGGGCCCACCGCCCGCCTCCCGCCGCTCCCCTGGACCCCAGCACATGCCGACTGCCGACGACACGCCCCGCCCGCCCCGCCGTGCCCTCGGCCGCGGGCCGGGGGTACGGGCTGCGGCGGCTCCCGAGGCCCCGGAGCCCCCTGTGGCCCCCGTGTCTCCGGGCGAGGCCCCTGCGGCCTCACTCGCGCTCTCGGCGCCCTCGGTGCCCCCGGAGTCCCCGACGGTCCTGCTGGACGCTCCTGGGCCCGTCGAGAGCCCCCCAGGAGAAGCCGCCGAGGCCGGCGACGACCGCCGGTTCACCGTGCGTCTGGTCAATTTCGAGGGCCCCTTCGATCTGCTCCTCCAACTGATCTCCAAGCACAAGCTCGATGTGACCGAGGTCGCGCTGTCGAAGGTCACCGACGAGTTCATGGCACACATCCGGGCCATGGGGCCCGACTGGGACCTCGACCAGACCACCGAGTTCCTCGTCGTCGCCGCGACCCTGCTCGATCTGAAGGCCGCCCGGCTGCTGCCCACCGCGGAGGTGGAGGACGAGGCGGACCTCGCCCTGCTGGAGGCGCGGGACCTGCTCTTCGCGCGGCTGCTGCAGTACCGCGCGTACAAGCGGATCGCGGAGATCTTCAGCGACCGGCTGGAGTCCGAGTCCCGCCGCTACCCCCGCACCGTGGGGCTCGAGCCCCAGCACGCCGAGCTGCTGCCCGAGGTCGTGATCAGCATCGGCCCCGAGGGATTCGCCCGGCTCGCGGTGAAGGCGATGCAGCCCAGGGCCGAGCCGCAGGTGTACGTCGAACACATCCACGCGCCGCTGGTCAGCGTGCGCGAGCAGGCGGAGATCGTGGTGGCGCGGTTGCGGGCGGAGGGCGAGATCAGCTTCCAGGCGCTCACCGAGGACGCGGGGGACACCCTCACGGTCGTCGCCCGCTTCCTGGCGCTCCTGGAGCTCTACCGGGAGAAGGCGGTCACGCTCGACCAGGAGGAGGCGCTCGGTGACCTCCTGGTGCGCTGGGCCGGGGGCGAGGGGGCCGAACCGGTGGTCACGGACGAGTTCGACCAAGAGGTGCGCGAGCCACAGGAGGACGTACAGGCATGAGTGCAGACGACGACGGGCGCGACGCCCCTGTTGCCGGGCTCGACCTCAAGCCCGCACTGGAGGCGGTCCTCATGGTCGTCGACGAACCCGCCACCGAGGAACACCTCGCCAAGGTCCTCCAGCGGCCCCGCAGGGCCGTGGCGGACGCCCTGCGGGAGCTGGCCGACGAGTACACCGTCCAGCGCCGCGGATTCGACCTGAGGCTCGTCGCCGGGGGCTGGCGCTTCTACACCCGCCCCGAGTACGCGGAGGCGGTCGAGGGCTTCGTCCTGGACGGCCAGCACGCCCGGCTCACCCAGGCGGCGCTGGAGACCCTCGCCGTGGTCGCGTACCGTCAACCGGTCAGCCGGTCGAGGGTCTCGGCGGTACGCGGAGTGAACTGCGACGGCGTCATGCGGACCCTGCTCCAGAGGGGTCTCGTCGAAGAGGCGGGCGCGGAACCCGAAACAGGTGCGATCCTGTACAGGACGACGAACTACTTTCTGGAGCGCATGGGCCTGCGAGGCCTGGACGAGCTCCCGGAGCTCGCGCCCTTCCTCCCGGAGGCGGACGCGATCGAGGCTGAGACGCTAGAGGGTGTGCCGTCGTTCGATCCGGACGCACCGGACACCCCGGAAACTCACGCAGACGACAAGACGGAATTTTGATGCGAAGCAGTGGCAGCAACAGCGGAAGCGGCAGCGGCAAGAGCGGCGGCAACCGGAACCCCCGGGGCGGCTCGGGCGCGAAGGGCGGCTCCTTCCGTCCCAAGGCCGCGGGAGGACGCGACGACAAGCAGGAGGAGCAGCGTCCCCGCCGGCCCCGCCCCGAGGAGCGCCGCTACGACGTGGGCTCCGACAAGCCGGGCGGCGACGGCGGCCCCCGCAAGGGCCGCGGCGCGGCGGCACGCGGAGGCGCGAAGGGCGGCCCGAAGCCCGCACAGAACGTGAGCAAGGGTGGACGCCGAGTCGGCGCTCCGTCCCGCCCCCGCGAGCTCGACGCCAAGATCGAGCAGCGCAACCGTGACCGGTACGCGGACAAGCCCGAGATCAAGACGCCCAGGACCAACCCGGGCGCCGAGCAGGAGGGTGAGCGTCTGCAGAAGATCCTCGCCCGCGCCGGCATGGGCTCGCGCCGGGCGTGCGAGGAGCTGATCGAGCAGGCCCGTGTCGAGGTCAACGGCGAGATCGTCCTCGAGCAGGGCAAGCGTGTCGACCCGCAGAGGGACGAGATCAAGGTCGACGGCCTGACCGTCGCGACCCAGTCGTACCTCTTCTTCGCGCTGAACAAGCCCGCCGGAGTCGTCTCCACCATGGGTGACCCGGACGGCCGTCAGAACCTCGGGGACTACGTGAACAACCGCGAGACGCGACTGTTCCACGTCGGGCGGCTCGACACCGAGACCGAGGGCATCATCCTGCTCACCAACCACGGTGACCTGGCCCACCGTCTGACGCACCCCAGGTACGGCGTGAAGAAGACCTACCTGGCCGCCATCCAGGGCCCGCTGCCGCGCGACCTCGGCAAGCGCCTCAAGGACGGCATCCAGCTGGAGGACGGCTACGCCCGCGCCGACCACTTCCGGGTCGTCGAGAACACCGGCAAGAACTACCTGGTCGAGGTCACCCTCCACGAGGGCCGCAAGCACATCGTCCGCCGGATGCTGTCCGAGGCCGGCTTCCCGGTGGAACGCCTCGTACGGACGTCCTTCGGGCCGATCCCGCTGGGCGACCAGAAGTCGGGCTGGCTGCGCCGCCTGACCAACACCGAGGTGGGCATGCTGATGCGCGAGGTCGGCCTGTAGCCACCGCCCGACGCCGAACGGCCCGCGGCCGGTTCCTCGTTCTTTTCGAACGGGAACCGGCCGCGGGCCTTTCGCTGTCCCCGTTTCTTCTTTATAGTCAGGATGACCATAAAGAAGGGGAGGGAACGGCGTGACGCTCGCGGACATACTCGATCCTCTGCGGCAGCCCCTGGTGACGGTCCTGGACACCCCGGTCAGCTGGACCGAGGTGCTGGGCTTCGGCAGCGGTGCGCTGTGCGTCTGGCTCGTGGCCCGTCAGCATCTCGCCAACTGGCCGATCGGCATCGCCAACAACCTGTTCTTCATCCTGCTGTTCGCCCAGTCCGGTCTGTACGCCGACGCCGGCCTGCAGATCGTCTTCATCTCCCTCGCCGCGTACGGCTGGTGGACCTGGACCCACGGGGGTGGACCAGGGACCTCCGTCCTGCCGGTGCGGAGCACCACCCGCACCGAATGGACCTGGCTGCTCGCGGCGGGGGCGGTGGGGACCCTCGCGCTCACCCTGCTGCTGTCCCGGGCCACGGACTCGACCGTGCCGTTCTGGGACGCCCTGACCACCTCGCTGTCCCTCATGGCGACGTACGGACAGTGCCGCAAGCGCGTCGAGTCCTGGTGGCTGTGGATCGCCGCCGACGTGGTCTACATCCCGCTGTACGCCTACAAGGAGCTCTACCTCACCTCCCTGCTGTACGCCGGATTCCTCACGCTCTGCGTCGTCGGACTGCGCAACTGGAACCGGGACCTCGCCCCGGACCGGCGCGAGGACGCGGTGGTGACGGCGTGAAGCGCCACGGGCACGGCCTGGTCCTCGGCAAGTTCTATCCGCCGCACGCCGGCCACCACCACCTCGTCCGCACCGCGCGGGACCGCTGCGAGAGGCTCACCGTCCTGGTCTGCGCCGCCTCCGTCGAATCCGTCCCGCTCGCCGACCGGGTCGCCTGGATGAGGGAGTCCCACCCCGACGTCCGGGTGGTGGGCACCGTCGACGACATCCACATGGACCTCACCGACGCGGCCGTCTGGGACGCCCACATGGAGGTGTTCACCGCGGCCGTGCCCGACCGGGTCGACGCCGTCTTCACCTCGGAGTCGTACGGCGAGGAACTGGCGCGCCGCTTCGGCGCGGAGTCCGTCCTCGTCGACCCGGACCGCACCCTCTTCCCCGTCTCGGGCACCGCGGTCCGCGCCGACCCCGCCCGCTGCTGGGACTATCTGGAGCCGCCCGTACGGGGCGCGCTCACCCGCCGGGTCGTCGTCCTGGGTGCCGAGTCGACCGGCACCACGACTCTGGCCCGAGCACTGGCCGACCACTACCGCCGGCGCGGCGGCGTATGGGCGGGGACCCGGTACGTCGCCGAGTACGGGCGGGAGTTCAGCGAGGCGAAACTCGCGGCCCTGCGCAGCCGGTGGCCGGCCGCCCAGTGGGAGGACGTCACCTTCACCACCGACGACTTCCCCCTCATCGCCGAGGCCCAGAACGCCAGGGAGGAGGCCGCGGCGCGGACGGGGTCCCCGGTGCTCTTCTGCGACACCGACTCGTTCGCCACCACCGTCTGGCACGAGCGCTACGTCGGCGGACGCAATCCGCTCGTCGAGAAGACCGCCGACCGGGCCGCCCACCACCTCTGGCTGCTCACCGGCCACGAGGGCGTCCCCTTCGAGGACGACGGACTGCGCGACGGCGAGGAACTGCGGCCCTGGATGACGGACCGCTTCCGTGCCGAACTCGCCCGGAGCGGACGCCGGTACATCGAGGTCACCGGGTCCCGGGGCGAGCGTCTCGCCACGGCGGTCGCCGCCGTGGACGCGCTCCTCGCCACCGGCTGGCACTTCACCGCACCCCTGCCGGAGCAACGATGAGCACCGCCCCCGAGGGGTACGACCCCCACGCTTTCATCCCCTTCGCCGTCACCGTCGACCTCGCCGTCTTCACGGTCCGCGAAGCCCGGCTCCACGTGCTGCTCGTGGAGCGGGGCGAGGCCCCCTACAAGGGGCGGTGGGCGCTGCCCGGCGGCTTCGTCCTGCCCCGGGAATCCGCCGAGGCGGCGGCCCGCCGCGAGCTCGCCGAGGAGACCGGCCTCACCAGGAAGTCCGTGTGCGCCTTCCACCTCGAACAGCTGCGCACCTACAGCGATCCGGACCGCGACCCCAGGATGCGGGTCGTCTCCGTCGCGTACGCCGCACTCGTGCCCGACCTCCCCGAACCGAGGGGCGGCGGGGACGCGGCGAAGGCGCAGTGGTGGGAGGCGGGCGGCACCGGGCCGCTCGCGTTCGACCACGACCGCATCCTGGCGGACGCGCACGACCGGATCGGCGCGAGGCTCGAGTACTCCTGTCTGGCCACCGCGTTCTGCCCGGACGAGTTCACCCTCGGCGAGCTCCAGCAGGTCTACGAGACCGTCTGGGGCGTCGAGCTGGACCGCCCCAATTTCCGGCGCAAGGTCCTCACCACGCCCGGCTTCGTCCAGGCCGTGGACGGGCCGCCGCGCCGCACCGGCGGACGGGGAAAACCGGCCGCTCTCTACCGTGCGGGTGCCGCTACCACCCTGCACCCTCCACTGCTGCGCCCGGAAGGACGCCCGGAAGGACGGACATCATGATCCAGACAAGGATTCTCACCAAGCAGGCGGCCACAGGCGCGCTGACCGGGCTGGCGCTCGGCGACGCGCTGGGCTTCCCCACCGAGTTCGACGACGTACCCGCGATCCTGACGAAGTGCGGGCCCTGGCGCCGGATGCCGCTGCCGAAGCCCGCGTTCGTCACCGACGACACCCAGATGACGCTCGCCCTGGGCCGCGGCATCCGCACGGCCATGGACCAGGGACTGCTCACCCCGGAGCGGATGGTGGGCCCGGTCAGGGAGGAGTTCGTCCGCTGGAACCGCTCACCCGACAACAACCGCGCTCCCGGCCGCACCTGCCTGGAGGCGTGTGAGCTGCTGGAGGGCAACCGGGTCTGGCAGGAGGCCAGCCGGACCGGCTCCAAGGGCTGTGGCGCCAACATGCGTGTCGCACCCATCGGCCTCGTGCCCGGCCTCAGCGACGAACAGCGGGCCGGGGCCGCCCAGCTCCAGGCGGCCCTCACCCACGGCCACCCCACCGCCCTCGCGGCGTCCGACCTGACGGCCCGCGCGGTGTTCCTCCTCGCCCAAGGGGCCGAACCGCTCGGTCTGGTGGGCCAGTTGCGCTCCTACGCCTACGAGAACCGCGGCCGCTACCTCACCCGGTGGCTCGGCGACCTGTGGCGGTACACCCATGACGCCTCGCCCGAGGCGTTCATCAGCCGGGGCTGGGACGAGTGCCTGACCGCGCTGGCGGCCGTCCAGGACGCCCTGCGTGAGCCGTCGTCGGAGACCGACCCGTGCGAGCGGACCGGCGACGGCTGGATCGCCGAGGAGGCACTCGCCACCGCCCTGCACTGCTTCCTGCTCTTCCCCGAGGAACCGTTGACCGCCCTGCGCCGGGCAGCCTGCACACGGGGCGACTCCGACTCCATCGGCTGCCTCACGGGCGCGCTGGCCGGGGCGCACCTGGGGGCGGGAGCCTGGCCCAAGGAGTGGTCGGAACGCATCGAGTACCGCAGCGACCTGCTGTCCCTGGCCGCGCTCTGGGACGCTTGATCCATGCACAGCGACACGACGCTCCTGCGAGGAGCCGGGCTGCCGGTCACGGACCTCACCGTGGTACTCGCCGAGGAGCCCTGCCCTCTCCTGTTCGCCACGGTTTCGGGCGCCCACCTGTACGGCTTCCCCTCGCGGGACTCGGACGTGGACCTGCGGGGGGTCCATGTCCTGCCCGCGGAGGATCTCGTCGGCCTCCGTGAGCCGGAGGAGACACGGTCACGGATGTGGGACCACGACGGGGTCGAGATGGACCTCGTCACTCATGATCTCCGTAAGTTCGTCCGGCTCATGCTGAAGCCCAACGGCTATGTGCTGGAGCAGCTGCTGTCCCCGCTGGTGGTGCGCACCACGGCGCTCCACGAGGAACTCGTGGGACTGGCACCGGCGGTGGTGACCCGCAACCATGCCCACCACTACCGGGGATTCGCCGGTACGCAGTGGCGGCTGTTCGAGAGGACCGGCGAACTGAAGCCGCTGCTCTACACGTTCCGCGCGCTGCTCACCGGCATCCATCTGATGCGCACCGGCACCCTCGTGGCGCATCTGCCGACCCTGCTGGACGAGGTGACAGCCGCCCCGGCGTTCCTGCCCGCACTGATCGAGGCGAAGGCGGACGCCGAACACGGGGCGGCGGACCCGGCCGGCCGTGCGGCCGCCGCGCGGGACGTCGAAGCCCTGCACGGGGTGCTCGACGAGGCGCAGGCCGCGTCACGGCTCGCCGAGGCACCTTCTGGCTTCGACGCCCTGCACGATCTCGTCGTCCGTGCGCGGCTGGGGGAGCCCGTCGCGTCCTGACTGCCCGGCGGCCGCCCTCTCACCCGCGTTCGCGCAGGTGGGAGCGGCGGCCGTCGCGGTCGAAGATCCCGAGGACCTCGGCCGGGCCGCCGACAGCGCCCAGCGCGTGCGGGAGCATCGTGGTGAACTCCGCCGCCTGACCCTCCTCGACCCGCAGCCGCCGTTCCCCCAGCACCAGCAGGGCCGTACCGGACAGCACCGTGAACCACTCCCGGCCCGGGTGTGCCTTGAGCGCCGTGGGACCTTCGGCCGGGGGGCCGGTCAGCCGGATCCGGGCCACGGTGACGCCGGGGTCACCGCGCAGTGCCCACTGGGTCAGGCCCCGGGCCGGGTGGTGCGTGGGGTTCGTGACGACATCGTCGGCGGCCGTCTCGACGAGCTGGTCGAGCGAGGTGCCGAGGGCCCGGGCGATCACGGTGAGCTGGTCCAGCGCGATCCTGCGGTGGCCGGTCTCGATCCGGCTGAGGGAGGAGGGACTGAGGTGGCAACGGGCGGCGAGGTCGTCGAGTGACCAGCCGTGCGCGGCCCGCAGGGCCCGGATCCGTTTGCGTACGAGGCCGTCGAGGTCACTGCCTTCTTGCGTCATGAGCAAGACTGTATGCGCTGTGCGCAAAACTTCGTAGGCTCGGCCGCATGACACCTTCCGCACCCCACGCCCACGACCACGCCCACGCTCATACCCATGAGCACGGCGGCTCCGACCAGCAGGACGCCCCCGCCCAGGTCCTCGACCTCGACGCCGAACTGTTCGCGCCCTACCTCGCTTCGGTGACCGCCCGGGTCGCCGGTGCGGCCGGAGGCGGCGTCACCCACGTCGTCGACCTGGGAGCGGGCACCGGGACCGGCACGTTCGCCCTGCTGGAACGCTTCCCCCGGGCTCGCGTGACAGCTGTCGACAGCTCCCCGGAGATGCTCGCCCGGCTCACCGGATCCGCCCGCGCCAAGGGCCTGGGCGACCGGGTGCGCACCCTGGAGGCGGACGCGGGCGCCGGGCTCCCCGGCATCACGGACGCCGACCTCGTCTGGGCGTCGGCCTCCCTGCACCACGTGGACGATCCGGCCGCCGCGCTCGCCGGGGTCCACGCGGCGCTGCGCCCGGGCGGGCTGCTGGCCGTCGCCGAACTGGACGGGATGCCGCGCTTCCTCCCGGACGAGGCCGTGGCCGGCCGCCCCGGGCTGGAGGCACGGTGCCGCGAGGCACTGGACGCGCTCCAGGCCGAGCGGATGCCGCACCTGGGCGCCGACTGGGGCGTCCTGCTGGTCGCGGCCGGTCTCACCGTCGAGCAGGAACGTACGGAGCCGCTGGAGCTGCGTCCCCCGCTGCCTGCCTCCACCGGCCGGTACGCCCACCTGGTGCTGGACCGCGTCCGCGGCGCCCTCGACGGCCGGGTCGACCCCGCGGACCTCGCCGCGCTCGGCACCCTGCTCGACGGCGGCCCGGCGGACGTGCGCCGCCGCGACGACCTGGTCGTCCGCTCCACACGCCGGCTCTGGCTGGCCCGCCGCCCGGCGGACACCGCCTCGTAGCCGGCCGCTCCAGGACCGGAACGGTCTACGATGACCCGGTGCCCGAGACGCTGCCCCCCGTGGGTATTGACCTCTTCGATGTGGAACGGCTTCACCTGGAGGAGGCTGAAGCGCCCCCGCTGTCACCCGAGGACGAATCGGCCAGGGACCGTGTGTGGGACCTCGCGGTCCGGGCCAACCCGACCCTCTTCGACGGGCCGGTCGTGGCGTGTGCGGGAGTGGAGTGGGCCGGGCCGCGAGCCCTGCACCTTTTCTGGGCGCGGGTGACCTACCGGCACTACGCCCTGAGGCGCGTCCCGGGTGCCACCGCGTTGCCGTCGTTGTTCGTCAACGTGGTCCAGCCGACGGACGACGGTCGTGTGGTGACGGCGAGGATGTCGCCGTCCACCGCCTCTCCGGGCCGCTGGCAGCTGCCCGGAGGCTCGGTGGAGCCGCCCCGGGACGGCGGAGCTCTGGACGAGGCCGCACTGGGCGGCGAGGCGGCGCGCGAGCTGGCCGAGGAGATGGGTATCGGCACGGCCCCCGAGGCGTTGCGGCTGTGGGCCGTCACCCGTGGGAAGCACCGCAGCATCGGACTGACCTACCTCGCTCCGGCCCTGCCGGAGTCGGCGCTGCGCGAGGGCTTCGCCGCCGCGGCGCGAGCGGAGCTCGACCGGGGCCGTGAACCCGAACTCGACGACATCGCGCTGGTGCGCCTCCCGGAGGAGCTGGCCGGCCTGGCGGGGCCGCACGCGGACTACCTGGAGCCGGTCGTCCGCCGGTACACGCGCGGGCCCTGACGTGTCAGCCGTTCTCGGGGGTATCGGATACCCACCGCAGTACGTCGCCGGGCTGACAGTCGAGCGTGCGGCAGATGGCGTCCAGTGTCGTGAACCGCACCGCCTTCGCCCGGCCGTTCTTGAGTACGGCGACGTTGGCAGGGCTGATACCGATGGCGGCGGCGAACTCGCCCACCGACAGGTTGCGTTCGGCGAGCCGACGGTCGATGTCGACGACGATCGCCATCAGATGACCTCGGCCATCTCCGTCTGGAGCGCCGTCGCCTTGCGCAGCAGACTGCGCATGATCACGGTGAGCATGGCGAAGGCGGCTCCGATGCCGGCCGCCGTGATCGCGGCCGCCAGGGCGCCCGTGATGTCCATCCCGTCGTCCGGCGAGGGGATCTCGGCCACGGCCAGGTGGGCGGCGGCCCCGATCGCCAGTGCCGTCGCCACCGCCGAGGAGCCGATGACGACGTCCACCCAACGGAACGCGCGGGGCGCGAAGATCGCCCCCTGCTGGGCCATGCCGAGCAGCCTCCATACGGCGACGAGGGCGACCTGGACGCAGGCCACCCCGAGGACGGCCAGCACCGTGTAGGGCGTGGCGAGGGGGGCGTAACCGGGGAAGCGGTCGACCTCGTCGGCCGCCGCCGTCGGGATGATGACGGCCTGGCCGAAGAGGCCGAACGCGATGACCATGGCGATGCCGGCGCGGAGCGCGGCGGTGATGAGGGGATGCATCTATCGATTATCGAGCGAATTCTATCGATGGTCAATAGGTCGAGAGCTCGCTCGCTCGTCGGTCAGCCTCCCGCCGACGTACGCCGGGTCCGGATCAGGAAGGCCTCCACGCGTGCACGGTCGGGCTCCGGTGGCAGCGGGGAGCGGGAGGCCGCCTCGTCGTTCTCCTCGGCCAGGCGCGTCATCCGGCGTTCCACCTCGGTCCACGGGACCTCGCCCCGCTTCACGGCCAGCAGCTCCTCGCGCGCGTTCCCGACCTCGATCCGCAGTTCGCCGGTCCGCAGCAGGTCCCGGCCGGACGCCAGCAGCCGCAGCAGGTGCATGGCGTGCTTCCAGCGCGGCGTGCCGTGCGCACGGACGTCGGCCTCCAGCTTCCGCCGCTGGCCCAGCGCATAGCGCACGAACGTCCCGTGCGCCTGCCGGGACAGGAAGGCTCCGCGCAGGGCGAGGAGCTCGCGTCCCGTGGCGTCGGCGTGCTCCACGAGCGGGGAGTGCAGGCACTCCAGCACATTGGGGTTCGCCCGCAGCGCAAGCTCGCAGAAGCGCTCCAGCTCCCAGGAGAACTGCTCGTCGGCCGGCCCTTCGACATGGGTCGGCGGTTTCGTGAAACCCCAGAACAGCGGGGTGGGCGCGAGGAACACCCCGCGCCGGTCCGTGTCGCTGCCGTCGGTGGCCAGTCCGAAGGCGCGGGAGCCCATCACGCAGGAGTAGACGGTGTGCTCCCGCACCAGCCGCTCGCCTTGAGGGGTGATCATGCGCGCGAGGGTACGCGCCCTACGCGAGCCGGATGCTGTCGCCTTCGACGGTGATCCTCTCGGCGGGCAGCGGGCGCGTCGCCGGGCCCCGCTCGACCGCCCCGTCCTTGATGCTGAACCGGCTGCCGTGGCACGCGCAGTTGATGGTGCCGTCGCCGACCGAGGAGACGACGCAGCCCGCGTGGGTGCATACCGCGGAGAAGGCCTTGAACTCGCCTTCGGTCGGCTGGGTCACCACGATCTTCCGGTCCTCGAGGATCGTGCCGCCGCCTGCCGGGACGTCGGCGGTCCCGGTCAGCTCGGCGTCCGCCGACGCGGGAGCGGAGCTCTCGTCGCTCCCGCCCCCGTCCGACGAGCCGCAGCCGGTCACCAGTGCCGCGGCACCCGCGGCTCCCGCGGTCATGACCGTCCTTCGTCGTGCGTTCATGGCTCTCCTCGCGTGGTGGTCGCCCAGAGGCATCGTGGCGTTGCCGGCCGCCCCGGCGAAGCAACCGCGCCCGGGACGTGCTGCCGACCGCATTTCCTGTACAGTCGTCCAGGAAATCGCCACAGGAGGCCATGTCATGCAGACCGCCGCTCATGTGCTGGTCGCGCTCGTCGCGCTGATCCACACCTATTTCCTGGTCCTGGAGATGTTCCTCTGGGACACCCCGCGGGGCCGCAAGGCGTTCTCCACCACCGCCGAGTTCTCGGCCCAGAGCGCCACGCTCGCCGCCAACCAGGGGCTCTACAACGGCTTCATGGCCGCCGGACTGGTCTGGAGCCTGATCGCCGGCGACCCCGTCGCCCACCAGGCGCAGATCTTCTTCCTGAGCTGCCTGATCATCGCCGGGGTGTACGGGGCGGCCACCGTCAGCCGCAAGATCCTGTACGCGCAGGCGGCGCCCGCCGCCCTCGCCCTCGTCCTCGTGCTGGCGTCGGGCTGAGCGCGTGACACCCGCGGTGACGGACGGCAGCAACGACCCGCGGACCGCGCGCACCCGCGCCCGGCTCCGGGCGGCGCTGCTGGAGGCCTGCCAGGAGCAGCCGCTCGAACGGGTCGGCGTCGCGGAGGTGGTGCGCCGGGCGGGCGTGGGACGCGCCACCTTCTATCTGCACTACGACGACCTGCACGCCCTCGCCGTGGACGCCTGCGCCGGAGTCGTACGCGACGCGGTCGACGCCCTGCACGCCTGGGGCCGGACGCCGCCCGGTCCGGACTCCCCGCCCGCGGAGCTCGTCGCCCTGCTCGGTGAGGTCCGCAGCCGCGCCGCGGTCTACCGGAGCCTGCTCGGGCCCGGTGGCGGCCCCTTCGGGGAACTGCTGCACCAGGAGCTCCGCCTGCGCAGCGGTGAGGAGCTGAGCCGGCGCAGGCCCGCCGCCGACGGCCACGACCTGACCGCGAGCGCCGTGGCCGGGTTGTTCACCGGGGTGGTCGCCGACTGGGTGCACGACCGCATCGACGCCTCACCCGAGCAGCTCGCCGGACGGATCTGGCGCATGCTCGTCGCCGTGCACGCCGCCGCCGCGTCTCACGGACAGAGCACCGTGACCGGCTCCTCCGCCGCACCTCTAGGCTGAAAGGGCACGCAGCACGAGGCGACGAGGGGTACGACGTGGCGGTACGAGCAGTCCGTGGAGCCGTCCAGCTGGACCGGGACGAAGCCGGGCACATGGACGAGCGGGTGAGTGAACTCCTCACCGCGGTCCTGGAACGCAATCAGCTGGCCGCCGACGACCTGATCAGCGTCTGGTTCACCGCCACCCCCGATCTGCACAGCGATTTCCCGGCGGCCGCCGCCCGGGGCCTCGGTATCGTCGACGTACCGCTGATCTGTGCCCAGGAGCTCGACATCACCGGGGCCATGCCCCGCGTGGTCCGTGTCCTCGCCCACGTGGAGACGTATCTCTCCCGGTCCGAGATCAGCCACGTCTACCTCGGCGCCACCGGCGCCCTCCGCAAGGACATCGCCCAGTGAGAACAGCCCTCGTCATCGGAACCGGCCTGGTCGGCACCTCGGCCGCCCTCGCCCTGGCGGGGCGCGGCATCCAGGTGCACCTCGTCGACCGGGACCCGTCCTCGGCGCAGACCGCCGCCGCGCTCGGCGCCGGCACCGACGAGGCCCCCGAGGGCCCCGTCGACCTGGCGGTCATCGCCGTACCTCCCGCCCACACCGCCACCGTGCTCGTCACGGCCATGCGCGACGGGATCGCCCGCGCCTACCTCGACGTCGCCAGCGTCAAGGGCGGTCCGCGCCGCGAGCTGGAGGCGCTCGGAGTCGACCTCACCCCGTACATCGGTACGCACCCCATGGCCGGCAAGGAGCGCTCCGGGCCCCTCGCGGCCACCGCCGACCTCTTCGAAGGCCGCCCCTGGGTCCTCACCCCGACCCGGGAGACCGACACCGAGGTCCTCAACCTCGCCCTGGAGCTGGTGGCGCTCTGCCGGGCCGTCCCGGTCGTCATGGACGCCGACGCCCACGACCGTGCCGTCGCTCTGGTCTCCCACACCCCGCAGCTGATCTCCTCGATGGTCGCCGCCCGACTGGAGGAGGCCGACGAGACGGCCGTACGCCTGTGCGGCCAGGGCATCAGGGACGTCACCCGCATCGCGGCGTCCGACCCCCGGATGTGGGTGGAGATCCTCTCCGCCAACCCCGGCCCGGTCGCCGACGTGCTGGCCGGCGTCGCCGCCGACCTGGACGAGACGGTCCGGGCGCTGCGCGGCCTGCAGTCCGCAGACGAGGACAAGCGCCGCACGGGCACCGAAGCCATCGAGGACGTCCTGCGCCGCGGCAACGCGGGCCGGGTCAGGGTCCCCGGCAAGCACGGGGCCGCCCCGGCGTCGTACGAGATCGTCGCCGTCCTCATCAGCGACCGGCCGGGCGAACTGGCCGCGATCTTCGCCGACGCGGGGCGGGCCGGCGTCAACATCGAGGACGTCCGCATCGAGCACGCCACCGGCCAGCAGGCCGGACTGGTCCAGCTGATGGTCGAACCGAGCGCCGCACCCGCACTGAGCGCGGCCCTCAGCGAACGCGGCTGGTCGATCCGCCCGTAGCGGGCCCGGGGGACGGGCCCCGGAGACAGGGGTACAAAGCCGCTTCGCGCACTCGGTAACCTTGTGGGGAGGGCGCCCCGGTCAGCCCTGCCCCGCTCCGCCCGCCCCCGTGTACCAGGAAGGTGTCCACCACCGTGGAAACCGTAAGCGCCGCCGCCCGGACCGCCCCGGCCGCAGTGATCGTCGCCATAGACGGCCCCTCCGGCACAGGCAAGTCGAGCACCTCCAAGGCCGTCGCCGCCCAGCTCGGCCTGAGCTACCTGGACACCGGCGCCCAGTACCGGGCGATCACGTGGTGGATGCTGAACAACGGCATCGACGTGCAGAACCCGGCCGAGATCGCCATGGCCGCCGCCAAGCCGGTCATCGTCTCCGGCACGGACCCGTCCGCCCCGACGATCACCGTCGACGGCGAGGACGCCTCGGGCCCGATCCGTACCCAGGAGGTCACCTCCAAGGTCAGCGCCGTCAGCGCCGTGCCGGAGGTGCGCACCCTGATCACCGAGCTGCAGCGCTCGATCGCCACGGAGGCCGAGCGGGGCATCGTGGTCGAGGGCCGTGACATCGGCACCACCGTGCTGCCCGACGCCGACATCAAGATCTTCCTGACCGCCTCCCCGGAGGCGCGCGCCGCCCGCCGCAGCGGTGAGGTCAAGGGCTCAGACCTCGCCGCCACCAAGGAGGCGCTGATCAAGCGGGACGCAGCCGACTCCGGCCGCAAGACCTCGCCGCTGGCCAAGGCAGGCGACGCCGTCGAGGTGGACACCACCGACCTGAGCCTCACGCAGGTCATCGAGTGCGTCGTCACCCTCGTCGGGGAGAAGCAGGCCGCGAAGTGACCGAAGCCACCGCCGCGCCGACGCTGCGCGGAGCGGCCGTCGGGCGTGGGATCGGCATCGGGCTCATGTACGGCCTGTTCAGGCCCCGTGTGCTCGGAGCGTGGCGCGTCCCCACCGCGGGACCCGTCATACTCGCGGTGAACCACGCGCACAATCTCGACGGACCGATGCTGATGGGCACCGCGCCCCGGCCCGTCCACTTCCTGATCAAGAAGGAGGCGTTCGTCGGCCCCCTCGACCCGTTCCTGCGCGGAATCGGGCAGCTGAAGGTGGACCGTACGACCGTCGACCGCACCGCCATCACGCAGGCACTCGGCGTGCTGGACGACGGCGGGGTCCTCGGGATCTTCCCCGAGGGCACCAGGGGCGAAGGCGACTTCGCATCCCTGCGCGCGGGGCTCGCGTACTTCGCGGTGCGCGGCGGGGCGCCGATCGTTCCCGTCGCTGTCCTGGGAAGCACGGAAGGCCGTGGGCGGCTGATATCGGCACTGCCACCGCTGCGCAGCCGGGTCGACGTCGTCTTCGGCGACGCCTTCCAGGCCGGTGACGGCAGTGGGCGGCGGACCAGGAAGGCGCTGGACGAGGCGACGCTGCGCATCCAGGCGGCGCTGACCGCGCACCTGGGAAACGCCAGGCGTCTCACCGGACGCCTGGGTGACACTTGAGTAGTGGGCCGCGCGATCGTGGCCCATCGATGATGATGCAAAGAGGAACGGACTTCATGAACGACCAGATTCACTCCGACGGCTCGGACCACGAGCACGGAGCACTTGGCGATGCCGAGTACGCGGAGTTCATGGAGCTCGCCGCGCAGGAGGGGTTCGACCCCGAGGAGGTCGAGGGCGCGATCGGTGAGGCCGGTCACGGACCGCTTCCCGTGCTCGCCGTCGTCGGCCGCCCGAACGTCGGCAAGTCGACCCTGGTGAACCGGATCATCGGCCGCCGTGAGGCCGTCGTCCAGGACAAGCCCGGAGTCACCCGTGACCGCGTGAGCTACGAGGCCGAGTGGGCCGGGCGCCGCTTCAAGGTCGTCGACACCGGCGGCTGGGAGCAGGACGTGCTGGGCCTCGACGCCTCCGTCGCCGCCCAGGCCGAGTACGCCATCGAGACGGCCGACGCCGTCGTCTTCGTGGTGGACGCCACCGTCGGCGCCACCGACACCGACGAGGCCGTCGTCAAACTGCTGCGCCGGGCCGGCAAGCCCGTGGTCCTCTGCGCCAACAAGGTCGACGGGCAGAGCGGTGAGGCCGACGCCACCGCGCTCTGGTCGCTCGGCCTCGGCCAGCCGCACCCGGTCTCCTCCCTGCACGGCCGCGGCACCGGCGACATGCTGGACGCCGTCCTGGAGGCCCTGCCCGAGGCACCTGCCCAGACCTTCGGCACCGCGCTGGGCGGCCCGCGCCGCATCGCGCTCATCGGCCGTCCCAACGTCGGCAAGTCCTCCCTGCTGAACAAGGTCGCCGGTGAGGACCGCGTCGTCGTCAACGCTCTGGCGGGCACCACCCGTGACCCGGTCGACGAGCTGATCCAGCTCGGCGGGACCACCTGGAAGTTCATCGACACGGCGGGCATCCGACGCAAGGTCCACCTCCAGGAGGGCGCGGACTACTACGCCTCACTGCGTACCGCCGCCGCCGTCGAGAAGGCGGAGGTCGCCGTCATCCTGATCGACTCCAGCGAGTCGATCAGCGTGCAGGACCAGCGCATCATCACCATGGCGGTCGAGGCCGGCCGCGCCATCGTGGTCGCCTTCAACAAGTGGGACACCCTCGACGAGGAGCGCCGCTACTACCTCGAGCGCGAGATCGAGACGGAGCTCGCCCAGATCGCCTGGGCCCCGCGGGTCAACGTCTCGGCTGTCACCGGCCGGCACATGGAGAAGCTGGTCCCGGCGATCGAGACCGCGATCGACGGCTGGGAGACCCGGATCCCCACCGGCAGGCTGAACGCCTTCCTCGGTGAGATCGTCGCCTCCCACCCGCACCCGGTGCGCGGCGGCAAGCAGCCCCGCATCCTCTTCGGCACCCAGGCGGGCACCAAGCCGCCGCGGTTCGTCCTCTTCGCTTCCGGCTTCCTGGAGCACGGCTACCGCCGTTTCGTGGAGCGCCGTCTGCGTGAGGAGTTCGGCTTCGAGGGCACACCGATCCACATCTCCGTCCGCGTGCGCGAGAAGCGCGGCCGCAAGAAGTGACGTAGGCGTACGGCGAAGCCCCGGACCCCCCGCAAGGAAAGCGGGGGGTCCGGGGCTTCGCCGTATGCCCTCAGGCGTCCGTGGACCCGGGCGGCAGCGCCGCGGGCCGGGCGTGGCCGGCATGCCTGCCGATCCGCTGCCAGGAGCCTGGGTTGCCGGCGCCGCCCGTGCCGTGGCTCCCCTGGACGTTCGCCGACGGACGGCCGCCCAGCGGTGCACGACTGCCGAGCATCCCGATGCCGAACGCTCTGAAGCCGAGATTCTCCTCACCGGTGCGGTCCCCGGGAAGCGTCCGGAACGATCGCCTGTACTCGGAGTACAGGGCGTCGTAGATCGGGGTGGGGGACTTGCCGCCCGAGGGGTCCCGCGACGGGCGCATGGCCGGGATCGGGGTCTGCTGATGGCGAGGAGGGTCGTATGAGTGCACGTAGGTGCCAACGACCTCACCGCCCGTCGGATGCGGGCCGGGCGGAGAAAACGCTGTTCGGAGGGCACGGGAGGGCGGCCGCACGGACATGGTCAGGTCCCGGCGAGCGGCATCGTCGCGGCGACCAGGAGGCCGTTGACCGCGGCCTTGTCCAGAGCGTCGCGGAGCAGGTCCTCGCGTGGCTGCTGGCCGATGGAACCGGCCGGCGCGGCGAAGACCAGCACGCTCTGCGACTTGCTGGCGGCCGTCCGCCAGCCCTCGGTGACCTGGAGCGGCTGGTGGGCCTGCCACCAGGCGACCGGGCTGCCGCCGCCGGCGCCCGGCTGCAGCACGGCGTGCAGCTGGCCCATGGCGAGGAGGACGGACCAGCCGGTGAGGACACCGGGCAGCCGGTTCAGGTGGGGCGTGGGCAGGAAGCCCTGCTCCAGCAGGAGCTGGAGGAACTGGTCGCCGCCGCTGCCGTCGGTGCCGGGCCGGGCGATCGGCCCGGTCGGTTCGACGACCAGGGCCGGGCGGAGATCGTCCTGGATCAGGACGAGACCGCTGGTGATGCCGAGGACGGCCTGTTCGGGCATGAGGCCCTCCGGATTCTGTGGCTCGCTGCCGGTGATGGACCGCACGGCGCCCTGGAGCTGGTCCTCCGCGATCTGGACGACCTGCGAGGGGATGCAGGTCGCATGGGCGAAGGCGAGCACGGCGGTCTCGTCGCCCACGAACAGCACCGTGCTGGTGCGTTCCTGGTCGGAGTCGCCGGGGGTGCGGCATGAGGTGCAGTCGTAACTGCCTGGGGCACTGTCGCCGACGAGCAGCCGGTCGGCTTCGGCATCGCCGATCTCGGCGCGTACGTCCTCGCTGACGTCGAGCATGCGCGGCACGGGTGGCTCCTCGGACTCGGTGCGTGGGCCGGGAGGTTCCCGGCTCATGAAGAGACAACGGAAGACCCGGGGCCGGGGTCACGCGTGAATCGAGGAGATTGGACGCCGGATGTCCGCCCGATGCGGCCGGCCGATGAACCGGAAGATTTCACAGGTGATCCGGAGCCGAACATTCCGCACAAAGGCCCCTGACACAGGCTCAAGCGTTCGTGACGTCACGGGTCTGTGCGATTTCTGTGCGAATGCTGTGGTGTCTCCTGACGCCGCGTAAGGTCCGTTGCAGACCAGTCGAACAGGGGAAACGACTACGTAATGCACATTTCATTTCTACTGCACAACGCGTACGGCATCGGGGGAACGATCCGTACCACCTTCACGCTCGCCCGGACGCTGGCGGAGCAGCACGACGTCGAGATCGTCTCCGTCTTCCGGCACCTCGACGACCCGAAGCTCGGCGCACCCGCGGGAGTGCGGATGAGCCACCTCGTCGATCTGCGTAAGTCGAGCCCGGGATACGAGGGGACGGCCGCCGACCAGGCCGGGCCCGCGTCGGTGTTCCCGCGGGGCGACACCAGGCACCGGCAGTACAGCGGGCTCACCGACAGTCGCATCGCGGCCCATCTGGGTGCGCTGGAGGCCGATGTCGTCGTCGGTACGCGGCCCGGCCTCAACGTCCACATCAGCCGGCAGGCGCGGCGCGGCCCGGTGCGGGTCGGCCAGGAGCACCTCACCCTGGAGAGCCACAGCTACCGGCTGCGCCGGGAGATAAGGCACCGGTACGCGCTGCTCGACGCCGTCACGACCGTCACCGAGGCCGATGCCCGGGACTACCGCTCCGGACTGCGGCTGCCCGGGGTGCGGATCGAGGCCATCCCGAACAGCGTGCCCGAGCCCGCCGGTCCGCCCGCCGGGTGCGACGCCAAGTGGATCGTGGCGGCGGGCCGGCTGCACCGGGTCAAGCGCTACGACGTACTCGTCCGGGCCTTCGCCGAGATCGCGACCGTGCGCCCGGAGTGGCGGCTGCGGATCTACGGAGCCGGTGACGCGTCCGGCAACGAGCAGCAGTCCCTGCGCGGGCTCGTCGACGAGCTCGGCCTCCGGGAGCGGGTGTTCCTCATGGGGTCGGCCGACCCGATGGAGGCGGAGTGGCCCAAGAACTCCATCGCCGCCGTCACCTCCGAGCGTGAGTCGTTCGGCATGACCATCGTGGAGGCGATGCGCTGCGGCGTGCCGGTCGTGGCGACGGACTGCCCCCACGGGCCCGCCGAGATCATCGACGACGGCACGGACGGGCGGCTGGTGCCGCCGGGGGACACCGGCGCCTTCGCCAAGGCCCTGCTCGGCCTGATCGACGACGACGCCCTGCGGCACCGGATGGGCCGTGCCGCGCGGATCTCCGCCGCGCGGTTCGACCCGGCCCCGATCGCGGAGCGGCACGAGAAGCTCTTCGCGGAGCTGGCCGCGGCGGGTGCCGGGAGGAGATCTCAGGGCGTGCTGCGCAGCGGGTTCCACCGCTCCAGGGGTGGCGTGCTGGACGGCGCGTACGCGCTGCGTCACAAGGCGGCGGAGGTGCTCCGCCGGCGGCAGGCCTGAGCCGGGGTGCCCGGGGCCGGCCACCCGGGCACCGCATCCCGGACCGTTGCATTCCGGATGATTCGACTGCCGGGAGCTCTTCGTGGAGGATCCGCCGCCGGCAGCGGGGTGAGTAAGACCCGCATAAGAGAGAGTGAATTCCAGGTGGCCTGCCCGTGGATTCTTCTTTTCGAGGCACTCGGATAAAAGGACCGCGCACAGCCTCCGGCCTCCGGTAATTACCTCCGGTGGCCCTTCGAGGGATATTCAGCTGACGCTGGGTAATTCCGGTGAACGCGCCGTCCGACTGCTGTTCGGGTGAAGTGGTCCCGCGTAAACACCCGTGGGGATCCTGTGACACAAGCGTGACCGCCGGGGTACAAGGGGATGCTCGGGGACCGTGATCGCCACCGCTTCCGCCACGGCGCCGAGCGGCCTACGGTGAGAGGTATGGCATCTGTACCGACCCCTCCCGCCCAGCCGGACGACACCCCCGGTTCATACGTCGGCCTCGACGCCGAGGCTGCCGAACGGCAGGCCAGAGCGCGTGGCTGGAGTACGGTCCGGGCTCTCGCGCCCGGCACCGTCATCACCATGGAGTTCCGAGGCGGACGCATCAACTTCGAGGTGGACGCCGCGACCGTGACCCGCTGCTGGGTCGGCTGAGCCCGGCCCCCGACGAGCGAAGGCCCCGACCGAAGTCGGGGCCTTCGCCGTGCGCGGGAGCGGGGGATGCGTACCGTCCCCGCAGGTCAGGGGGTCAGGGGGCGACCGGGCCGCCTGCCACCGGACGGGACGGCCCCGCGCCGCTCCGAGGCAGGCGGTCGGCGTGCGGTGGCCGACGGGAGACGGCCGGGGTCAGCGGAGTTCGTTCCGAACGCACGGGGTGCGCCCGGGCCCTGACGGCCGCGCCCGGATGACCGCCTGCGGTTCCCGCACCGGGTTCCCGAGCCCTGCTCGCGGCCTCCTGGGCGCCTCCGGCGGCCGCTCCGCCGCTCAGTGACTGCGGCAGCAGGACCGGTTCCGGCTCCACGGGAGCGGGCGGAGCGGACGCCCTGAGTCTGCGGCGGGCCCGCCATTGCTCGCGCACCGAGAGGATCAGGGTCTCGGCACGCGTGATCAGCGGCTCGAACCAGGGCAGGGCCAGCAGGATCAGCAGGCCGGCCGCCCAGCCCAGCAGGACGTCGCTGAGCCAGTGGGTGCCGATGTAGACGGTGGTGAGACCCACGCCCAGGGAGACGAAGGCGGAGAGTGCCGACAGATAGCGCCTGGCGCGCGGCGTGGTGGCCAGATAAGCGAGGATTCCCCAGGTCACCACGGCGTTGGCGGTGTGTCCCGAAGGAAATATATCGCCGCCGGCGTAGAGCTCCGCCGAGCCGATCTGGGTGGCGTAGTGCGGGCCCAGCCGCCCGAGGCCGAGCTTGACCGCGCCCACCGTCAGGTTGAGCAGCAGCAGGGAGGCGCCCAGTGTGAGCAGCGGGCGCAGCGTGTGCTGGCGCCACGAGCGCCAGCCGAGCCAGGAGGCGACCATCACGGCCGTGGGACCACGCTGGCCGAGCACGACGTAGTAGTCGAGGAAGGCGTGGAGGTCCGGCCACTGCTGATAGGGCCGGAACAGCATGACCTTCCAGTCGAGGGCCACCAGCCAGGACGAGACCAGCACCGCGACGACGATGGCGAGATAGAACGCCAAAGTCCCGCCGAAGAGAGCGATGCGGTGACGGCTCATCCGCGGGGTCTCTATCTTCGGCGGTTCCGGCTCCCGGTCCAGACGGGCAAAGATGTCGGTACGCACGCAATGGACGTTACAGCGAGTGAGTGTGGGATCCGGCCGATCTCGCGTCTTTGTGATGACGATGTGATGTGGACTTTGTCTCAGGAAGGTATCTATTCCCTGTGCGGTGGCGAATGGTTTGCACCCGTCGGCTATTCGTTTCGAGCGCTATTCGCAGAAATGTTTGAGCGTCGATGAAATGGAGCAGCACGGGTGCGCGGCGTAGGCGTGAGGCCATTCGGGGGGAGCCATCGGCCGACGGGCGGCCGCTCCGCCATGGCACCCGCGTGGCGGGGCGGCCGTCACCCCGCGTGCAGGCAGTGAAGTGGTGTACGCCACACTCGGTGGCCGGTGAACGTATGAGATGCGCCACGCGTGGCCGCCTGGAACTCGCGTACGCTGACGGCTCACTCGCCCGTCGATGCCGGGCCCGGGGGACGCCGTGAGCCGGATCCCCAGCAGGTCTGCCGAGCGCGAGGGACTCATTGTGGGAGGTACGTACATGACTGGGACGTCCACGGCCGTGAGCAGGCTGCGCGCGGCAGCCGACGGCGCCAACCGCTGGGTCGTCCTGGTCGTCCTCTGTCTCAGCCTGCTTCTCGTCGCGCTCGACGCGACCGTGCTCCACGTCGCCGTCCCGGCCGTCACCGAGGACCTGCGGCCCAGCGCCGTCGGCCTGCTGTGGATCGTGGACGCCTATCCGCTGATCTGCGCCTCGCTGCTGATCCTCTTCGGCACGCTCGGCGACCGGATCGGCAGACGGCGCGTCCTGCTCCTCGGTTACGCGCTCTTCGGGGTCGCCTCCGCGCTCGCGGCGACGGCCGGCTCGCCCGGTGTGCTGATCGCCGCGCGCGCCCTGCTCGGCGTGGGCGGCGCGATGATCATGCCCGCCACGCTGTCGATACTCCGCCAGGTCTTCCCCGACCGCCGCGAGCGGGCCATGGCCATCGGCATATGGACGGCGGTCGCCGCGGTCGGCGCCGCGACCGGGCCCGTCATCGGCGGATTCCTCGTCGAGCACTACTGGTGGGGTTCGGTCTTCCTGATCAACATCCCGCTCATGGCGCTGCTCCTCCCGGTCGGGCGCTGGCTGCTTCCCGAGTCCCGGGGCGAGAGCGACGGCCCCTGGGACGTGCTCGGCGCGCTGATGGCAGCGGCCGGTGTGCTCGGCGTCGTCCTCGGGATCAAGCGGATCGGCGGCGGCGAGGGGCTGTTGAACCTCGCCACCCTCGTTCCGCTGCTCGCCGGGGCCGCGCTGGTGGTCCTCTTCGTGCGCAGGCAGAAGCGGCGCACGCACCCCCTGATCGACATCGAGATGTTCTCCCGGCCCGCCTTCACCACCGCGGTCGGCTGCATCGTGCTCGCCATGCTGGCCCTGGTCGGCCTGGAACTCATCGCGGTCCAGTACCTCCAGCTGGTCCTGGACCTGAGTCCGCTGGAGACCGGCCTGCGGCTGCTGCCGCTGACCTTCGCCGCGATGGCGGCCGGTGCCACGGGTTCGTACACCCTGAGCCGCGTCGGTCCCCGTCGGATGGTCGGCTGGGGCTTCGTGCTCACGGCTGCCTCGGTGCTCCTGCTGACCCTGATGGGCCAGCACGACCGGCCGGTGCTGCTCACCGTCGGCTTCGTGCTGCTGGGGTTCGGGCTGCAGTCCACGCTGTTCGGGGCGTACGAGTCCATGCTGAGCGAGGCCCCCGCCGAGCGGGCGGGCGGCGCGGCCGCGATCGGTGAGACCTCGTACCAGTTGGGGGCGGGCATGGGGATCGCCCTGCTCGGCAGCGTCATGAACGCGGCCTACGCTCCCGGACTCTCCCGGCTCCACGAGGACGGCGTGCCCGCCGCCGCCGGATCGGCCGCCTCGCATTCGCTGGGCGAGGCCTACCAGGTGGCCGACCGGCTGGGCGGCCCCCTGGGCGACCTCCTGCGGAACACGGCCCGGCACGCCTTCGTCGACGGTCTTCACATCACCCTGCTGGTCAGTGCGGGGCTGCTGCTGCTCGGGGCGCTGGCGGCGCTGCGTCTGCCGCGTGTCATGGACTGTCCCCCGGCGAAGACCGGCTGCCGGGAGCCGTCGGCCGCCGTGCCGGAGCAGGCCACGGGGCCCGGCACCGCCGCCTCCGGACCTCGCCCGTCCCCGGCCCCGGAACACCGGGTTCCCCTCCCCGCCAGGCGCACACCCGCCGAGGTCACGGGCTCTGGACGATCAGCACGCTGAGCCGTACCGTCGGCACGGCGCCGTAACTACCACTGCTAGTTTCAGTACCGTGGCGCGTTTCTCTACCGTGCGAGCCGCCGGAGGCACCCATGTCCACCACCGAGTCCGCGAAGCCGTCGGCGATCCCGCCGTTCGATCCGGGCGACCCACTCGGCATCGACGACCTCCTCGGCCCCGAGGACCTCGCGATCCGTGACACCGTGCGTGGCTGGGCCACCGACCGGGTCCTCCCGCACATCGCCGAGTGGTACGAGAACGGTGAGCTCCCCGGCATCCGCGAGCTGGCCCGCGAGCTCGGCTCGCTCGGCGCGTTGGGCATGTCCCTCCAGGGGTACGGCTGTGCCGGGGCGAGCGCCGTCCAGTACGGCCTGGCCTGTCTGGAGCTGGAGGCCGCCGACTCCGGCATCCGCTCCCTGGTCTCCGTGCAGGGCTCCCTCGCCATGTACGCCATCCACCGCTTCGGCTCCGAGGAGCAGAAGCAGCGGTGGCTCCCTGGCATGGCGGCCGGCGAGACCATCGGCTGTTTCGGCCTCACCGAACCGGACCACGGCTCGGACCCGGCCGGGATGCGGACGTACGCCGAGCGGGACGGCGGGGACTGGATCCTCACCGGCCGCAAGATGTGGATCACCAACGGGTCGGTCGCGGGGGTCGCCGTCGTATGGGCGCAGACCGACCAGGCGGGCGGCGGCTCGGGGATCCGCGGCTTCGTCGTGCCGACGGACAGTCCCGGCTTCTCCGCACCCGAGATCAGGCACAAGTGGTCTCTGCGCGCCTCGGTCACCAGCGAGCTGGTCCTGGACGGCGTGCGGCTGCCCGCCGACGCGGTCCTGCCCGGGGCCACCGGACTGCGCGGCCCGCTCAGCTGCCTCAGCCACGCCCGCTACGGAATCGTCTGGGGAGCCATGGGTGCCGCGCGGGCGAGCTTCGAGGCGGCTCTGGACTACGCGAAGACCCGCGAGCAGTTCGGCAGGCCCATCGGCGGATTCCAGCTGACCCAGGCCAAGCTCGCGGACATGGCCCTGGAACTCCACAAGGGCGTCCTGCTCGCCCACCATCTGGGCCGCCGGATGGACGCGGGCAGGATCCGCCCCGAGCAGGTCAGTTTCGGAAAGCTCAACAATGTGCGGGAGGCGATCGAGATCTGCCGCACCGCGCGGACGATTCTCGGCGCCAACGGAATCTCGCTGGAATACCCCGTGATGCGGCACGCGACGAATCTGGAGTCGGTGCTCACCTATGAGGGCACCGTGGAGATGCACCAGCTGGTGCTGGGCAAGGCGCTCACCGGACTGGATGCCTTCCGGTAGGACGTTCCGGCGAGCGCCCCGCTCAGCTCTGGTTGAAGAAGCCGTCGGCGGGCCGGCCGGCGGCTTCGCCGTTGACCACCCGGGTGTGGGCCGGCGACAGCAGGAAGACCCGGGTCGCCACGCGGTCGATCGAGCCGTGCAGGCCGAAGATCAGTCCTGCGGCGAAGTCCACGACGCGCTTGGCGTCGCCGGGGTCCATCGCGGTGAGGTTGACGATCACCGGGACGCCCTCCCGGAAGAGCTCACCGATCGCACGCGCGTCCCGGAAGCTGGCCGGGGTGACGGTGGCGATCCGGCGGCCCTTGTCCTCGGCCTTCTCGGAGGCGACCTGCACGCGGGGGTCGGTCACCCATGGCTGATTAGTGCCGGTCTCAGCATCCTCGGAGTACTCGTCGTCGTAGTACCGCTCGTCGTTGTCCTCCACGAGGCCCAGCCAGGCGCTCGCCTTGCGCACCGATCCCATGGACGCCTCCTCTCACCGCGGTTCGTTGGTGTTCCGTATCTCTTTCCTATCCCTATGGTCGACCATGAAGCGGACGCAGCGCCAAGGGGATAGGCGTCGAGTAGGCGATTCGTGACGCTACTGGTGCAGAAGATGTGGCGATTCGTCAGGGTTCCTACCGCATAAGGGGGCTTGCGGAAGGAAAATATGATGCTCCCCTCCGTACGGGTGACATGGGGCGCGTACGGGTGAACGGATTGCTCGATACGATGCACGGCGCGCGCCGGTGCACGGGCGCGACCCATCAGATGAACAGTTCCCGGGGGATCGTCGTGTTCGGAATCGTGAGGCCATGTACCCATCGGCTGTCCGAAGGACTCAAGACGGAGTGGATGGCTCATCTCTGCGGTCTCTGTCTCGCTCTTCGCGCGGACCACGGGCAGTTCGCCCGCGTCGTCACGAACTACGACGGCCTGATCGTCTCGGTCCTGACGGAGGCTCAGTCCGAACGCTCCGCCGGCCTGCGGCGCACCGCGGGCCCCTGCCCGCTGCGCTCGATGCGGACGGCTCCGGTCGCCCGCGGCGAGGGGGCCCGGCTCGCCGCCGCCGTGTCGCTCGTGCTGGCGTCCGCGAAGGTACGTGACCATGTGGCCGACCGCGACGGGCTGTTGAAGCGACGCCCGGTGGCCGCCGCGGCACGCCGGGTCGCCGCGGGCTGGGACAGGGCCGGAGCGCGTACCGGCGCCGAGCTCGGCTTCGACACGGCGGTCCTGGTCGACGCCGTCGACCGGCAGACCGGCATCGAGTCCCTCGCCGGTCCGGGCACCCCGCTCCTGACGGTCACCGAACCCACCGAGACGGCCACGGCCGCGGCCTTCGCGCACACCGCCCTGCTCGCGGGCAAGCCGCAGAACGCCGTACCGCTCGCCGAGGCAGGGCGGCTCTTCGGGCGGCTCGCCCACCTGCTGGATGCCGTGGAGGACCGCGAAGCTGACGCCGCGTCGGGTGCCTGGAACCCGCTGGCCGCGACCGGTACACCGCTCGCCGAGGCCCGCCGCCTGTGTGACGACGCGCTGCACGGTGTGCGCCTGGCGATGCGGGACGCGGAGTTCACCGACGGCACACTCGCGCACGTGCTCCTGGTCCACGAGCTGCGGCGGTCCGTCGACCGGGCCTTCGGTTCCACGTCGTGCTCGCACCAGGGGGACGGTCAGCCCTCGGGGGCCTTCGGCCCGCAGCCCGGCAACCCGTACGCGCCGACGCCCGGCGGCCCGCCCGGACCGCCGCTCCCGCCGGAGCCGCCCCGCAACCGGCGTGGCCTCATAGCCGGCTGTCTGGTCTGGGCCGGCCTCGCCTGCACGTGCCAGATGTGCTGTGCCAACAGCTACCACGACCCGTGGAGCGGCCAGGAGCAAGAAGGGATCTGCCGCAACAACAGCTGCGGTGACTGGTGCGAGGGCTGCGGCGAGTGCTGCAGCTGCTGTGACAAATGCGGCAACTGCTGTGACGGCTGTGACTGCGGATGCGACTGCTGACACATGGTCAGGCGGCCGCGCCCGCCGCACTCACTTGATCTCGGGCGGCGAGATCTGCGACGTCCGGATCGCCGACTCGGAGGTGCCCCACTTCTTCAGGATGCGGTCGTAGGTCCCGTCGGCCTTGAGACCGTTGACCGCGGCCTGGAAGGCGGGTGCCAGCGGGGTGCCCTTCTTGAAGGCGAAGCCGACGTCGAGGCGCTTGTACTCGTTGAGGAAGCGCAGCCCCTCCTGCTGGGTGACGGCGTAGCGCAGTCCGTTGATCGTCGACATCAGGACGTCGCTGCGGCCCTGCTGGAGCGAGATCCAGACGGCGGCCTGGTCGGCGTACGTCTTGACCTCGTACGCCTTCTTGCCGGCGTCGGCGCACCGGTGCTTGTTCTCCTCCAGGGTCGCCTCGAAGGTGGTCCCGGCGCCGGTGCCGACGGTCAGGCCGCAGAGCTGCGTGAGGTCGGTGACCTTCTTCAGGTCGCTGTCGTCACGGACGGCGAACCCCTGCCCGTCGTTGATGTACGTCACGAAGTCGATCGTCTTCCGGCGCTCCTCGGTCACCCCGAAGTTGCCGGTGCCCAGGTCGTACTTGCCGCTGCCGAGGGCCGGCAGGATCGCCTCGAACGAGGCGACCTCCCGCTTCAGCTCCAGCCCGAGCGCCTTGGCCACCGCGTCCGCGAAGTCGATGTCGGCGCCCGCGAGTGTCTTGCCGTCCTCCTGGTAGAAGGCCCCGGGCGGAGCGCCGACGCTGGAGGCGAGGGAGAGCGCGCCCGAGTCGCGCACCTTCGCGGGCAGCAGCTTCGCCGCCTCGTCGTTCTTCTTCACCGACGAGACCACATCGGTCGTCGGAGTCCTCCCCTTGACCGAGGACGCTCCGGCCGGTGCGGCCGCGGGGTCACCCGATCCGCATGCGGTGAGCGAGAGGGCGGCCACGGTGATCAGTGCGAAAGCAGAGGTCTGCCGGGTTCGGGGCATGACGGAGTTTCTCCGGGTTCGTCGACCGCGCTCCGGTGCCTGGGCAGCACGGGGCGTCGGGGCTGGAGATCAGCTGTACGAGGGGAGGGCCGAGCGATGTTGTGTACGTGAAGGAACGCGGGGGAAACCGCTCGAGCGCCGACAGGGGCGCGAGCGGGAGGAACGGAGACGCAGGGGGTCAGCTCAACAGGAACAGGACCACACGCGACCGAAGTCGATGTGGGAGCGGGTGACCAGCCACAGCTGCGAATACATGGCCCAAGTGGAACAGGCATCCGGTTGCGCGTCAACCGAGCTGAGACGTACGGCTCACACTCCGGACAAGCTTGACAACAGCCCCGGGTGGCGCTTTTCTCAGTAGCGGACCGGCGCTGAGGGGCCCGGTCCACGTTGTGTCCGGCACTGAAGGCACGCCCCGTGTTCGATCTCTGCATCCACGGAGCCTTCGCATGTCCGCGCAGACAGAAACCCATGCCCCGTCACCTCCCGCCCCGGGCAAGCGCACCGATGAACCCGTCCCGCGCATCGTCCCCGTACGCCGAACCGGCCAGTGGGCGGCGGCCGTCGTCGTCCTGCTCCTCCTCGCCGGCGTCCTGGTCTCCGTCGTCCGCAACGACGCCTTCCAGTGGGACGTCGTCGGCGCGTACCTGACGACCGAGTCGGTGCTGCGGGGCCTCGGCCTCACCCTGTGGCTCACCGGCCTCGTCATGGTGCTCGGTTTCGCCCTCGGCACCCTGCTGGCGGTGTTCAGGCTCTCCGGGAACCGGGTGCTCCAGGCGGTGAGCTGGGGCTACATCTGGTTGTTCAGGTCGACACCGATCCTGGTCCAGCTGCTGTTCTGGTTCAACATCGGCGCCCTCTACCCGACGATCCTGGGCGTCGACACGGTCAACCTCCTCGGCCCGGTCGCCGTCGCCGTCATCGGCCTCACGCTCCACGAGGCCGCGTACGCCGCCGAGGTGGTCCGCGGCGGCATCCTCTCCGTCGAACGCGGACAGCTGGAGGCCGCCCAGTCGCTCGGGCTCCGGCCCTGGCGCCGGCTCCGGCGCATCGTGCTGCCGCAGGCCATGCGCTCCATCGTCCCGCCCGCGGGGAACATGCTGATCGGGACGCTGAAGGGCACCTCGATCGTCAGCATCATCGCCGTGCAGGACCTGCTGTACTCCGTGCAGCTCGTCTACCACCGCACCTACGAGGTCATCCCGCTGCTGCTGGTCGCCACCCTCTGGTACGTGGCCGTCACCTCGCTCCTGTCCATCGGGCAGTACTACGTCGAACGCCACTACGCCCGCGGCACGGCGGTCGCACGATGAGCTCCGCACCGGTACTCGTCGTCATCGGCGCCGGACCGCGCGGCACCGGCGTCATCGAGCGGATAGCCGCCAACGCCGCCGAGCTGTACGGGGAGCGGCCTCTGGACATCCACCTCGTCGACCCCTACCCGCCGGGCGGCGGCCGGATCTGGAGACAGGACCAGTCCCCGCTGCTCCGGATGAACTCCATGGCCGAGGACGTCACCATGTTCACCGACGACACGGTCCAGCTGGACGGCCCGGTGAGCCCGGGGCCCGCCCTGCACACCTG
Source organism: Streptomyces sp. NPDC005794 (assembly GCF_042871445.1). NCBI lineage: Bacteria > Bacillati > Actinomycetota > Actinomycetes > Kitasatosporales > Streptomycetaceae > Streptomyces > Streptomyces sp. NPDC005794. The sequence continues at coordinate 57,691 of NZ_JBIAIN010000018.1, forward strand.
GGCCGAGGACGTCCGCGAGGGACGGGCCGTCATCGACGCCACTCCCGCGGTCCTGGAGGAGATCCACGGCCTCGGCGCCCAGGACTTCCCCAGCCGGCGACTGCAGAGCGCCTATCTGCGCTGGGTGTACGAGCAGGCGCTCGCCGCGCTCCCGCCCGCCATCACCGTCCACGAACACACGGGCGTGGCCCTGCGCGTCTCGGGTCCACGCGACGGCCGGCAGCACGTCCTGATCCAGGGGCGCGCCGAACCGCTCGTCGCTGACCTCGTCGTTCTGACCGTCGGCCACCTCGACGCCGAACCCGATGCGGAGCAGGCGGAGTTGGCGGCCTTCGCCGCACGACACGGCCTGGTCCACCTGCCGCCCGACTTCACCGCGGACACCGACCTCACGGCTCTGCCGGGCGGCGCCCCCGTCCTCGTACGCGGCTTCGGTCTCGCCTTCATCGACCTGATGGCGCTGCTCACCGAGGGGCGCGGCGGACGCCACGAGAACGGGGTCTACATCCCCTCCGGCCGCGAACCCGTCCTGTACGTCGGATCGCGGCGGGGCGTTCCGTACCACTCCAAGATCGGCTACCCCTGGCAGGGCGAACGGCCGCCCCTGCCACAGCACTTCGGACCTGCCCAGGTGGAGGAGATACTGAACCGCCCGGGCCCCGTGGACTTCCGGCGCGACCTGTGGCCGCTGATCACCAAGGAGCTGGGCCACGCCCACTACCACCGGCTCTTCACCGCCCACCCGGAGCGCACCGCGGTGGACCGGGGCGACTTCGAGGAGAAGTACGCCGTCGCCGATCCGGGCAGCCCCGAACTCGCGGCCCTCGTCGCCTCCGCCGTCCCCGACCCGGCCGACCGGCTCGACCTCGACGCCCTGGACCATCCCCTCGACGGCGTACGCCATGCCTCCTACGACGCGCTGCAGGACGGGCTGCGGGCCTACATCACCGCCGACCTCGACCGCAGGCACGACCCCCGGCACAGCCACGACCTCGCCGTGTTTCTCGGACTGCTGTCCGTCTACGGGCAGTTGATCCCCGTCGGGGACACCGGCGAGCGGTGGCACGGTTTCTTCAGCTACCTCGCCTCCGGGCCGCCGGGCTTCAGGCTGCGCCAGCTCCTCGCCCTCTCGCGGGCCGGGGTCGTCCGCTTCCTCGGCGCCGGCATGACCGTCGAGTCCGACGAGGAGCAAGGCGTCTTCCGCGCCCGCAGTGTCACCGTGCCCGGTGCCTCCACCGAGGCCCGCGCCCTGGTCGAGGCGAGGTTGCCCGACGCCTCGCTGCGCCGGACCCGCAGCGCGCTGGTGAGCGGACTGTACGAGGACGGCGCGGCCGGCACCGGCGCGGGGCTGCTCTCCGTCGACCCCGCCGACGGCCGGATCCTGGACCGTGACGGCCGCGCCCACCCGCGCCGTTTCGCCCTCGGCCCCCACACCACCGCACGCGCCGCCGGCGCCTTCACCCGGCCGCGCACCGGCGGTCCGGCCTTCCGGCAGAACGACGCCACCGCGCGTGCGGCGCTCGCGTTCCTGCGCGACCTCTCCTGTCGGGACCGCCTCACCGCGTGAGCGCGGCCCCTCTTCGTACCCCTGTCGCAGAAGGAACCTCCACCATGTCGCTGACCAGCGATCCACCCCTCCACCCACCGGCCCGCACCGCCGTCGCCGAAGAACAGTCGGCCGTCGACGCGTACGCGGCTCTGAAAGTCGTCCCCGTGCGCCATCCCTGGCGCTGGGTGGCCGTCGCGGCCACGGTCGTCCTGCTCGCCCAGTTCCTGAACGGCCTGATCACCAACCCCGGCTGGGAATGGGATGTCTTCGCCCGCTTCGTCACCACCGAGACGATCCTCCACGCCGTCTGGGTCACCCTGCAACTGACCTTCTACGGCACGGTCGTCGGCTTCGCGCTCGGCATCGTCCTGGCCTTCATGCGGTTGTCCGCCAGCCCGTTCCTCAGGGCGGTCTCCTACGCGTACATCTGGGCGTTCCGCTCGATCCCGCTCATCGTCCAGCTGCTGTTCTGGTTCAACCTGGCGTACCTCTACAAGGAGCTCGAGTTCGGCATCCCGTTCGGGCCCGGATTCGTCTCCTTCGACACGATGAACCTCGTCGGCGCGATGAGCGCCGCCGTCCTCGGGCTCGCCCTGCACCAGGCGGCGTACGCCGCGGAGATCGTCCGGGGCGGCGTACTGGCGGTGGACAGCGGCCAGTTGGAAGCGGCGGCCGCGCTCGGGATCCCCCGGCTCCGGCAGCTGCGGCGCATCGTGCTGCCGCAGGCGATGCGCTCCATCCTGCCGAACGCCGCCAACGAGATCATCTCCCTCTTCAAAGGCACCTCGATCGTCTCCGTCATGGCGATCGGCGAACTCTTCTACCAGGTCCAGGTCGTCTACGGACGCAACGGCCGGGTGGTGCCCCTGCTCATGGTCGCCACGGTCTGGTACATCCTCCTGACCACCGTGCTCTCCGTCCTCCAGCACTACGTCGAACGTCACTACGCCAAGGGGGCCGTGCGATGAGCGCACCGGCAGAACGAACCACCGGCTCCGACGCCATGGTCGAGATCCGGTCCGTACACAAGAGCTTCGGCTCGCTCGAGGTGCTCCGCGGCATCGACCTGTCCGTACGCGCGGGAGAGGTCACTGTCGTCCTCGGCCCCTCCGGGTCGGGGAAATCCACCCTGCTGCGCACCATCAACCACCTGGAGAAGGTCGACCAGGGCTGGATCAGCGTCGACGGCACCCTGGTCGGCTACCGCAGATCCGGCAACAAGCTGTACGAACTGCGCGAGCGTGAGGTCCTGCGTCAGCGCACCCGGATCGGCTTCGTCTTCCAGAACTTCAACCTCTTCCCGCACCTCACCGTCCTCGAGAACGTCATCGAGGCCCCGGTCGCCGCCCTCGGCCGCCCTCGCAAGGACGCCGTCGCCGCGGCGGAGAAGCTGCTGGCCCGTGTCGGGCTCGCCGACAAGGCCGGCACCTACCCCAAGCAGCTCTCCGGAGGCCAGCAACAGCGCGTCGCGATCGCCCGCGCCCTCGCACTGGAACCGAAACTGCTGCTCTTCGACGAGCCGACATCGGCGCTCGACCCCGAGCTCGTCGGTGAGGTCCTCGACGTCATCAAGGACCTGGCCCACGGGGGCACCACGATGATCGTCGTCACGCACGAGATCGGCTTCGCCCGCGAGGTCGCCGACACCGTCGTCTTCATGGACGAGGGACGGATCGTCGAGCAGGGCCCGCCCGCCGACGTACTCGACCGTCCTGTCCAGGAGCGCACCCGCGCTTTCCTCTCCAAGGTCCTCTGAGCCATGTCCCCGCAGTCAAGGAGCAGCCACGTGTCCGTCCGCCGCGCCCTCACCGTCGCCCTCGCCACCCTCACCGCCGCCGGGCTGCTCACCGCGTGCGGCGGCAGTGACGCGGCAGAGGACGTGATCCGCCCGAAGGGGGAGAAGGACACCGGCATCAACATCGGCCCCGACCAGAACCGGATCAGAGGCAAGAAGGTGGACGCCATCGCCGCCGAGGTGCCCGCCGCCGTCCGTGAGCGCGGCACGCTCCGGCTGGGCGCGAGCGCCGACGCCTCACCACCGCTCGGCTTCTACGCGACCGACGACAAGACGCGGATCGGCAGCGAGATCGACCTCGCGACCCTGATCGCCGACACGCTGGGACTGAAGCCGGAGTTCGAGCAGGTCTCCTGGGAGAACCTCTTCGTCGGTCTCGACAGCTCCAAGTTCGACGGCGTCCTCTCCAACGTCACGGTGACGGAGGAGCGCAAGGAGAAGTACGACTTCGCGACCTACCGGCTCGACAACATCGCCTTCGAGGCCAAGAAGGGATCCGGCTGGAAGGTGAAGGGCCCGGCCGACGTGGCGGGCAGGACGATCTCCGTCGCCTCCGGTACCAACCAGGAGAAGATCCTCGTCGAGTGGAGCGAGGCGAACGTCAAGGCCGGGCGGAAGCCGGTGGAGATCACGTACTTCCAGAAGGACACCGACTACTACCTGGCCCTCCAGTCGGGCCGCATCGACGCCTACCTCGGCCCGAGCCCTTCGGCCAACTACCACGTGGCGTCAGCCGGACAGTCCGAGATCGTCGGCACGCTCTCCGGCGGCGGTGACGGCATCCAGGGGAAGATCGCCGCCACCACGAAGAAGGACAGCGGCCTGGCGGAGGCGTACGGCGCGGCGATCGACCACATCATCCAGGACGGCTCCTACGCCGAGGTGCTCAAGCGCTGGGGCCTGTCCGACGAGGCCGTCGAGAAGTCGGAGATCAACCCGCCCGGCCTCCCCAAGACCGAGAACTGACCCGAGAGGTCCCGCATGTCCGTCACCAGGCCACTCCACCTCGCCGCCGAGATCGGCGGCCCGCCGCGCTACGACGCCGGCTCCCACGTCACACTCGCCCGCCTCGCCGAACGGGGCGCGCTCGACTTCGTCACCCTGAGCGACTCCTTCGCCCGCCCCGGCCCGGACGCGCTCGCCGTGCTGGCCCGCGTCGCACCGGCCACCACCCGGATCGGCCTCGTGCCGACCGTCACCACGACCCACACCGAGCCCTTCCACGTCTCGTCCGCCGTCGCCACCCTCGACTGGGTCAGCAAGGGCCGGGCCGGCTGGCAGGCGGACGTGTCGACGACCGAGGCCGAGGCCCGGCTGTTCGGCCGCCGCACCGCCGCACCCGCCACCGCGCTGTGGCAGGAGGCCGGGGACGTCGCCGACGCCGGGGCACGGCTGTGGGACAGCTGGGAGGACGACGCGGAGATCCGGGACGTCGCCACCGGCCGCTTCATCGACCGCGACAAGCTGCACTACATCGACTTCGAGGGCAGCACCTTCTCGGTCCGGGGCCCTGCCATCGTGCCCCGGCCGCCGCAGGGCCGGCCCGTCACCGTCATCGACGGCACGAGCGGCCCGGCCCGGGAGCCCGCCGCGCGGTACGCCGACGTCGTCTACGTACGGGCCACCTCCCCCGAACAGGCGGCCGCGCTCCGCGAGGACCTGCGCCGCGGTGCCGCGGCCCACGGCAGGGACCCCGACAGCCTGCGGGTCCTGGTCGCCCTCACCGTCGACCTCGGCGACGCCGAGACGGCACCGGAACCGGGGCTCGAGAGCGGCCCGCAGCTCGCCGGCCGGGGGACCTACTTCCGGGGCGGCCCGGTGGACCTCGCCGAACTCATCACCCAGTGGCACCGGGCCGGAGCGGTGGACGGCTTCCACCTCACTCCCATCACACCGGAGCGGGACCTCGAAAGGATCGTCAACGGAACCGTGGCCCTGCTCCAGCACCGCAGCCTGTTCCGCACCTTCTACCCGGGCGGCACACTCCGCGAGCACCTGGGCCTGGGCCGGCCGGCCAACCGTCACACGCTCGCGAGGACCACATCGGAGGGGACTTCATGAAGCAGATGCACCTCGCCGCCCACTTCCCGGGCGTCAACAGCACCACCGTGTGGACCGATCCCCGCTCCCGTAGCCAGATCGACTTCACCTCCTTCGAGCACCTGGCCAGGACCGCCGAACGCGGAAAGTTCGACTTCTTCTTCCTCGCGGAAGGGCTGCGGCTGCGGGAGCACAACGGCCGTATCCACGACCTGGACGTGGTGGGCCGACCCGAATCCCTCACCGTCCTCAACGCCCTGGCCGCCGTCACCGACCGCCTCGGGCTCGCCGCCACGGTCAACGCCACCTTCAACGAGCCCTACGAACTCGCCCGCCGCCTCGCGACGCTCGACCACCTCAGCGCGGGCCGCGCCGCATGGAACGTGGTGACCTCGTCCGACGCGTTCACCGGCGAGAACTTCCGCCGCGGCGGCTACCTCGACCGGGCCGACCGGTACACCCGCGCCGCTGAATTCGTCGCCGCCGCACGGGAGTTGTGGGACTCCTGGACGCCGGACGGCAGCTCGCGGCCGTTCTCCCATTCCGGGCAGCACTTCGACATCTCCGGGGAGTTCACCGTCCCCCGCTCGCCCCAGGGGCACCCCGTCGTCATCCAGGCCGGGGACTCCGGCGAAGGCCGGGAATTCGCCGCGTCCGCCGCCGATGTCATCTTCACCCGGCACGGCACCCTGGAGGCCGGACGGATCTTCTACGCCGACGTCAAGGCACGGCTGGCGAAGTACGGCAGGGACCCGGCCGACCTGAAGATCATGCCAGGGGTCACCGTCGTCGTGGGGGACACCGACGCGGAGGCCCAGCAGAAGGCCGCCGAGATCCGCCGGCAGCAGGTCTCCCCGCAGAACGCCATCCTCGCCCTGGAGCAGGTCTGGGGCCGCGACCTCTCCTCGTACGACCCCGACGGCCCCCTGCCCGGCATCGACCCGGACCCCGACTCGGACCTGGTCCAGGGAAGGGTGCGGGTCGCGGACCCGTTCTCCGTCGCCGCGAAATGGCGGGCGCTGTCGGACGCCAAGGGGCTGTCCATCCGCCAGACGGTCATCGAGTCCACGGCCCGGCAGTCCTTCATCGGCTCCCCGGAGACGGTCGCCGCCGAACTGGAGGAGTTCGTCACCACCGACGCGGCCGACGGCTTCATCCTCGTACCGCATCTCACCCCGGGCGGCCTCGACGACTTCGTCGACCGGGTCGTCCCGCTCCTCCAGGAACGCGGAGCCTTCCGTTCCGAATACACCGGCTCCACGCTGAGGTCGCACCTCGGCCTGGCCGAGCCCGTGTGGAAAGGTTGACCGCATGAGCACGGACGCACAGCAGGACAGCGAGGAGTTCCACGCCTGGCAGCGCTGGCACGAGGGGCGCATCGTCGCCGTGGCCGCGCCGCACGGCCCGCTCTCCCTCACCGGCACCCACTGGCTCGCCGACCATCCGGAGGGTCGAATTCCGGCCGTGCCCGGACTGTGGCGCGAGGAGGGAGGTGAGGTGGTGCTCACCGCCGGCCCCGAGGACGGGCTGACGGTCGACGCGAAGCCGCTGGCCGGCGAGATCCGCCTCGGCGCGGACCGGGGCCCCATCGACACCTCCCGGGTGGCGCAGGGGGAGCGCCGGCTGGTCGTGCTGAGCCGCGAGGGCCTGTGGGCGGTACGGGACTTCGACCCGCAGTCCCCGGCCCGCCACGCCTTCCGCACCATCGACGCCACCCCGTACGACCCGAAGTGGTCGCTGGACGGCACCTTCCGGGCGTACGACTCCGACCGGACCGTCCGTGTCGGGAACGCCGACGGGCGCGAGCGGGGACTGGGGCTCTCCGGCGAGATCGCCTTCACCCTGGACGGCGCCGAGCACACCCTCCAGGTGGCGGTGGAGCCCGACGGGTCGCTCTGGGCCGTCTTCGCCGACGCCACCAGCGGGAACGGCAGCTACCGCTTCCGCTTCCTGCGGCCACCGGCGCCCGACGGGGACGGCAGGGTGCGGGTCGACCTCAACCGCGCCCTGCTGCCGCCGTGCGCCTTCGCCGACCACTTCATCTGCCCCTTCCCGCCCCCTGGCAACACCCTCACGGTGGCCGTCCCGGCGGGGGAGCGGAACCGTATCGACGGCTGACCTGTCCCCCACTCAGCGGTACCAACCGGCCCCAGCAGTACCAACCGGCCCCGGCAGCCTCCAGGCGGCCGGGGCCGGAGCAGGCAATTGACCGAAAAGGCACCCTTGTGTGCCACGTCGAGGCGCCCGATACTCCCGAGCAGCGCCCGTCAGGAGCACCAGGCATCCGGAAGCCGCACGCCTTCCCGGAACGTCGCCGCGCCCCACGACCGCGCCTCACGGGTCCGGCCACACCACACGGCGGGCCCCTGATTCCCCTCGGGAGGAACGAGAAGTGAGGATCAAGCGCACCAACCCCCGCAACGGCAGCACGGCGAGACGCGGCCGCGTCACGGCCGTCACCGCGGGCCTCGTCGCCGTCGCCGCCCTCGCCGTCCCCGCGGCCAACGCCGACCAGGCCGGAACGTACGGCGCCGACCAGCTCAGCGCGGCCGGAGAGGCGGTGCTCGAAGCCGATGTCGCCGGCACCGCCTGGAACGTCGACCCGGCGACCGGACGGCTCGTCGTCACCGCGGACAGCACCGTCTCGCCGGCGGAGATCAACAAGATCAAGGAGTTCGCCGGGGCGAACGCGGGTGCCCTGCGCATCGAACGTACCCCCGGACGAATCAGCAAGCTCATCTCCGGCGGCGATGCCGTCTACGCCTCCAGCTGGCGCTGTTCCCTGGGCTTCAACGTCCGCAGCGGCAGCACCTACTACTTCCTGACGGCCGGGCACTGCACCGACGGCGCCGGCACCTGGTGGTCCGACTCGGCCCGCACCACGGTGCTCGGAACCACCACGGGCTCCAGCTTCCCGACGAACGACTACGGCATCGTCCGCTACACCAACACCTCGGTCACCAAGTCCGGCACCGTCGGCAGCCAGGACATCACGAGCGCGGCCGACGCCACCGTCGGCATGTCCGTCACCCGACGGGGCTCCACCACAGGCACCCACAGCGGCTCCGTCACCGGCCTCAACGCCACGGTCAACTACGGCAGCGGGGACATCGTCCACGGCATGATCCGGACCAATGTGTGCGCCGAGCCCGGCGACTCCGGCGGCCCCCTCTACTCGGTCACCCGGGCGATCGGTCTCACCTCGGGCGGCAGCGGCAACTGCTCCTCCGGCGGGACAACCTTCTTCCAGCCGGTCACCGAAGCACTGAGCGCGTACGGCGTCAGCGTGTTCTGACCCTGTCGGGCACCGCCGCACTCCCGTGAGCCCCCGCCGAACCCCGGCGGGGGCTCCCGTTCGGCCCGCGGCTTTTGAGAGGATGTCAGGACGGTCGGTCGCAGAGGCACCACGGGGGGCGGACGCTGTGCCCGCCCGGAGGCATGCCCTCCGGGAGCCCCCGCAGACATCAGGGGGTTCCAGGTCCGTGAAACGCATCGGAGTGACCGGTCACCGTTCCATCCCCCAGGAGCTCCACGCGCATGTGCTGGAAGGGCTGAGGGCAGCCCTGTGCGGACACGGGGGCGGCTCCTTGGAGGCGCTCTCCAGCCTGGCGGTCGGGGCCGACCAGCTCTTCGCCGACCTGGCACTGGCACACGGCGCGGAGCTGACCGCGGTCATCCCCAGCGGGGACTACGAAGCGGGCTTCGCCGACGAGGCGGAGCTCGAGCGCTACCGGGCGCTCAAGGCGAGGGCCGCCCGAGAGGTCAGGCTGGACTTCCCGCACTCCACCGACGAGGCCTACTACGCGGCGGGCGCCTACATCGCCGACCACTGCGACCGGCTGCTCGCGGTCTGGGACGGCCGGCCCGCGCGGGGTCTCGGAGGCACCGGCGACATCGTGACGTACGCCCGCAGCCTCGGACGGCCGGTCACCGTCATCTGGCGCGACGGGGTGGAGCGCGGCTGAGCCGACGGGCTCACATCCGGTGCCTGACCAGCCAGTCGGTGTGCTCGGGCGAGACGATCCGCTCGGTCTCGAAGACGGCGGCGGCCCACTGCCGTTCGGTGAGGGTGGTCTCCATCGCGGCCTGCATGTTCTCCAGGTCCTCCTCGACCAGGGAGTGCGCGGTCACCAGCGGGTGATGACGGCGCATCTCGTTCCAGGCGAGGCAGGCGGCAGCGGCGGCGGAGAACGTCCCCGTGAGAGCGAACGAACCGGCGCCGCCGAAGGTCCGCAGCACGGCGAGGACCAGCGCCGGAAGCGTCAGTGCGGCGACGGTGCTCGACCAGACGAGCGCCCCGCGCCGCGACACCGTCCGACGCCTGCGGTACCAGCGCCGCTGCTCGATCAGCCGGTCCCGGATGTACGTCTCCTTGCGTACGGTGAAGGCCTTGTCCCGTAACTCCCGCATGGACGCGGTGATGAGACCGCCGCCCGAGTCCGCCATCTTCTCCCTCGGGTCGTCCCACCCGACCTTCCGCAGCTCCTGGAGCCCTTCCTCCAGCCGGCTGGCGAACACCGCCTCCGGGTGCTGGACGGCGGAGTCGAAGGGCGAACCGTGGACCGCGTAACGCCAGCAGTTGGACTTGATGAACTCCGCTGCGGAGCGGTTGAGTTGCCAATGCGACTTCGCTTTGCGCCGGGATCCGAGGTAGGTCGTGATCAGGACACCGAGATAGGCCAACACCGCGATACCATCGAGGAGTTGGAAGCTCTCCCCGACCTCGGCACGCCAGGGCAGGGCAGCCGGCACGGTGCCCAGCACGAGCAGGACCAGCTGGCCGCGGGTGGTGTTGACCGCCTCACGCCGGCGGGCGACGGCGACGGCGTCGGTGTGATGGAAGAGTGCGGGCAGATCAGCGCTCCTGAAGACCATGCTCTGCAGTGGTCCGGGAATCGCCGTCATGATCACTCCTGTAATCGATGTGGTGGTCTCCCCGGTTCCTGCGTGAATGGGTTCCGGTCCATTTGGAGTAGTGCTGCGAATTGCTCGAGTCGCTGTGGTACGAGTCGAGTTGCACACCGGGGTCATGAGAGTAAAGTCGTGCCGCCGGACACTGCAATGGTGCAGGTGCCGGTGCTGTTTCCGTGTCCGGAACGAGCCCATCGAGGACGGCCGTGAAGACCTACGAATCAACCCCGAACTTCGCTGTCGCGAAGCGTCGTGTGCCGCTTGCGAAGATCGAAGTATCCGGCAGTGCAGCAGCCAGGAAGATGGGCCGGGTGCTCGCGACGACAGGCGGCCGCCCGACACAGATCTCGACATTCAACTCCGCGCTGTAAGAGCAGCGAGGACGGTGGCGCCGTAAAGCGGTAAAAATTCCACCCGTTCGGTCGATGGACTACTGTAGTCGTCGGTCGGATTCCTGGCGCCGCTGGACTAGAGTGGTGGAATGACAGGCCCCGCGGTACCGTTCCGCGAAATCGTGCTGAAGGTTCACAGCAGGTGCGACCTTGCCTGCGATCATTGCTATGTCTACGAACATGCGGATCAGAGCTGGAGATCCCGGCCCAAGACGGTTTCTGATCATGTCATTTCGAAAACGGCACAGCGCCTCGCTGAGCACGCAAAGACACATGCACTGCCCTCCGTGACAGTGATCCTGCACGGAGGGGAGCCTCTGCTGGCGGGCCCGCGCCGACTGCGGCGCGTCTGCGAGGAGTTCGGTTCCGCCCTGTCGGGTGTCGCCGACCTCGACCTCCGGATCCACACCAACGGCCTTCAGCTCAACCCCCGGTATCTGGACCTCTTCGACGAGTTCGACGTCAAGGTGGGCATCTCCCTGGACGGCGACCGTGCGGCCAACGACCGGCACCGGCGCTTCGCCGACGGACGCAGCAGTCACCCCCTGGTTCTGAAGGCGGTCGAACTGCTCCGGCAGGACCGCTACCGCCATCTCGATCTCGGGCTCCTGTGCACCGTCGACATCGAGAACGATCCGCACGCCGTGCTGGACGCCCTGATCGCGCTCGACCCCCCGCTCATCGACTTCCTTCTCCCGCACGCCACATGGGAAGCGCCGCCGCCCCGGCCCGACGGTTCGCCCACGGCCTACGCCGACTGGCTCCTCGCGGTCTTCGACCGCTGGCAGGAGGAGGGCGGCCCGGTACCGGTCCGCCTGTTCTCCTCGGTGCTCTCCACGCTGGGCGGTGGCCCCAGTCTCACCGAGTCCCTCGGGCTCGCCCCCACGGATCTGGTGGTCGTCGAGACGGACGGACAGCTGGAGCAGGTCGACTCCCTCAAGAGTGCCTACGAGGGTGCGGCGGCCACCGGATTCGACGTGTTCTCGCACTCCTTCGACGACGTCGCCGCCCACCCCGGGGTCCAGGCGCGGCAGCTCGGCCTGGCGGGTGTCAGCGAGACGTGCCACCGGTGCCCCGTCGTACGGTCGTGCGGCGGCGGGCTCTACACCCACCGCTACCGCTCGGCGAACGGCTTCGACAATCCGTCCGTCTACTGCGCCGATCTCGACGCGCTGGTACGGGGGATCCAGGCGCGCACGAGCTCCGTCACCGTGGCCCCCGCGCTGGCCGACCGGGACGAACTGGCCGCCGAGCAGCACGACCTGACCCGCACGCTCCTCGCCGGCCTCCATGACGCGCTGGACGGCCGTGGCGGCGCCCGGTGGGACGAGGCATGGGGGCTCGCCGGCGTTCTGGAGTCCTCCGGCGAGGGAGCCGCCGGGCTCGACCACGTCCTCGCGCACGCGTACACGCGCACCTGGCTGCTGGACGTCCTGCAGGGGCTGCACGCCGGACGGCCCGAGGCCGTCGGCCAGGCGCTGCGCCTGTCGGCGTACGTCGCGGCCGCGGCGGTGCGGTCCGGTCTCGGCCTGGAGGTGCCGGCGGACTACCGGGACGGCAGGCTCTTCCTTCCCACGCTCGGCGAGCTGCGGATCGCCGGGCCGGGCGAGTCGGGCAGGGTCCGGGTACGAGCCGTCGACGAAGGGTTCTCGGTCCGGCGGGAGGGCGGCGGCGAACGGACCGTCCCGAGGGAGGAGGACGGATCTGACTGGCTCCCGGTGCGGCACTTCGCCGTGCGGGGCGCACCGCGGTTCGCCCTCGAGGACCTGGACCCGTACCGGAACTGTTTCGAGGCCCCGGCCGCGCCCCGGCTGGGCCGGGCGGACGCGGAGGTCTGGACCGGGGCCATCGGCAGGGCGTGGGCGCTGCTGGAGCAGGCCTCGCCCCGACAGGCGTCGGAAGCCATGGAGGGCCTCACCACACTGACCCCGCTCGTCGCCGGCCGGAACACGAAGCGCGCGCACGGCTACGGGACCGTCGGAATCATGATGACCGGGGACACCCGGACGCTCGCCCGCGAATTGATGCGCGGTCTGCGAAGGGCAGGGCTGCGGGCTTTCCTGGACATCACGGATCTCTACGCACTGGACGGGGCCTGGGAGTACACGCTGCCCTGGAAGCGGAATATAAAGGTCCCTTTTTCCGGGCTGCTGGCCGACACGTACGAACGCGTGGGACTTTCCTTCCTGGTGCCCGGATTCATGGACGGCGTGCCCGAGGCACTCGACATGATGGACGGGGCGGCCGAACCCACGGTCGGAGGAATGCAGCTGCTGAGGTCGCTCAGGGACGAGGTCGGAGGTGTACATGGGACAAGTGGGATGAACGGCCTCATGAATGCCATGGATCAGGAACCTGTTCGATGAATCCTGGGTATGGATGACTGAAAAGCGGCGTTGAATGACCGAACGCCATGGGGGTGGAGCACAGTCCGCTCCGGAATGATGAATTCGCTCGCACCCTCTCCACTGTCCTGGGACGCGGGTGCTCACACAGGACGGGGGTCGTGTGCACGCATGACGCAACAGCGAGCGGACCATCGGCCGTACTTCTTTCTCAGCTACGCGCATACACCGGGGTACGGCGGTGGATCCGACCCGGACATGTGGGTCGAACGGCTTTTCCAAGATCTCTGCGGTCATGTGATGGCCATGACTAATCTCCCCGCTGGATCGCCGGCCGGCTTCATGGACCGGGAGATACGCTCCGGCGAGGGCTGGTCCGAGAGACTGGGCAATGTCCTGGCCAACTGCCGGGTCTTCGTCCCGCTGTTCTCGCCGCGCTACTTCGCCAGCGAGATGTGCGGCAAGGAGTGGTACGCCTTCGAACAGCGCGCCATTCACCACCGGGCCCGGTCGAATCAGCCGGCCGAGGCGATCGTGCCCGCGCTCTGGGTGCCGGTGCAGCCGAGCCAAGTGCCAGGACCCGCCGAACGGTTACAGTTCAATCACCGGGACTTCGGTGACCGTTACGTCAGTGACGGGCTCTACGGGCTGATCAAACTCACGCTGTTCGCCCAGGATTACGAGCAGGCCGTCTACCAACTGGCCAAGCGCATCGTCCACGTCGCCGACGCCGTGCAGATCGGCTCGGGAAGACCTCTCGACTTCCGCACCATTCCCAGTGCATTCGGCGCACCGGGCAGCGGGGCGGGCGCCCCGAGGCCCATGCGGATCACCATCGCCGCGCCCACCCGTCACGACCTGCCGGAAGGCCGGAACCCGGAGTACTACGGCGACAATCCGCAGGAGTGGAACCCCTACCATCCGGCCGCTGCCAGACCACTGGCCTATGTCGCCGAAGAGCTCGTGCGGTCCCTCAACTACCAGGCCGTCATCGCGTCGTTCGACGAGGAGCCCGGGCAACAGGAGGGCAAGCAGACGCCCAGCACCCCCGAAATCCTCCTGGTCGATCGCTGGGCCCTTCAGGACGAGGACCTGAGACGGCGGCTCGCCGCCTTCGACAGGGAGAACCGGCCCTGGGTGACCATGGTCGTCCCCTGGTGCAGGGAAGACCACCAGAGCAGGGCGGCCGAGGCCGAACTGACGCAGAAACTCGAACAGACGATGCCGGTCAAGATGCGGCAGGGGCGGGCCTTCTGCCGTGTCGCGGCCAAGGGGGTACCCAGCATGGAGGCGTTCGGCCAGATCCTGCCCCAAGTGGTCGAGGTGGCCGCCCAGCAGTATCTGAGGCATGCCACGGTCTATCCACCGGCCGGTGGACGGCACAGTGAACGGACGCGACTGATGGGGCCCATGGGCAGCACACAGTTCATACCCGACATGCACGACCCTGCGACGGATGCGGAGGACGTATGACAGCCGGTCGTGACGGGCGCATCGTCACTTTCTACTCGTACAAGGGCGGCACGGGGCGCACCATGGCCCTGGCCAACACCGCCTGGATCCTCGCCGCCAACGGCAAACGGGTGCTGGCCGTCGACTGGGACCTGGAAGCCCCGGGGCTCCACCGGTTCTTCCACCCCTTCCTCGACCCCTCGACGCTCGGTGCCACCACCGGCGTGATCGATCTGATCACCGAATACGCCTGGGCCGCGACCAACCCCGCCCAGCGGGCCGACGACTGGCACCGCGACTACGCCCGTATCCAGCCGCACGCCGTCTCGCTCACGCCCGGCCAGCTCGGCTGGGAGTTCCCGCGGGGCGGCACCCTCGACTTCGTGTCCGCCGGACGGCAGAACCGCGAGTATTCCGCGACCGTCTCCACCTTCGACTGGGACAACTTCTACGACCGGCTCGGCGGCGGCCACTTCTTCGACGCCCTGCGGGACGACATGAAGGCCAACTACGACTACGTCCTCATCGACAGCCGTACGGGCCTCAGCGACATCGCCGACATCTGCACCGTCCACCTCCCGGACGTGCTCGTCGACTGCTTCACCCTCAGCGACCAGTCCATCGACGGCGCGGCCTCGGTCGCCCGGCAGATCGCCGAGCGCTACACCGGCCGGCCCATCTCCATCTTCCCCGTCCCCATGCGGATCGACGAGGGCGAGAAGGAGAAGGCCGACGCCGGCCGGGCACTGGCCAGGCTGAAGTTCGACCGGCTGCCCCGTGACCTCTCGGGTGACGAACTCACCGCCTACTGGGGTGCGGTGGAGATTCCCTACCGCCCGTACTACGCGTACGAGGAGACCCTCGCCACCTTCGGCGACGAGGCCGGGCTCAGCAACTCGCTCCTGTCCGCGTTCGAACGTCTCACCGCGGTCGTCACGCATCAGGAGATCACTTCGATGCCTCCGGTGAGTGAGGAGGTCCGGCTGCGTATCCGCGACGCGTTCACCCGGCGCAGGCCCGCGCTGCCCGCTGATCTCTTCCTCAGCTATGTGGCGGAGAACCGCATGTGGGCGGACTGGATCGAATCGGCCCTCACCCGGGCGGGGTTCCGGGTGGTCCCGCGCGACGTCTCCGCCGACCCGGGAGCCGTGGACGCCACGCACGCTGCGGACACCGCGACCCGTACGGTCGTCCTGCTCTCCAGCGCCTATCTCAAGTCGCAGCGGGCCGTGGACCTGTGGAACAGGGCGGTCGCCGAGGATCCCGGCGGCGGGCGGCGTCAGCTGCTGCCGCTCAGGGTCAGCGACGTCCGTCTCTCCGCGCCGTACATCGACCGCAATCCGGTCGACCTGTTCCGGCTGGACGAGGTGCATGCCACCACGGCCCTCATGCGCGCCCTGGACCGGCCGGTACAGCTCGGCGACGGGATGTCTCCCGGACCCCGCTTCCCCGGCACCGTGCCCAGGATCTGGAACGCGCCACCCCGCAACCCCGGCTTCACCGGCCGCTCCCTGGTCCTGGAACGGATGCGTGACCAACTCGGTGGTGGCATGGCCGTCGTGCTGCCGCAGCCGCAGACCCTGTACGGCCTCGGCGGCGTCGGCAAGACCCAGGTGGCCCTGGAGTACGTGCACCGCTTCATGGCCGACTACGACCTGGTGTGGTGGATATCGTCCGAGCAGATCGACGACGTGGTGGCGAGCCTCGCCGAACTCGCCGTACGGCTCGGCGCCCAGGGGGGCGACGACATGGCAGCCGCTTCGCAGGAGGCGGTGGACCTGCTGCGCCGGGGTGTGCCCTCGGAACGCTGGTTGCTGGTGTTCGACAACGCCGACGATCCCGAACGTCTGAGCCGCTACTTCCCGCAGGGCGGCTCGGGCCACATCCTCGTCACGTCCAGGAACCAGACCTGGTCCCAGCACGGTGACGCGCTGCCCGTCGACGTGTTCCTGCGGGAGGAGTCGATCGAGCACCTCCAGCGCCGTGCGCCGGGGCTGAGCGACGAGGACGCCGCCCAGGTGGCCACCGCCGTCGGAGATCTGCCGCTCGCGGTCGAACAGGCGGCTGCGTGGATCGCGGAGACCGCGACCCCCATCGACACCTACCTGGAACAACTGGCCCGCCAGGCCCCCCAGGTCCTCGCTCTGAACCAGCCGGCGGGTTACCCGGAGCCGGTCGCGGCCACCTGGAACATCTCCATCGAACGCCTCAAGGAGCGTTCGCCGGCCGCGGTGCGGCTGCTCCAGCTCTGCGCGTTCTTCGCGCCGGAGCCGATCTCCGCGAATCTCCTCTACAGCAAGGAGATGATCGAGGCACTGAAGCCGTACGACGCCTCGCTCCAGGAGAAGCTGGTGCTGGGCCGCGTCATACGTGAGATCGGCCGCTTCGCCCTCGCCAAGGTCGACCAGGTGTCGAACTCCATCCAGGTGCACCGTCTGGTGCAGGCGGTGATCAGGGCACAGCTCAGCGAGGAGGAGCAGCGCGAGGCCAGGCATGTCGTCCACCGCATCCTGGCGGGTGCCCGGCCCGATGACGACGAGCCGATCGACAACCCCGAGACCTGGCCGCGCTTCGCCACGATCTGGCCGCACCTCGGCCCGTCGGACGCGCGCGACTGCAAGGATCCGGAGACCCGCAGGCTGCTGATCGACCGCGTGCGCTACCTGTGGAAGCGAGGAGACGTCCGGACGGCGGGCCGGCTCGGGGACGAACTCCGTGACGCCTGGCGGGACATGCTGGGCAACAAGGACCTGCAGTACCTCTACCTCTGCTTCCACCTCTCCAACATCCTGCGTACCCGCGGCCGGTATGTGGAGGCCAAGGAGCTCGACGAGGTGACCCTCGGCAGGCAGCGGGAGGTGCTGGGGCCGGAGCATCCGCATACGTACATGACCACCAGCAGCCTGGCCATCGACCTGGGGCTGCTCGGTGACTACGGAAAGGCGATCGAGCTGGCGACCGCGGCGCACGAGGGATTCAGCCAGATCTTCCACGACAGGCATCCCCGGACACTGGCCGCGGCGAACAACCTGGCGCTGAACCTGCGGAGCGTCGGGCAGTACGCCCGTGCCAGGGAGATCGACCAGGACGTCTACGACCTGCGGTCCGAGGTGCTGGGTCCCGAGCATCCGTACAGCCTGTCCTCCGCCATGTGTCTGGCCCGCGACCTGCGTGAGGTGGGGCGGTACGAGGACTCGGTCGGCCTGCTCAGCCGGACGTACGACAGCTTCAAGGCCACCCTCGGCCGGACCTATCCCACCACGCTCAGCGCCGCGAAGAGTCTCGCGGTCTCGC
Source organism: Streptomyces sp. NPDC005794 (assembly GCF_042871445.1). Taxonomy (NCBI): domain Bacteria; kingdom Bacillati; phylum Actinomycetota; class Actinomycetes; order Kitasatosporales; family Streptomycetaceae; genus Streptomyces; species Streptomyces sp. NPDC005794. The sequence continues at coordinate 75,469 of NZ_JBIAIN010000018.1, forward strand.
TGCGCAGGGCGGGGCAGCTGGAGGACGCGCGCAGGCTGACGGTGGCCACGCGGGCCAGGTACCGGGCCAAGTACACCGCGGCCAACCCCGAGTCACTGGCGTGCGACCTCAACATGGCGGCCGACCTGTTCGCCGCGGGGGAGGCCGTCGAGGCCAGGGACACCGCCCAGGAGGTGGTGGACCAGTACATGAACGTGCCGGGGGAGCAGCATCCGTACACCCTGGCCGCGCAGAACAATCTCGGCGTCTATCTCTCGGGGAGCGGTGCACCACTGGAGGCGGAGAAGCTGCTGACGCGGGTGGTCGCCTCCATGCGCGAGGTGTTCGGACCGGAGCACCCGAACACGCTGTTCAGCGTGATGAACCTGGCCAATGCCACGGCCGACCGGGGCGGGCTCGAGATCGTGCTGGAGACGGAGCGCACGGTGGCCGGTCAGCTCAGGGAGGTTCTCGGGGCACACCACCCGGAGACCCTGGCCATGACGTCGAACCTCGCGGTGACGCTCGACGCGATGGGGCGCGAGGACGAGGCGATCAGGCTGCGGGCGGAGACGGGCGACGAGCTGGCACGACAGCTCGGTGACGATCACCCGATGACCCGGATAGCGCGGGACGAGCGGAGGTTCCGGCGCGAGCTGGAGCCGATGGCGGTGTGAGCCGGAGGGCTCCGGGTTCCGGAAATCCGGAACCCGGAGCACCTTCCGTGATCAGCAGACCGCCGCTTCCCGTTCGTCCAGCAGCCAGTTGAGCACCTCGGGCAGCACGGACAGGGCGTCGAAGTGTGCCGCCGTCGGTTCCAGCACGGTGGTGGCGCCCGGGATCTGCCCCGCCAGCCAGCGGGAGTGGCCCACGGGTGAGAACACGTCCTTCACGCCGTGCCACAGCATCACAGGACATGTGATGTCGGCGGGGTCGAACCCCCACGGCCGGGAGAACGCGATCACGTCGTCGATCCAGCCGTACGCCGACGTGCGCAGCCCCTCGCGGAAGTTGGCGAGCAGCATCGTACGGATCCCGGCGTCGTTGACCACCATACGGTCGGAGTCGGTCAGCTCCCGGCGCAGGTCGTCCAGGAGCTGGGCCGGGTTCTGCCGGATCTCTTCCGAGCGGCTGATGAAGGATTCCGCCAGCCCGTCCGGATCCGCCGCCGCCCTGGAGTACGCGAGCACGTTCGAAGCCGCCATCCCGTCGAACCAGTCGAGTCCTTCGGCGTCGCAGGGAGCCAGGCTGACCAGAGCGGCGGTGCGGGTGACCCGGTCCGGCATCAGCGCGGCGCAGGCCAGAGCGTGCGGAGCGCCGCCCGAGCGGCCGACCACGGCGAAGCGCTCCAGGCCGAGCGAGTCGGCGATCGTCCGTACGTCCTCGGCGACGTCCCTCACCCGACGCCCTTTGAGCCGGTCGGAGCCGCCGTACCCCGGACGGTCGTAGGCGATCAGCTGCATGTTCCGCTGGTAGAGGACCATCCCGCGTGGAGCGGGACCCAGCCGGCTGCCCGGCATCCCGTGGAGGAGGAACACCGGTCTGCCGCGGGGGTCCCCCTGACGCTCGACCATCAGATGCCGTCCGTCCGCCATGCGCACCTGACTCCGCACGCCGTTCCTCCGTTCGGTCGCTCCGCCCGGTCCGGGCATCAAGTGCCCAGCGTGTACCGCCTGTTCGATGATGACCCATCGGGAGCGATACCGGCACTCCCTGGCGGAACGAGCCGGTGGTGTTCGGAACGTTCGGGGGCATTCGGTGGTGTTCGGCTTCAGGAGTGCCCTGCACAGCATCCGGACTCCAAGCGGTCGATACAAGACAGGACTAGTCCTCACCCGCTGCCGACGACCCGTTGCACCGAGTGTTCGCGAACGTAACCGACGTGGGGCGACGCCCGGTTTGTGAACGGCTCGCGGGTGAACCGTTGTCGTCGTGTGCGCGTCCGGAAGTCGACCTTGTGTGCTAGTGGACGCATCGGAATAGTGGGCGCCCCATCCTCCGTGCTCCGGACACCCCACTTGTCCGTGCACGGCCCCACAGGAGGTCGAAGTTGAAGCACCGACGCATACCCAGGAAGCGTGCGGCTCTGGCCGGATCGGCAGTCCTCGCTCTGGTCGCGGCAGGATTCACGTTCCAGACCGCGAACGCCAGTGACGACGTGCCCCAGTTCACCCCGCGTACCCTCAGCGCGCACGCGGCCGGAAATCTCGCCGCCACCCTGGACAAGGCTCTGGGCGCCGACACGGCGGGCGCGTACTACGACGCCAAGGCCGACCACCTCGTCGTCAACGTCATCGACGAGGCGGCGGCCGAGCAGGTCCGCCAGGCGGGCGGCAAGGCCAGAATCGTTCAGAACACGCTCGCCGAGCTGGCGAACGCCCGGCAGACCCTCGCCGACAAGGCCACCATCCCCGGTACCTCCTGGGCCGTGAACCCGGTCAGCAACAAGGTCGTCGTCACGGCCGACCGCACGGTCGACGGCGCGGCCTGGGACAAGCTCGGCAAGGTGGTCGCGGCACTCGGCTCCAAGGCCGAACTGAAGAAGACCGCAGGGGAGTTCAAGCCCCTCATCGCGGGCGGTGAAGCCATCTGGGGCGGCGGCGGACGCTGCTCGCTCGGCTTCAACGTGGTCAAGGACGGCGAGCCGTACTTCCTTACCGCCGGCCACTGCACCGAGGGGATCACCAGCTGGTCCGACGCGCAGGGCGGCGCGGAGATCGGCGCCAACGAAGGCTCCAGCTTCCCGGACAACGACTACGGCCTGGTCAAGTACACGTCCGACGTGGAGCACCCCAGTGAGGTGGACCTCTACGACGGCTCCACCCAGGCGATCACCAAGGCCGGCGACGCGACCGTCGGCCAGTCGGTGACCCGCAGCGGCTCCACCACCCAGGTCCACGACGGTGAGGTCACCGCCCTGGACGCCACGGTCAACTACGGCAACGGCGACATCGTCAACGGCCTCATCCAGACCACGGTCTGCGCCGAGCCCGGCGACAGCGGCGGCTCGCTCTTCTCGGGCGACACCGCGATCGGTCTGACCTCGGGCGGCAGCGGCGACTGCTCGTCCGGTGGCGAGACGTTCTTCCAGCCGGTGCCCGAGGCGCTGGCGGCATACGGCGCCGAGATCGGCTGACCTCCGGTCTCCCTTCGGTTCCGGCGAACCGGCGAGCCCGCCCCCTCACCCGAGGGGGCGGGCTCGCCCGCGCACACCGGCGGGGCCGTGACTACCTTCCAGTGGCCAGTCCGCCCGCCGCGAGCCGGTCGCTGATGTCGTCCGCGAGCTGCTCGCCGAGCACGTCCGTTCTTCTCAGCAACTGCCTGAAGGCGGTGAGGCGGCGGAACGCCTCCACGTAACCGGCTTGCTCCTCCGGAGGCAGTTGCAGCACGTGCAGGCGCCTGATGTCCACGCGGGACGAACTCGAGGCGTGTGTGCCGGCCTGACGGCCGTTGGACGGGGCGCGCAGGCAGCCGGCCAGGAAGTGGGCGCTCAGTTTCGCGGGCTCCACGCGCAGGACGTGGAGCTGAGGCCCCAGGGCGATCGGCGGACCTTCGTGCACCCACGCCCTGAACGCGCGGACCACACCGGCGACCACGACATCCCCCTCCTCGGCCACCGTCCCGGCGGCTTCGGGGGCCACCCGAGCGCTCGGGGCGCCGCTCATCAGCAGGTCGGGGACGGTGAGCAGCGGCATGCCGGTGTCGTGGGGGGATGTCGACGCCACGGTCTCAGCGGGCTGCTGACCGGTGCGCAGAGTGAGGGCTCCGGCCTTGACGAGGTCGCCGACGGTGGCCGTCGTGCAGGGGTCCCCGGTCGAGAGCCCCAGCTTCGACAGGTGCTCCGCCAGTTCGGTCAGTTGACCGAGAGATCCGGTCAACTCACCCCACAAGTCCGCTAGTTCGACGTCCGACGGGTCACCCCCCGCAGAGGTGTGGCGGCCCGGTGTGACGTCCACCTCGTCGTCCAGCAGGTCGATGAGCGGGATCCGTACGGCTCCGTCCGGAAGGTCACCCTCCGGTGCGTCGAGCTGTGACACGGCGGACAGGACGAAGTCCGTCAGCGGGACCCAGTCGGGGCCCTGTTCACGTGCCCCCGGCTCGCCCGACCGGGTCGCGTCGATCAGAAGGGCGTTCTGGGTGACCGGGCCCGCGGAGGCGGGGCCGTCGGGAGCCGCTCGCAGGACCCACAGCTGGAGCGAGACGCTGTGCGGCTGCGCGCAGCCCGGCGGCAGGGCGATGACCGCCCGCAGCATTCCCGTACGCAGCAGGGACCCCCGGATGCGGCGGCCCGCCTTGCGTGACGCGACGGCCGGGGGGAGGACGACCACGGCGGTGCCGCCGGGCCGCAGGTGTGTCAGCAGGTGCTGGACCCAGGCCAGCTCCGGCTCGGTGCGCGGCGGCAGCCCATGGGTCCAGCGCTGGTCGGTGGCCAGCTCCTCGTAGCCCCAGTCACGTTCGTTGAAGGGTGGGTTGCACAGCGCGATGTCGGCCCGCAGCCCTGCGAACGGATCGGCTCGCAGCGCATCGGCCGTCACGATCTCCGTACGCTCGTCGGCCCGGTCCTCCGTCACGAAACCGAGGCGGGCGGTGGCGAGGGCGGCGAGCGCCGGATCGCGTTCACATCCCACCAGGGCCGGTCCCGGGCCGGTGTACTCCTGTGCGGCCGCCACCAGCAGATGCCCCGTGCCGCACGCCGGATCGAAGACCGTCAGGCCGTCGGCGCCTGCACCGAGCCGGGTGCCGAGCGCGATCCTGGCCATGAGGGACGCCAGTTGCGCGGGTGTGCTGCTCAGCTGGCGTACGTGGGTGTCGAGCCAGCGCTGCAACAGGAACTCGAACGTCTCGCGCGGTCCTTCGCTCCGCCCGAGCCGGGCGGCGTCACCGGCCAGATCGCGTGCCTCGTCGGTGAGGCCCGGGAGCGTGGAACGAGTCCGGGGCGCGAGCATCCGGCGGGCCGCCTCGGCGACGGCGAGCCCTGAAGCGTCCCTGCTGCCGAGCGCTTCGAACCGGGGCCACAGGAATTCCCGGCCGGCGACGTCGTGGAGCTTGCCGTTGTCCCGCAGCCACTGCTCCACTTCGGACAGCGAGAACTGGGGGCTGACGTCCGTACCGCCGATGCGGGACGGGAACGAGTCATGGCGCCGGCGCCAGTTGCTGACCGCCGCACGCCCCACGCCCGCGATCCGGGCGATCTCGGCGAGACTGACGGGTACGGCGTCGGTTGTACGCATGCGAGGGCCTCCGGGTCCTGTCGGGCCGGGAGGGTCGGCGTCCTGGCGGCCTGAATCCTGGCAGGCTACTACGGTCATTGACTTTGTTCACAGGTCAGACTCGTGATTTCGCCGTGCAGGAAATGTGGAGGCTTGGGAATATGGATGCATTCGCTCCAGAGGGGTGCTGCGCGGAGCAGTTGGCAGCATGGGGCGGCGCAGATCTCGATGAAGGCGCCGAGGACGCTCCCTGCTGAGCCTTCTGCATGACGACGGGCTTGTCCGCATCACCTCACATGATGCGGACAAGCCCGTTGGTTCCGTGCGGGACGTCTCGTCGGAACTACCCCCGTGCAAGCGACACGAACGCCGCCCACTGGCCAGGGCCGACCCGCAGCACAGGCCCGCTGCCCGCGACCTTCGAGTCCCGCACGTAGATCGCTCCGTGGCCGGCAGCCACCTCCACGCAGTCGCCGCCGCCCGATCCGCTGTAGCTGCTCTTGAACCAGCGCAGCTCGTCCACGTTCCCGGTTACCTGCTCCATGCTCATGTCTCTCCCACCAGCTGTTCGATGAGCCGCGCAGACTCCTGGGCGTTCAGTGCCTGCGCTCGCAGCTTGCCATATCGCAGTGCGAAGCCGCTGACGTCCGCCGGATCGCTGACGATGCACCCGATCTCCTGAGACTCGATGTATCCAAGGCGCCGGAGCTCGCTCGTTTCGATCAGAACGAACGGACCGTCCAAGCCGGTATGGAAGCCGCCTCCTGTGGGCATCACCTGGACCTCCACGTTGCGCAAGGTCCCCATCTTCAGCAGGTGTTGCCACTGCTCACGCATCACCTCGACCCCGCCCACCGGGTTCCGCAACGCCTCCTCCCCGATGATGAAGGACAGCTCCGCCAACGGATCCCGCGTCAGCAGTCTCTGGCGACCCAGCCGCGCCTCGGTGTGCTGATCCACGATCTCCTCGCTGAACGGCGGGCAGTGGCCGGCGAACACCGCCCGTGCGTACGCCTCCGTCTGCAACAGCCCCGGCACCAGCAGGGGGTCGTAGGAGAAGCGGCTCAGCACCTCCGCCTCGATGAGCGCGAAGTTCCGGAAGAAGCGTGGGAGCTTCGCCCGGTCCACCTCGCCCTGGAGCACGTCCAGGACACCCCCCGCACCCAGCACCCGTTCCGCCGCGACCGTGAACGTCACCTTCGCGGCCCGCCGCCCCTGCTCGACCGAGGCGACCTGCTCCAGCGAGTAGCCGATGGCTTCACCCAGCGCCTGCTGGTTCAACCCGGCCCGCTTACGCAGGTGCTGGAGCAGCGTCCCGTACGCCACCCACACCCCCGGCAGGTCGCTGTCCTCCTTGGCCTTCACCGTCGTCGCGCGCCCGTTCCGCGTCTCCCGCACTGCCCTCACGCCCTTCCGGTCACCCACTGCGACTGGACATGGCTCAACAGCGGGGGCCGTTCCCACGTCACGGCCCCGACCCGTACAACGCCCGTACAACGCCCGTACAAGCCGGCGAGGCTAGCGTCGCAGCTGCTCGGGGGCGACCAGGCGCTGGGGCACCGGCGATGTGCCGTGGGCCCGCTCGGCCGGGGCGCCGCTCAGTGCGCCGTCCATGTATCCGAACAGCGCGTTGCCGATCGGGTCCGGCAGCGGCCGGCCGTCCTCGCCGAACCGCTCGTACTTCATCAGGTTGTAGCCGATCGCGGCCTGGCGGCGCCCGTCCTCTGTGGACAGCGCCCAGGTCCCCGCTCCGAACACGCCACCGTCGTGGCCCCAGTACCAGCCGCCGCTGGGCATCTTGAGGGTGTACAGGCCCAGGCCGTACCGCATCGCCACCTCCTGTCCCGGAGCCGGCTCGTACGCGGGAACCGTCGTCTTCATCTCCCGCAGCTCCGCCGCGCCGAGCAGCTTCCCGCTCAGGAGCCGGCGGTAGAAGTCGTTGAGGTCGTTCATCGTGGAGACCATCGCACCGGCTGTCCCGGCCCACGACATGTTGTAGACGCTGTAGTCACGTGCCGGTTCTATGAATCCGTAGAACGACTCGTACATCTTGGCGTGCGGCCCCGATATGCGGGCGGAGCGCGGAAAGTACGTGTGCCGCAGTCCGGCCTTACGAATGACGTTCCTGGTGATGTACGCCTCCGGGTCCTGGCCCGTGACCTTCTCCAGCAGCAGCCCGGCGATGATGTAGTTGGTGTTCGCGTACGAGTGCGTGCCACGGGGCGCCGGCGGCTCGGCGGCCAGGCCGAGGCGGACCAGCTCCTCAGGGGCCAGCCGGCGGAAACGGCCTTCGTCCAGGGCCGGCCCCGGGTCGGTAGCCAGCTTGGGGAAAGCAGGCAGTATGTAGTCCGCTATGCCGCTCGTGTGGTTCAGCAGCATCCGCACCGTCACCTGGCGGCCCCGCTCACCCGGCACCACCTCCGGGAGGTAGTCGCCGATGGGGGCGTCCAGGCCGATCCGGCCCTTGGCCACCTGCTGGAGGACTGCCACCGAGGTGAAGGTCTTGGTGATGCTGCCGACCCGGTGCTCGTAGTCCGGGTGCATCGGCCGTCCGGTCTCGATGTCGGCGACGCCTGTCGCTCCGCGCCACTGCTCGGAGCCGTCCCTGACCGCTGAATAGGCCCCGTACATTCCCGCCTGGTGGAAGGCGTCGAGGGAGGCGCGCAGCGCGTTCCGGTCGAGGTCGGACGTGGTGGAGACGGCAGATGTGGTGGCGGAGGGCGACAGCGGGGCCGCGGCGCCGGCCGGAAGCGCGCCGACCACGAGCGACAGCAGCGCCGCCGATGCCACGGCGGCCAGGCGCACTCTCCGGTGGCCGGGGTGAGGGTTCGGGTGGGTGCTGTTGGGCATGGACGGGTCCCGTCTCATCAGGTGTGTGTGGCAGAGCTCCCATCCTCTGCGCGCCACACCGGCCATCCATCCTCCTGTGGAACGAGCTCGTGCACAGGAAGAGATGACGTTTGTCAGGTGTCGGCCCGCACGGCGCGGGATCCGCCTCTGTCCCGGCACGCAACGCGTGGAGGCCCTCCGGTCACCGGGACCGATGCCGTCGGGCACCGGAGTCGAGGGCGACGTAGGTATCACGTCGGCGTCCCGTGGAGTGGTGTAGCCGCTCTGGGCGGGGATGTGCGCCTCTTTGACCGACACCGGCGCCGAGGCGCTGCTCAGCGGGCAGCCGCTGACCCATCTCAGGAAGCTCAACCTGCACCACAACTACCTGAGCGAGTCGATGAGACAGCGTGTCCGGGACGCGCTCGAACCGGCAGGCGTCGAAGTCGACCTCGACCCGTCCGACGCCGAGGCGGACGAGGACGAGAACGGCATGCCGGTGCCCAGCATCAGTGTGGGCCCGCTCACTTACTGACCATCCTGCCGGGCACGCTACTGGCCCGGATCCGTCCACCGCCGCCCTGGCGTTCCGACCAGTCCTGGCACGCCCGCCGATCGTCAGCCGGCTCGGGCGGCCGCCCACCGGAAGCTGCAGTTCTCCGTCGGGACCGCGGCGCGCAGGGGCACGACGAGGATCGGCGGGTAGCCGAACGGCCACAGCATCCTCGTTGACCTGTTCAGTGGAACATCTGGGCGCCGAGCGGGTGCTGCTCGTCGAAGCCGGGGAGGATGAGGAAGGTTGCGCTGGCGGTGGTGGTGGTGAATCGCAGCAGTGCGTCGGAATCATCCATATGAGCAAGAGTGTTGGTGAATGTGCGTAAGTCGTTCTGGAAGCTGATGAAGAGCAGGCCGGGCGTGGGCTCGTCGGTGCTGTAGGAGCGGCGGAGCATGAGGCCGACGCCGACCATGTTGGGGTTGGCCCGGCGGACGTGGGCGTCTGCCGGAATGAGGTAGCGACCGTCCGGTGTTTTGGCGCCGAGGTTCAGGTCCGAGGCGATGGTGCCGCCGGAGAGAGGCACGCCGGTGGCTCGGCGTCGACCGAAGACCGCCTCCTGGTCGGCGACGGAGAGCGCGGCGAACCGCGGCAGGTCGAGTTTCATGCGCCGTAGTACGGCAAGGGTGCCGCCGGCGACCGGAGCCGGCCCGGCCAGCCACAGGTGGCGTTGTTGTTGGGCCGCCGTGTGCGGTCCCACGATGCCGTCGATGAAACCGAGCGGGCTTCGTGGCGCGGAAAGCCCCTGATGCACGGGGACGTTCGTACCGCGGCGTCCGGACTGGCGCCAGCGTTCGCGCATCCGGCCACCGGTCTGCGCCAGGAGCGCGGCGGTGACGACCGGTAACAGCAGGGCGTCGCTGGCGCAGATCTGTATCAACAGGTCGCCGCCGCGCGCCTGGGAAGCGATCTGCTCGCGGGAGAACTGGGGGAGGTCCGCCGCGCCGGGCAGGGAGGGATCGGCCATGCGCACCAGGCGTGGGCCCACTCCGATCGTCACGGTGAGATCGCCCGGCGGCAGGCCCAGCAGCCGTGGATCGGTCCCCGCGGTGAGCGTGCGAATGGCCTGGCCGAGTTCGGCCAGCAGCGGGCCGACGGCCACGCCGTCGCCGAGTTCGGCCACCACCGCCAGGAGGTTCGGCTGGGCCGGGTGGGGGAGCGTGATGCCTGCTTGATAGCGGCCGACCGGCGACACCCGTGCGGAGGAAGGGGGGCGGCTTGGCTGAGTTGCAGGCGATTCGCACCCGACGGTGAGCCCTGTGGCCGCCACGGCCCCGGTGGCGCCGATGAACGCGCGGCGTGACAGATGGGACTCGGCTCGGCTCACGGTGTGAAGAATGCCATATCCGTTCTGGCGGCGGCGAATTGGGCGGCTTTCATGCCCGGATGACTTCATGCCAGGATGAGGCCATGCCTCGTCTCCGTCTTCGCGTGATGGTCGCGTTATTGAGCACACTGCCATGTGTACTGGTGGGCTGCGGGCCCGGCGATGACGGGTCGAACCGCGGCCGGCGACCGCCCGGCGCCCATGTGACGATCAGAGTGCCGGCTGACGCCCCGAGCATCTCGGACGCGGTGTCTCTCGCTCACCCCGGTGACCTGGTGCTGGTCGCGCCGGGCGTGTACCACGAATCGGTGAAGGTCTCCACGCCTCGCGTGACTCTTCGTGGTGAGTCCCGGGACAAGGTCGTCATCGACGGGCGGTTGCAGCAGCCGAACGGCGTCGTCGTCTCGGCGCCCGGGGTGGCCGTGGAGAACCTGACCGTGGAGAACAACACGCAGAACGGGGTCCTGGTCACCGGTTCGGCGAAGGCGGCCGCCGGCCTGCCGGGAGGAAGCGGCGGCTACGACACCGGCGACGAGCCCGTCACCTTCCTGAAGTCGTTCCTGGTTTCCCACGTGACCGCGACCCGCAACGGTCTGTACGGCATCTACGCATTCTCCGCCCAGAACGGTGTCATCGCGCACTCGTACGCGTCGGGCAGCGCCGACTCGGGGATCTATGTCGGCCAGTGCAAGCCCTGCAACATCGTGGTGCGGGACAACGTCGCCGAACTCAACGCGGTCGGTTACGAAGGCACCAACGCCAGCGAGGACATGTACGTGGTCGGCAACCGCCTGGTCGGCAACCGGGTCGGCCTGACCACCAACTCCGACCACCAGGAGAAACTGCTCCCGCAGAAGGGCTCCGTCATCGCGGGTAATCTGATCGCCGCCAACCAGCAGACGGCCACCCCGGAGCAGGCCGACGGCGGGTGGGGCATCGGCATCGGCGTCGACGGCGGCAGCGACAACCGGTTCATCCGCAACCGCATCGCCGGCAACCGCAACGCCGGGCTGGTGATCACCGCAACCGTCGACATACCTCCGGTCGGCAACCAGATCGTGGACAACACCTTCACCGGCAACGGACTTGACGTCGGCTGGACGTTCCCCACCGCCACGCGGGGACGGGGCAACTGCCTGCACGGCAATGACCTGCGCACCACCGTGCCCGCCCGGCTCGCGACGACTGCGGCCTGCCCCCTTCCGGCCGGGCCGCCCTCGCCGGACGGCACGTGGGTGGTGCCGAAGGCACCCGGTGGCATCCCGTTCACCGCGGTCGCGGCGCCTGCTTCGCAGCCGCAGTTCCCCGACGCCGCCACCGCGGGCGCCACCGCTGTCCCGCCCGTCCCGGCCCTGCCGAAGACGGAGGGCATCCGGCTGCCGCCGACGTCCCTGCTCGCCGCGAACGCGCGGGTGCAGACGTCCTGAACAGCGGCTACCCGGTCGGGGTGGTCCCGGGTACCGGCTTGACCGGAACGTACGTGTGGGTGGCGAAATCGATGACCACCGGCTCCGGCTGCGAACCCACGCTGACGCGGACCCGGTACATGGTGCCGTCGGAGCCGATCCAGTAGCGCACGTTGCCCGCCGTACCGGAGCGGTCAGGGGAGGACGGCCCGGTCATGACGTCCACCCGGCGCCCGTCCACCTGCTCCCGCCCCCACCAGGCGGCACCGTTCTGCGGCAGCAGTTCTGCGTTGTCCGGCCGGTCGCCGCCGAGACCGAGCGCGATGGACAGGGAGGTGTCCAGCGCGCTGCCGGACGACAGCAGCGGACGGTCGGACCAGCCCGAACGGGGCGGCGACGCGGGTGCGTGCGCCGGGGCGTCCGTCATCGGGCGGACCTGCACCGAGGTGGGCGTCCACTGGATCAGCCCTTCGCTGGACTTGGCGCGCCCGGTGCCGTGCACCACGCCGTAACCGACCTTGCGCCGATAGTCGATGGACCCGGTGACGGTCAGCCCGCCGGCGGTGCCCGGCACGGTGATCGTCACCGCGCGGCCCTGCGCCTGGTAGTTACGGAATCGCGTGATCGCCAGCCGGCTCGCCTCATCCGTCGTCAACGGGCGCGGACCGTCGGCGCCGGAGCCGCCGTCGGTGACCAGGAACGCGGCCACCGCGGCCACCCCGACGGCCGCGATGCCGATGACGGCCGCGGCCCGGCGCGACCGCGGCCATCGGCGCCGGTCAGCCGGACGGCCCGGTGGGGCTTGCCGGATTCTCACGCTCCGCGCGCGGTTCGACGCTGACACTCTCCGATTCATCCTTTCGATCACCACACCGTCCGGCCGCCGTGGGCTCGAGGCGGCCGGACGGTGTGGTGGCAGACGACGCCAAGGCCGGCCCTCCTGGACCGGCCGAGAGGTGATCTGCCCGTCCGCGCCGTCCGGAACGCGGACGGGCAGATCACCGTTGTGAGGTTCGTTCAGTGTTGCCGGGCGTGACGATTCCGGGTCACGAACGCGATGACCAGGCCCGCACCCACCAGCAGACCGGCGATGCCGATCATCTCCGCCAGCCCGGGCGTACCGGTGTTCGCCATCGAACCCCCGCCCCCACCGGCCGGGGCCGGGTGGTTGACAGGCGGCGCGGGCGACGGCGGCGTGGAGGCCGCGGGCGGCGTCGGAGTCGGCGTGGGTGTCGGTGTCGGTGTCGGCGTGGGTGTCGGGGTCGGCGATTCCTTCGGGATGTACACCCCGGCGTCGATCGTGTGATCGACCCCACCCGGCTTGTCCGGCGCCGTGACGGGCGCGTAGCCGTTGCACAACTGCCCGGTGGTCGGCGGAGTCACGTTGGAGTCATGCGCACGGTTGTCACCGGCCCGCGGGAGCGTGAACCTCAGCTCGCTCGCCGAGGGCTGCTCGGGCACCTGGCTGGTGTCCGCGGTGCACACGTCGAACTGGACCGTGTACTTCGCTCCCGGTGTGAGCTCGTACTCGGCGCCGACACCACCGAAGTAGTACTCGCCGGCGGCGTCGGTCCTGGTCGTGGCGACCTGTTTGCCGTCCGCGTCCAGAAGATTGATCGTCGCCCCCGGCAGCAGCACGTGCCCCGGGTCCTGGATCCCGTTGTGGTCGCCGTCGAACCACACGACGTTGCCGATCTGGATCGGCGCGTTCGCCGCCGCGTACGCGATGTCACCGAGCCCGCCGGCCTTGCCGAACCCGCCTTGTTCCCGGCTGACGAACTGGAACCCGTTGGCGGTCGGGTTGTTGCCGGGGCCCTGACCGGTCGTGATGTTGTGGTACCCGGTCCCTGAGGTCGCGACGTTGACGACCGGGTCGAACTCCGTGCTGACGACCCACTCCTGCTGCGGGATATAGGCCACCGATCCCAGCGCGGTCTCCTGGTGCGCGTTGGCGTAAGAGTCGCCCGGGAAGTATTCGACGACATCGGCGGCCTGGCCGCCGTTGTTGGCGGGGGTGGCGTTGTTGGGGCAGTTCCCGGTGCCTTCCCACTGGTATTCACCGGTGGGAGTGGCGCAGACCATGGTGATGTCACCACCGGACATGCCGTTCTCCGGCGTGTCGTCCCCCGGGCGGGGGTCCAGCCCTCCCCAACTGAGCACGTCCATGAACCGGTCACGGAAACCCAGGATCATCGAGCCGTCGCGGCCGAAGGCGAGCGAGGAGAGCTCCGGCTGCGGATCGATGAAGACGTTGCCCGACTTCCGGTCGTCCCACGTGTCCAGGCTGGTGTTCCACGGGTTCCAGTGGGTGGCCCGGTCGCCGGAACCGAAGACGCTGCCGCGTTCCTGCGTGAGCGGCTGGCTCAGCACCGTGGTGAACCGTTTGCCGTCGTAGGTGGAGACGAAGGCTTTCAGGTCCGCGCGCTGCTGCGTGCTCTCCGCGCTGCACACGCCGCCGACGTACAGCGTGTTGTTGTGGACCTGGAGACCGAACGGCCGCCAGTCGTCGGGGCTCGCGCACCCCGGGTCCGGGATCGGGACCGTCGACTTGGGCTCCTCGGCGGTGGCCCCTGTCGCGTCGAAGCTCACCAGGCTGCGGGTCCGCAGGTTCACCGCGTGCAGCGTGGAGCCGTCCGCCGACAGGGCCAGGCCACCGATGCTCTCCTTGCCCGGCGCGTCGGTGAACCCGGCATCCTTGATCATGTTCGCGGTGTCGTGCCGCGTCACCGCGGCGTCCGGCACCCGCGCGAACAGCTCCGGCGCACCCGAGCCGTTGACCGGCACCGTGTAGATCGCGCCCCCGCCCTGCGGCCCGTAAGGGGCGTACCGGCGGGCGAACGCACTCTGGAACAGCCGGGTCCGGGACGTGTCGTACGCCAACCCGAACGTCGTGCCCACCTGGTCCTGCGTAGCCAGCGTGGTCGGGCACGCCACATCGGTGGGACACGTGCCCCGGGCCTCCGTCCCGAACGCCACCAACGCCCGGTTGTCGGTCCCGTTGGCGCCGTTGTGGATCGGCACGAAGTACCGTGAGTCCGGCAGCGCGTAGTCGGCCGGGTCCCACACCCCTGTCACCACCGAGGCGTTCTTTCCGCCCGACACATCCACGAACGACGTGAAGCTGTCGAAGTGGTTCTCCGCCGTCGACGCAGGCGCCGCCCGCAGATAGCCGCTGTACGGTGCCGGGATGCTGACGTCGACGCGGTACTGGCCGCCGGTCAGTACGGTCGACCGCGACACTACGACCTTTCCGGTGGTGTCCGTTACGCCGGTGACTTCGTGCCCGGAGGGGTCGGAGATCTCCACCTTCATGCCCCGCTGCGGCACGTCCATCGTCGTGTTGATCACGCCGGTGCCGAAGAAGTCGCGCAGCACCTCGACCGTCACCGTGCCATCGGCGGTCGAAGCGGCGGCTGGTCCAGCCGTCGCCCCCATGGCGCCGCCTGCCAGCAGAAGAACAGCTAACCCCATGCGCGCCAGCGGCTCCACAAGCCTTAGAGCCGACCGGGGCGAGTCTCTTCCGACTCGGTTCATGGCATCACACTCCACACTTCTCTTGTCATGAAACGAAGCACCCGCTTCTCGCTGCACGTCCACCTCGTGGCCCCGGCGGGGACGCCAGCGGCGAACGCTCACGGAAAAGAAAAAAGGGCCCACTGCTGTTGCGTGGACCGCTTTGTGGTGATCGCTTGAGGATGCTGAGGTCGAGTTGTAAGTGTTGCAGGTCAGGACAAGCGAACGCGCGTTCAGAATCTCGGGCAGGAGGGCCCTGGGTTGCCTGTTCTTGGAAGTCAATCACAGTCTTTTCACCCCCCACCGCCGACCTCACTGACCGCCATCGCGAGCCATACTCTATCCGCTGAATTCTCGCCTTCACCAGCCGAACCCCTGGCATCCATCTGGGATGCGCGATAGTCCTCGAGCACCAGAATAGTGACCGGAAGAATGTGCGGGAGCCACGTGATGGCCGGAACGGGTCCCGTTGGATGCGTGACGCCCGGCTGATGGGTCCGGACGCGCTCGTCGCGCAGGGGCAACGTGTAGTCGAGGTCGCTCCGATTCGGCCTGTTCACGATTGACTTGGCGTCACACTTGGTGTGCGGCAACGAGACCCGGACAGCGGTGCAGGTACTGCCGTTGGTGATCATGTGGTTGTCCAGACCCCTGAGGGCCGAGCGAGACCGTGCCTGCCCGAACACCATCGCCCCTCCCCGCCGCGCTGGAGCAACTAGGCTCCCAGGCTGGTGCTCTTGTCCCCGATGAAGTCGTTGACCTGCGCCGATTGTGTTCCCATCCTGGCCGACCGCGCCTACCCCGGCGCCGGCCCCTGGGTCACCACCGGCCGCAGACGCTCACCCAACGGCCGGCTGACACCGACAGAACGGACGGTCAACCGGGCACTGGCCACGACCCGAGCACCCGTCGAACGCGCTATGGCGCGACTCAAATCCTGGCGAATCTTCCGAAGACCGCGATGCAGCCCGAACCGCATGACGTCAATCGCCAAAGCCGTCCTCACCCTGGAGAGGCAACGCTGAAACTGCTCACTGACGCTCTCTCGGGCCGTGGCCTGCCCCCTTGTCGACGCCTACGCCGAGCGCTGGGGGGTGCACGGTCCCTGCCGCCCACTCCAAGACCGTGTGGGCGCGATTGAAATGTTGTTCAATCGTGAACTGAGTCAATGGTGATCGTGCCGGTCGGGCGACTTCTTACGGGGGTGGCTCGGCAATCCCGGACTAACGAAGTGGTTGTGAACTGAGTTAATGGGTGCGATGCTTGGATGGCGGTACTGACCGGCACTCAAGGGTGCGACACGGCAGACCAGTTGGCCGGGGGGCGGGCGCATGCCCGTAGCGGCGTTCCACTGGGTTGCCAGGGAGGGGCAGTAGATGAACACCACCACACGCGATCAGGTCATCGGCGATGAACAGAAGGCCGTGGACCGCGCGTACGACTGCTACGCCGAGCGCCTGGCCGAGATGACCGGGGCCTCGGCGGCAACTGCCGCCGCCAGTAACAAGGACGGCATCGCCAACCGGCTCGACACCGAGGAGAAGGCGGCGGCGTACGACGGACTCGGTGGCGAATCTCTGGTCACCGCCCGCGTCGACGCGCCGGAAATGACGGGCGGGGAGTGCCGGCCCTGGTACGTGGGGCGGCGTGCCGTCTCCGACATCCGTACCCGTGACACCGTCGTCGTGCTGTGGACCAGCCCGGTCGCGACCAAGTGGCTCGCGGCGCAGCCGGACACTCCCGGTGACATCACTCTGCGGCGCCAACTGCGCTGTGTGCAGCGCGTCGTCGAGGACTACTTCGACGACATCGCTCCGGTTGTTCCCGTAGCCGTCCCCAGCTCCGCGCTTCCTGCCGTCCCGACGCCCCGGACGGCAGGGGACGACGCCGTCGCCCCGGAGCCCGTCGACGCCGACGGAGCGGACCCGGAGAGGCCGGGCGCCGCCACACCCGGTGCGCGCCCGCCGGTCCGTACCCCCGCCGATGTCGCCCGGCTCCAGCGCCGCAAGCCCCTCCAGCCGGACGACCTCCTGCTCCGTGAGCTCCAGCGCTCCCGCAGCGGCCGCATGCGGGACATCGTCGAGACCATCCGCCGCGATCAGATGGACCTGGTCACGGGTTCTCCGTCCGACATCCTCGTCGTGCAGGGCGGGCCGGGCACGGGCAAGTCCGCGGTCGGTCTGCACCGCGTGACCTGGCTCGTCAACAACAACCACTTCAAGGCGCAGGACATGCTGGTCATCGGCCCGCACCAGCGGTTCCTCGACTACGTCGGCCAGGTCCTGCCCACCCTCGGCACGCGCGACGTCAACGCCGTCCAGCTCTCCCGTCTGTGGGACGGCGAGATCCTCGGCACCGACACGCCGAAGTCACGGCTGGTGAAGTCCGACGAGCGCATGGCCGCCGTCCTGCGGCGCCGTGTCGAGCAGGAGTGCCGCCCCGAGGCCATCGACCGCCTCCTCACCCCGCCCTCCTTCGACGGGGACGAGCCGGCGTTCACCGTCACCGCAGGCAGCACGACCCTGCGCGTCCCGCGCTCCGAGGTCCAGGCCCTCTTCGAGGAGGCGCGTGGCGGCGAAGGCGCCCACCGCGAGCGCCGTGACCGCTTCCGCAGCCTGCTCGTCGACCGGCTCCTGCGGGAACTCGCAGCCCTGGCCCCTCGTCGTGGCGCGGACGGCACGATCCGCCGCAGCCTGGAACGCAACCGTCAGGTGGAGCGACTCCTCGACCGTGCCTGGCCGTCACCGGGCGCCCGGGAAGCGCTGCGCAGCCTCTACGACTCGCCCGACCTGCTGAGCACCTGCGCCGAGGGAATCCTCGACGAGACGGAACAGGCCGCCCTGCACCGGGCCAGGGCAGAGCGGGCCGAGGACGACCCCTGGTCCCTGGACGACCGTGTCTGTCTCGAAGAGCTCCGCCACCTCATCACGGGTGAGACCCCGCGACGCTACGGCCACATCGTCGCCGACGAGGCCCAGGACCTGACGCCCATGCAGGCCCGCGCCCTGCGCCGCCGCGTCGCGCGAGGCGGTTCGATGACCGTCCTCGGTGACCTGGCCCAGGCCACCGGCCCTTACCCGTACACCGGATGGGACCGCCTCGGCGCGCTCCTGTCCGACCACGGTGACTGGCGCGTCGAGGAACTGACCACCAGCTATCGCGTACCCGCCGAGATCATGGCGTTCGTCGCCCCCCTGGCTCGCGCGGTCGCACCCTCGCTGCCCTACCCGACGGCCGTGCGGGAGGCCGGTGCGGACGCGGTACGGACGATCGCCACCGAGCCGTGGAAGCTGCTCGGCGACACCGTCACCCAGGCCGTCCGCCTCGTCGGCAGCAGCGACGGGCGCACTTTGCGGTCCGTCGCCGTCATCGTCCCCGACGACTCCGGCTGGCTCGACGAGATCGCCCGCCACCTGGACGAGGCCCACGGGATCACGGCGCAGGAACGTGAGGCGGTGTCCGTGCTGGCCGCCGCGCAGGCCAAGGGCATGGAGTACGACCACGTCCTCGTCGTCGAGCCCGCCACCATCGCCGACCGCGGCCCGTCCGGGCTGCGCCAGCTGTACGTCGCACTGACCCGCAGCACCCAGAGCCTGACCGTTCTGCACACCGCCCCCCTCCCGGAGGCCCTGACGGACACCGCCGGAGGCACGCAGGAGCCGCTCCCCGAGGCCGGATCCGAGGTCGATTCCGGCACCGGCACCGCACCGGTGGCTGTATCGGACGTCCCGGAGATCGGTACCGACATCCGGGTCCGGGTCATCGGTCACACCACCGGCGGCAACTACAAGGTCGAGGCGATCTCCCCGGCCACGGACCGTCCGCTGCTTATGGCCGTGCGCCATGGCTCGACACCTCCCGCCCACGGGGCGGAGCTGGACGCCTGGGTGCTCCGTCACGCCTCCAGCGTCAGCTTCGTCACCGTTGACGCACGCGGTCGCCGGCCCATCTCGCCCACCATGGCCCGGCGTTACGCGGACGCGCTCGCAGTCGTCGAGGACCTGGCCGGCGGGACCGTCCCGGAGGACTTCCGTGCCCGGCTGTCGGAGCTCAAGGGCATGGCCAACCGGTGCCTGCGCCTGGACCAGCACGACTGGCTGGACGTCTGGCATGTCCTCGGTTCTCCGGACCGGGCCCGCCTGAACCTGCTGCGCGACCTGGCGGCCGACGCCAACCGCGCTTCCTCCTCCGGCGCACCCGACCTGGACCGGTTCCGCGCCGAACTGGAGCGCAGCGGCCTGGCCGAGGAGCTGGCCGAGGCGCGCCGGACCCTCGAGCGCCGCATCGGCGGCGCAGCCGGACCGGTGGCGGAGGACGAGCAGGACGGCGCGGACTCCACACAGCCGTCCGAGACACCTGAGTCACCCGAGGCATCTGAGACACCCGAGGCACCTGAGTCACCCGAGGCACCTGAGCCGTTCGAGCCGAAGGAAGAAGAACCCATGACCACCACCGCGGACGCGCCCACCGCACCGGAACACGCGGAACAGCCCACGGGCCTCCTCGACGTCCTCGCGGCCTCGGCCGCGACGGACCGCATGTGTAAGACCCATGAGGCGGTGCGCTTCGAACTGAAGGCGGCCCTCCTGCGCGCGGGCCGGGAGCTGGAACCCGAACATCCGGTCGTCGACGTCACCTGCGTCACGGACAACGGCCATGTGCTCTACGAGGTGCTCGGCGCCGGCCTTCGCGCGTACGCCGACCTCCGCGCGGGAGCGGCACGCCTCCGAGAGATCAACCACATCCTGCCCACGCCGGCCGACCGTCTCTGCCTCGTCCTGTCCGGGCCCCCGGCCGAGGACTGGTCGGCCGCCACCGTCCACGACGTGTTCGGCGTCGACGTCCTGTGGCGCACCCCGCAGCAGACCTGGGCCGGCCAGGACGTCGACACCTCGCCGGGGGCGGAGCGGGCATAGAGCGCCCCTGCGGCCGGCCGCCGCGCGAAGAGCTCGCTGCCGCACGCCGCCACAACAACACGGGCGGCAGGGGCCGGATGCGCTACCGCTGCGCCGACGATGCTGGGCTGATACCGGGGCTCAGCCCAGGTGCGAGCCGCTCCCGGGGGAGGCCGCCGCTTCCCCGGGAGCCGTCCTCCGCCCCGCCTCCTCCGGGCCCCAGCGGCGCATCGACAGGAGCAGGGTCAGGACCGTGCCGGCGACCGCCCAGGCGGAGAGCACCAGCAGGGGGCCGGTGACCGCGTTGCCCTTGAAGTACGCGATCGAGCGGGCCACCCAGGTACCCGCGCCGGGCGGCAGGGCGGGGCCGATCGCCCGCCAGAAGTCCGGCAGCATCGGCAGCGGGAAGGCGCCGCCCGCGCTCGGGTTGCCCGCGATCACGATGAGCAGGACGGCCAGACCGATCCCGACGATGCCGGTGAGTGCCTCCAGGGCGAGCGTGATCATGCCGACCGCGAAGACGACCAGGGCGCCCAGACCGGCCAGGGCCCACACGCTGCCCGGGAGCGCGCCGAGGACCGGGCCGATGATGACCGCACCGCCGATCCCGCCCGCGATCGAGTACAGCGCCATGACCGCGGTGCGGATCACCGCGCGCTGCCGGTTGGCGGGTTTGGCGCCCGCGCTGATCGCCAGGATCGAGGCGCAGAGGTAGCCGCCGACGCACCAGCCCACGACCAGGTAGAACGAAGAGAGGCCGTCGAAGTCGTCGGGGGAGGCGGGGGCCACGTCCACGGTCCGTACCGTGCGCTGTCGGGGCCCCTCCGCCTCCTTGATGATCGTGGTCAGCGAGGTGGCCAGCACGGTGCCGCCGCCGGAGGCGACGAGCACGGTGTCGGTCGCCCCGGTGGGGCTGACGATCAGGGCGCCGTCGATGTCGCGGTTCTGGATCTGGCGGCGGGCCTCGGCCTCGCCGGAGACCGCGCGCGGATCGAGCGGGCCGCCCGGCAGGTCGTCCAGCTGAGCGACGAGCTGCCCGGACACCTGCTGCGGGGCGACGACCCCGAAGGGGACGTCCGTCGGGTCGGGCCTGTGCAGCGCGCCGACGTAGGAGGCGATGAACAGCAGCTGCAGCGCCAGTACGCCGATGACCAGCAGTGCGGCCCGTGTCGTGACGGCGTTCTTCACCTCGTCGGCGAATGTCATGCCCCCACGGTCCGGCCAGGGCGTGGTTCGCGCAGGCGGTGGCGGGCCGAATGGCGGAGAGGTGGCCGCACCCTCGGTTATCGTACGAACGTTCGAAACTTGGTCTATGGTGGAGAGCGAGGGGGTGGCGAGTACGGATCGGTCCAGGAGGTGCGGATGCCCGGGTTCACGCATCTGCATACCGTTTCCGGGTTCTCCCTGCGGTACGGGGCCTCGCATCCGGAGCGGCTGGCCGAGCGCGCCGCCGAGCGGGGGATGGACGCCCTCGCGCTGACCGACCGTGACAGCCTCGCGGGCGCGGTCCGCTTCGCCAGGGCGTGCGAGGGGGCCGGGATACGGCCGGTCTTCGGGGTGGAGCTCGCGGTGGCGCGACAGGTGGAGGGGCGGGCGAAGGGGGAGGAGGGTGCCTACCGGGCGCGCGTGCCGGTCCGTGGGGGTGCCTTTGTCGATGAATCCGCACCCCGGGTCACCTTCCTGGCCCGGGACGGTGCCCATGGCTGGGCCGAGCTCTGCCGGCTGGTCACCACCGCCCACGCCCCCGGCGCCGGGGACCCGGATGCCGGGCAGCCACTGGTCGGCCGGGACGCGCTGCCCGCCGAAGGGCTCACCGTGCTGCTCGGCCCCGCCTCCGAGGTGGGGGCCGCGCTGGCCTCGGGCCGGCCCGACCGGGCCGCCGCGCTGCTCGCCCCCTGGCGGGAGATCTACGGCGACGCCCTGCGCCTCGAAGCCGTCCACCACGGCCGCGAGGGGACCGGCCCCGGCTCGCTGCGGCTCGCCGCCCGTACCGTCGGCTTCGCCGCCGAACAGGGCGTGCGGGCAGTGCTGACCAACGCCGTCCGGTACGCCGACCCCGGGCAGGGCCCCGTCGCCGACGTACTCGACTCGGCCCGCCGGCTCGTCCCCGTCGACCCGCGCCGTTCCCCCCTCGACAGCGGGGAGCGCTGGCTCAAGGACGCCCCCGCGATGCGGGAGACCGCCGAGCGGATCACCTCCGCCGCGGGGCTCGGGCGGGACGCGGGACAGCGGCTGCTCGCGGAGACCCGGCGCACCGCCGACGCCTGCCGCGTCGACCCGGCGGACGACCTGGGGCTGGGCAGCGTCCACTTCCCCGAGCCGCGTCTCGTCGGAGCCGGGCGGCGCACCGCCCAGCGGGTGCTGGCCTCCCGCGCCGCCGCGGGCATGGTGCGGCACGGCTACGACCGCAGGCGCGACTACTGGGAGCGGATGCACCACGAGCTGGACATCATCGCCCACCACGGCTTCGCCTCCTACTTCCTGACGGTCTCCCAGGTCGTCGACGACGTGAAGGACATGGGCATACGCGTCGCCGCACGCGGCTCCGGGGCCGGCTCCCTGGTCAACCATCTGCTCGGGATCGCCCACGCCGACCCGCTCGAACACGGGCTGCTCATGGAACGGTTCCTGTCCAAGCGGCGCTTCGTGCTGCCCGACATCGACATCGACGTCGAATCCGCCCGCCGCCTCGACGTCTACCGCGCGATCATCGGCCGTTTCGGCGCCGAACGGGTCGCGGCCGTCTCCATGCCGGAGACCTACCGGGTGCGCCACGCCATCCGTGACGTCGGCGCCGCGCTCTCCATGGACCCGGGCGAGACCGACCGGCTCGCCAAGGCCTTCCCGCACATCCGGGCCAGGGACGCCCGTGCCGCGATGGAGGAACTGCCCGAACTGCGCGCCGTGGCCGGGCGGAAGGAGAAGTACGGCCGGCTCTGGGAGCTGGTCGAGTCGCTGGACGCACTGCCGCGCGGCATCGCCATGCACCCGTGCGGGGTGCTCCTCTCGGACGACTCGCTGCTACGGCGTACGCCGGTCGTACCCACCAGCGGCGAGATCCCCCACGGCCCCGACGGAACGGGCGGCGGCCCCTTCCCGATGGCCCAGTTCGACAAGGACGACGTGGAACACCTCGGGCTGCTCAAGCTCGATGTGCTCGGCGTACGGATGCAGTCGGCGATGGCGCACGCGGTGACCGAGGTGAAGCGGGCCTCCGGACGGGAGGTCGACCTGGACGCCGTACCGCAGGGTGACCCGGAGACGTACCGGCTGATCAGGAGCGCCGAGACGCTGGGCTGTTTCCAGATCGAGTCGCCGGGCCAGCGCGACCTGGTCGGCCGGCTCCAGCCTGCCACCTTCCACGACCTGGTGGTCGACATATCGCTGTTCCGGCCGGGCCCGGTCGCCGCCGACATGGTGCGGCCGTTCATCGAGGCCAGGCACGGCCGCGCGCCCGTGCGGTATCCGCACCCCGACCTGGAGGAGGCGCTGCGTGACACCTACGGGGTGGTCGTCTTCCACGAGCAGATCATCGAGATGGTGAACATCATGACCGGCTGCGGACGCGGCGAGGCCGACCGGGTGCGGCGCGGGCTCTCCGACCCCGGGTCGCAGGCACGGATCAGGGTCTGGTTCGCGCAGCGGGCGGCGCGGAGGAGGTACGACGCCGAGGTGATCGCCCGCGCCTGGGAGATCATCGAGGCGTTCGGGAGCTACGGCTTCTGCAAGGCACACGCGGTCGCCTTCGCCGTGCCGACGTACCAGTCGGCCTGGCTCAAGGCGCACCACCCGGCGGCCTTCTACGCCGGGCTGCTCACGCACGACCCCGGGATGTACCCGAAGCGGCTGCTGCTCGCGGACGCGCGGCGGCGCGGGGTGCCGGTGCTGCCGCTGGACGTGAACCGGTCGGCGGCCACCCATCGGATCGAACTGGTGTCTGGTGGCAACAGTGACAAATGGGGATTGCGACTGGCTCTCTCGGACGTCCACGGCATCAGTGAGGCCGAGGTCGCCCGGATCGAGGCCGGGCAGCCCTACACCTCGCTGCTGGACTTCTGGCAGCGGGCCAGGCCCGGAAAACCGGCCGCCGAACGGCTCGCCCAGGTCGGCGCGCTGGACGCCTTCGGTGCCAACCGCCGGGATCTGCTGCTGCACCTGTCCGAGCTCCACCGCGCCCAGCGGGGTTCCGGTTCCGGCGCGGCGGGCGCCCAGCTCCCGCTCGGCGACGGGCACCGGACCGGTACCGTCGGGCTGCCCGACCTCAACGACGCCGAACGCCTCAGCGCCGAGCTCGGCGTCCTCAGCATGGATGTGTCCCGCCATCTGATGGGCGATCACCACGCCTTCCTGGAGGAGCTGGGCGCGCTCTCCGCCAAGCGGCTGAAGGCGGCCGGGCACGGGGAGACCGTGCTGGTCGCGGGCGCCAAGGTGGCCACCCAGACTCCGCCGGTCCGCTCCGGGCGCCGGGTCATCTTCACCACCCTGGACGACGGGACGGGTCTGGTCGACCTCGCCTTCTTCGACGACAGCCACGCCGCCTGCGCGCACACCGTCTTCCACTCCTGGCTGCTGCTGGTGCGCGGGGTGGTCCAACGGCGCGGCGCGCGCAGCATGAGCGTGGTCGGCTCGGCGGCCTGGAACCTGGCCGAGCTGGCCGAACTCCGGCGCACCGGCGGCCTCGACGCGGTCGCGGCACGTCTGGCGGAGGAGCCCGCCGCCGGCGAGGAGGAGATGTCCGATGGCGGCCGCCGTATCCAGCTGCCGACCGGCTACGAGATGAACCCCTGGTCCGATCTCCAGCCGGCCGGCGAAGGGGCGCCCACCGGAAGGAAGTTGTGGCACCGAAGCCAGGGGAGCGCGGGATGAACGACCAGCCGGCCGTCCTGTGCCTGCGGTTCCGCCGGATCGGCGGCGGACTGCCGGACAGCGCGGGTTACGAGGGGCTGCTCGCCCTCCTCGGGGCGTTCACCCCGGTCGTCGAGGCGGCACCGCCGGGCGCCGCGCTCGCCGATGTCAGCGGTGCGCTGCGCTACTTCGGGCAGGACGCGGCGGGCCTGGCCTCGGTGATCCGGGTGCGCGCCCTCGCTCTCCACGGCGTGGACTGCGCGATCGGGGCGGCCTCCAACCCCATGCTGGCCAGGATGGCCGCACGGCAGGCGACGGCCGGGACGACCTTCGTGGTGCCCCCCGGCGAGCACGCCGGCTTCCTCGCGTCCAAGCCCGCCGCCGCGCTGGACGGCGTCGGGACGGCGACCGCGCGCACCCTGTGCGGATACGGGCTCGACTCCGTCGGCCGGATAGCCGCCGCGCCGCTCGCCACCCTGCAGCGGATCACCGGCGTACGGACCGGGCGCGAGCTGTGGGAGCGGGCCAACGGCGTCGACCGTACGGGGGTCGTGCCGAACGCCGCCGCCCGGTCGATCGCCGCCGAACGTTCCTTCCCCCGTGACGAACTGGACCCGGAGCAGCACCGCCGCGCGCTCCTCTCACTCACCGAGGAGCTGGGCGCCAGGCTGCGCGGCGACGGGCAGGTGTGCCGCGCGCTCGCGGTCTCCGTGCGCTACGCCGGCCGCACCGGTTACGCGACGCTGACCCGCAGCCGTACGCTCCCGGAGCCCACCGCCCACTCGGCGGCGCTCAGCGCGCTCGCGTACCGGATCCAGGACTCCTTCGCCCTGCAGCGGGCGCGGGTGAGGGGGATCGGGCTGCGGGCGGAGGGGCTCGACGACGCGGAACGCGCCGCCCATCAGCTCACCTTCGACCCGGTGGACGAACGGGCGCGGCGGATCGAGGCGGTGTCCGACCGCCTGCGGGCCAGGTTCGGCCCGCAGGCGGTGAAACCGGGACGGCTCGCGGCCTGACCTTACGTCTCCCGTCCGACCACCTGCGCCTCGGCCATCGGCTGAGACGCGTACGGCCGGGCCCCCGGTGACCGGAGGCCCGGCGGTCACCGGGTCAGGCGCGGTGCGCGCCGTCCGCGGCCCGGCGGCGGACCGAGACGAACAAGGCACTCGCACCGAGGGCCAGCGCGGCGGCCCCGCCGATCGCGAGGTACGAGGTGCTGCTGCTGCCACCCGTCTCGGCGAGCACCTCGCCCGCCGGGGAGGCCGCGACGTTGTTCGGCTCGGGAGCGTTCGCCCCGGCCTCCGCGGCGCCGGATTCGGGGGCCGGGGCCGCCTCGGTGACCTCCGCGCCGGTCGCCGCGTCGTCGTCACCATGGCCGTGGTGCTCGACGGACGACTTGTCGGCGCCCTCGTCGATCTCCACCTCCGACGGGGCGGAGGCCGCCGGCGCCGGTGCGGCCTCGGTGGTACCGCCGTCGGCGCCCTCACCGCCGAAGGCCACGTCGGAGCAGGCGTAGAAGGCCTCGGGGGAGTCCGACCGCTGCCAGACCGTGTAGATCAACTGCCGCCCCGACGCCTCCGGCACCGTGCCGTCGAAGACGTACGACCCGTTCTCCAGCGCAGGGTCGGTGGCCGTGGCGAACGGCTTCTCCTGGAGGTCCGACCACTTCAGGGGCTGCGCAGGGTCGTAGCCCGCCTTGGTCAGGTACAGCTCGAACGAGCCCCTGTGCGGTGCCGTGGCCCGGAACCGGAAGGTGTGGCTGCCCGCCTCCATGGGCGTGGACGGCCAGTCGGCGCGCGGCAGGTCGAGCCCCTTGAACTTGTCGTTGCCCGCGCTGCACAGCTTGCCGTCCGGGATCAGCTCACGGTGCTTGCCCGCCGCGTTGGCGATGTTCACACCGTTCCAGTCGTACAGCGCCTGGGTCCCGCCCGCCGCCACCGCCGCCTGGCAGGCCGCCGACTGCGGATTCTCCGGCCCCTCCGCGAAACAGGCCGAGACCCGGCTCACCGGATCGCTCAGCGAACCGTGGGCCGCGGCCGGGGCGGCGGAGAGCCCGGTCAGTGCGAGCGGCGCGACGCCGAGCGCGACGATGCTTCCGGCGATCCTGTGGCGGCGGGTGGTGGCGATGACGGCCATGGTGGTGGTTCTCCTTCGGCGACGGGGCTGTTGACCAGGTCTGGTGATCAGCAAGCTAGCCGCCGTCAGGAGTGGATCCGGGCGGGAAAAGGCCCAGGTGGCGATCGTTATGGCGGGCTTAAGGGGCGGTTAGGAGAGGGCTCAGGAACGGGCCGGTGGGACGTCATGGACAGGGGATTCGGGCACACCCACCCGGATCCCCGTCCATGACGTCCCACCGGTCGCCTCAGACCTGGACGCCCGGCGTCCCGTCCTCCACGACCACGCTGGCGCGTGTGCTGATCGTCGCGTCCGGCTTCGTCACGAAGGGCAGGACGCGGAAGTCGCTCGTCCACCGCTCGCGGTCCACCGTGACACGGACGTAGCCGCGCTGGCTGTTGAAGAACTTCATGTGCGGGTTCGCCGCGAGGAACGTCTCGCCCTGAGCCGTCATGTCCGCGCCGTCGCCGCCGCTCGTGAGCGAGGTGCCCACGAACTCCGAGCCGACGGTCGCCGATTCCGGGTCGGTGTAGTCGCGCTTGAGGTCCCAGGCGTAGTTCTGGTGGCGGTCACCCGTGATGACGACCAGGTTGCGTACCCCGCGGGTGCCGGCCTCGGCGAGCAGCCGGTTGCGTTCGGCGACGTAGCCGTCCCAGGGGTCCATCCAGACCGTCGTGCCGGGGCCCGGGTCCTGGTCGGTCTGCCCCATCGGCGCCTGGTTGCCGAGCACCTGCCAGCGTGCCTGCGAGCGGCTGAAGCCCTTGAGGACCCAGTCCCGCTGCCGGGACCCGAGCAGGGTGCGGTCGGTGCCGAAGCGGTCGTCGCAGTCGGCCGAGGCGCCGTCGCCGCACGGCTGGTCGTCGCGGTACTGGCGGGTGTCGAGCATGGTGAAGTCGGCGAGCCGGCCGTAGGAGAGCCTGCGGTACATCTGTACGTCGGGGCCGTTCGGCAGCTGGGTGCGGCGCAGCGGCGCGTGCTCGTACAGGGCCTGGAAGGCGGCGGCCCGGCGCTGCAGGAAGGTCTCCGGGTTCTCGTCGTTCTCGGAGGTCTCGTCCGCCCAGTTGTTCTCCACCTCGTGGTCGTCGAACGTCATGATCCACGGGAAGTTGGCGTGTGCCTCGCGCAGCGGTGCCTCGGACTTGTAGAGGCCGTACTGGAGGCGGTAGCGGGCCAGGTCGAGGGTCTCCGTGTGGAACTTGGGGTCGGTCGTCACACCGCGCTTGTTCGTCTTGACGCCGGACTCGTAGAGGTAGTCGCCGAGGTGCACCACCAGGTCCAGGTCCTCCTGCGCCATGTGGTGGTACGCCGTGAAGTAGCCGTCCTGCCAGGCCTGGCAGGAGGCGAAGGCGAACTTCAGCTCGCGCGGGGAGTCCGAGGGGGCCGGGGTGGTGCGCGTACGCCCCACGGGGGAGATCGCGGTGCCGGCCTTGAAGCGGAACCAGTAGGTGCGGTCGGGGGCGAGCCCGTGCACCTCGGGGTGGACGGAGTGCGCCAGCTCGGGAGTCGCGACGACGCTGCCACGGCGCACGACCCGGCGGAACCGCTCGTCGAGCGCCACCTCGTAGTGGACACGGACGGGCTTGGCCGGCATGCCGCCGAGGCCGTCCTGAGCGAAGGGGTCGGGAGCCAGGCGGGTCCAGAGCACGACGCCGTCCGACGTCGGGTCACCCGAGGCGACGCCCAGGGTGAACGGGTCACCCTTCAGGGTGGGCATGGCGAACGCGGACTGGGTCTCCCACGCTCCCGTTCCGAGCATCAGCGCGGCGGCTGCCGCCCCGCCGAATCCGAACATCTGCCTGCGGGACACGGAATACGCGACCACGGTTCGTCCTCCTCGGTTGATCTGCGCCAACCTCGGACACGCTGCCGGGAATTGATGTCATGCTCACACGCAGCGCATGGCCGGGGACCGAGCGATACGTGAACAGGACAGCTGTGCGGGGAACGGCTCAGGACACCGCGCGGTAGCGGCGCTCCGGCCGGCCCGTCCCGCCGTACCGCAGGGACACCTCGGCCCGTCCCGTCTCCGCGAAGTACTCGAGGTAGCGGCGCGCGCTGACCCGGGACAGGGCACCCGCCTCGGCGGCCTCGGAGGCCGACAGCCCCGTCGGGTGTTCGCGCAGGACGCGCTCGACCAGGTCCGCGGTGGGAGCCGCCAGGCCCTTGGGGAGCTCGCGGGAGCCCGGCGGGCGGGTGCCGAAGATGCGGTCCACGTCTTCCTGGCGGGCTTCCTGACGGGACTCGTCCAGCGCGTCGAGCCGGTTGCGCAGCGAGGCCACGTGCAGCAGCTGCTCCTGCAGGGCGGAGCGGTGGAACGGCTTGATCAAGTAGTGCAGGGCGCCCGCCCGCAGGGCCGCCCTGACCACCCCGGCGTCGCGCGCGGCCGTGATGAAGAGCGCGTCCGCGCTGTGGGTGTCCCCGTCCCGTTCCTCCGCCGCGCGCAGTTCCCGCAGCACTTGGATCCCGTCCATGTCGGGGAGGAAGATGTCGAGCAGGACCAGGTCGGGACGCAGCCGGCGGGCCGCGCGCAGGGCGTCGGCGCCCGTGTGGGCCACACCGACGACCGTAAAACCGTGCAATGCGGACACATAGCGGCTGTGCAGCTTCGCGACCATGAAGTCGTCGTCCACCACCAGCACTTTCGTCACGCCGTCACCGTAGGGCGCGACCGCAACGACCACAACGTCCATTGATTCCGGAACGGCGACAGCTCGTTAACGCGCAGGCAACATGTGGGCCACCTCACACGCATGCACATACGGCTCGAAAGGCGGCATCCGGTGCGACTGCGCACTCCACTCGCCCTGTTCGGGGCCGCGCTGCTGGTGGTCGTCGGGCCACCGCTGCTGTCCACCGGCAGCGGCTCCGACACCGGCACGCAGATTCCCGGACTGCGCTTCATGGTTCCCAACACACCCGGCGGCGGTTACGACATCACGGCGCGCACCGCGGCGAAGAACGCCGAGGACGCGGGCCTCACCCACGGCATCGAGGTGTTCAACCTGCCCGGGGCGGGTGGCACGGTCGGCGTGACCCGGCTGGCCGCCGAGCACGGCAACGGCAAGCTCGCCATGTCCATGGGCCTCGGTGTCGTGGGCGCCGTGCACACCAACAAGTCGCCCACGACCCTGGCCGACACCACCCCGATCGCCCGGCTCACCGAGGAGCAGGACATCGTCGTCGTCGCCAAGGACTCCCCGTACAAGACGATCGACCAGCTGCTCGCCGCCTGGAAGAAGGACCCGGGGAAGATCCCGGTGGGCGGCGGGTCCTCACCCGGCGGGCCCGACCACCTGGCACCGATGCTGATGGCGAAGGCCGCCGGGATCGCCCCCAAGCAGGTCAACTACATCCCCTTCGACGGCGGCGGCGAACTGCTCGCCTCGATCCTCGGCAACAAGGTCGGCTTCGGCGTCTCCGGCGTCGGTGAGTACCTCGACCAGATCGAGGCCGGTGAGCTGCGGCTGCTCGCCGTCACCGGACCGAAGCGGGTCCCGGGCCTCGACGCGCCCACCCTCCGTGAGGCCGGTCTCGACACCGAGTTCACCAACTGGCGCGGCATCGTCGCCCCGCCAGGACTCTCCGACGCCGAACGCGACAAGCTCATCGGGCTGGTGAGTGAACTCCACGACTCGAAGCAGTGGCAGGACTCCATGGAGAAGAACGGCTGGGACGACGCCTTCCTCACCGGAGAGGACTTCGGCGACTTCCTGGAAGGCCAGGACCGGCGTGTCGCCACCGTCCTCAAGGAGCTGGGACTGTGACGGACGAGACCACACCCTCCCGGCCGGCCGCCGTGCGTTCCTGGCTGCGCGAACACTCCGAACTCGGCGTCTGCGTCCTGCTGCTCGTGCTGGGCGTCCTGGTCCTGACCGACGCCCTCACGATGAACGTGGACATCACCCAGCGCGGGCCCGTCGGCCCCACGACCGTCCCGGTCGCCGTCGGCACCGGGCTGCTGGCCGTCGCCGTACTGCTGGCCGTCGACGTCCTGCGCGGCGGCCGGGGCGAGGCGGAGGGCGGCGAGGACGTCGACCTCGACGAACCCGCCGACTGGCGCACCGTCGCCCTGCTGACCGGCGTCTTCCTCGCCTTCGCCGTCCTCATCGGCCCGCTCGGCTTCCCCATCTCCGGCGCCCTCCTCTTCTGGGGCTCCGCGTACGCGCTGGGCAGCCGCCACCACGACCGCGATCCGCTCATCGCGGCCGGGCTCTCCCTGGTGACCTACTTCGTCTTCGACAACCTGCTCGGGGTGCCCCTCCCGGGCGGCCCGCTGATGGGGGTGCTCTGACCCATGGATTCCCTCAACTCCCTCATCGACGGTTTCGGCACGGCGCTCACGCCGGTCAACCTGCTCTGGGCCGCACTCGGCGTCCTGCTCGGCACGGCGATCGGCGTGCTCCCCGGCATCGGCCCCGCCATGGCCGTGGCGCTGCTGCTGCCGGTGACGTACGGACTCGAACCGACCGGCGCCTTCATCATGTTCGCCGGGATCTACTACGGCGCCATGTTCGGCGGCTCCACCACCTCGATCCTCCTCAACACCCCGGGGGAGAGCGCGGCCGTCGTCGCCGCGATCGAGGGCAACCCGATGGCGAAGGCCGGACGCGGCGCCCAGGCACTCGCCGCCGCGGCCATCGGTCACTTCGCCGGCGGCATGATCGGCACGATCCTGCTGGTCGTCCTCGCCCCGACCGTCGCCTCCCTCGCCGTCGACATCGGCGCCCCCGACTACTTCGCCATCATGGTGCTGGCCTTCATCGCCGTCACCTCCGTCCTCGGCTCCTCACGGATCCGCGGCCTCGCCTCGCTCCTCATCGGTCTCACCATCGGCCTCGTCGGCCTCGACCAGATGACGGGCCAGCAGCGCCTCACCTTCGGCTCGCTCCAACTGGCCGACGGCATCGACGTGGTGATCGTCGCGGTCGGGCTCTTCGCCATCGGGGAGGCCCTCTGGGTCGCCGCACATCTGCGCCGCTCCACCGGGAAGCCGATCCCCGTCGGCCGCCCCTGGCTCGGGAAGTCCGACGTCCGGCGCACCTGGAAGTCCTGGCTGCGCGGGCCCCTCATCGGCTTCCCGTTCGGCGCGATCCCGGCGGGCGGCGCGGAGATCCCCACCTTCCTCTCGTACGTCACCGAGAAGCGGCTCTCCAAGCACCGTGACGAGTTCGGCAAGGGAGCCATCGAGGGCGTCGCCGGTCCGGAGTCGGCGGCCTCCGCCTCCGCCGCCGGAACCCTGGTCTCCATGCTCACGCTCGGCCTGCCCACCACGGCCGTCGCCGCCGTCATGCTGGCCGCCTTCCAGCAGTACGGCATCCAGCCCGGACCCCTCCTGTTCGAGCGTGAACCCGAGCTGGTCTGGGGCCTGATCGCCTCGCTCTTCGTCGGCATGGTGCTGCTGCTCGCGCTGAACCTGCCCCTCGCGCCGCTCTGGGCGAGACTGCTGAAGATCCCGCGCCCCTACCTCTACGCGGGCATCCTGTTCTTCGCCGCCGTCGGGGCGTACGCGGTCGGCGGGGAGGCGGTCGACCTGGTGATCCTGCTGGTGATCGGGCTGATCGGCTTCGGGATGCGGCGGTACGGACTGCCGGTCCTGCCGGCGATCATCGCCGTCATCCTCGGCCCGTCCGCCGAACAGCAGCTGCGGCGCGCCCTCCAGATCAGCGACGGCAGCGTCACGGGACTGGTCGACACCCCGTTCTCGGTGACCGTCTACGCCATCGTCGCGCTGATCCTCGCGTGGCCACTGGTGAGGAAGGTGCTGGGACGAAATCGAGGGTGAGGAAATGCCGGCGGCGGCTGACAGAATCGCGGACATGACCACGATCGACTGGGACGCCGCCGCCGACTCCTTCGACGAGGAACCCGACCACGGTCTCCACGACCCGGTGGTCCGCAGCGCCTGGGCGCGGCGCATGGAGACCTGGCTGCCCACCGCCCGCTCCGCCGTCCTCGACCTCGGATGCGGTACGGGAAGCCTGTCCCTGCTGGTCGCCTGCCAGGGACACCGTGTCACCGCCGTCGACCGGTCACCGCGCATGGTGGAGCGGGCACGGGCCAAGCTGACCGGCACCGGCACCGAGGTGTTCGCCGGCGACGCGGCGCACCCCCCGGTCGGCAAGCAGCGGTTCGACGTCATCCTCGCCCGGCACACCGTGTGGCTGCTGCCCGACCCCGCGGCCGCCCTGCGGCACTGGTTCACGCTGCTGCGGCCGGGCGGCCGCCTGGTACTGATCGAAGGCGTGCGGAACGGCACCGGCCTCTCCGCGGCCGACCTCACCGCGCTCCTCACCGAGCACACCGAGCGCGTCCACCACGAGCCGCTCTCCGGGGACTCCCGGCTCTGGGGCAAGGAGGTCGACGACGAACGGTACGCCCTGGTGGCCCGCGCCGAGCCGCCGCACCGGCACACCGAGGTCGTCGACGTCCACCTGATCCTGCGCAGGGGCTCCGAGGTGCTGCTCGCCCGGAGGGCCGGCACGGGGTATGCGGACGGGCTGCTCCACGCCCCCTCCGGTCACACGGAGGACGGCGAGGACGTCCGGGCGGCGATGATCCGGGAGACGGCCGAGGAGATCGGCGTCGAACTGGACCCGGACGAGCTCCGGGTGGCCCTGGTCATGCAGCACAGGGGGCCGGGCGGCAAGCCCAGGATGGGCTGGTTCTTCGAGGCGGACCACGACCCGGCGCGCCCGCCCCGCAACGCGGAACCGGACAAGTGCTCCGAGCTGGACTGGTTCCCCCTGGACGCGCTGCCGGACGACATGGTGGCGTACTGCCGTGCGGGCCTCGACGGATACCGTTCCGGGCAGCGTTTCCTGATCCACTGGCACCAGGACGCCGACACCGTCGCGTACGCACCCCGGGGGACGCGGCGGGCCGTCCCGCTGCCGGTGGCGGCGAGCCCCACCGGCCGGCTGCACCACATCGAGCTGTGGGCGACCGACCTGGCCGAGGCCGAGGCGGAGTGGGGCTGGCTGCTCGGCGAGCTGGGTCATGTCCCGTACCAGCGCTGGGCGCAGGGCCGCAGCTGGCGGCGCGGCGACACCTATGTCGTGGTCGAACAGTCACCGCACCTGGCGGCCCGCACGCACGACCGGCTGCGCCCCGGCCTCAACCACCTGGCGTTCCACGTCGCGGACCGCGCCACGCTCGACGCACTGGTGGCACGCGCTCCGGGACGCGGCTGGCGGCTGCTCTTCCCCGACCGCCATCCGTACGCGGGCGGCAGCGGGCACTACGCGGCGTACCTGGAGAACACCGCGGGGTTCGAGGTGGAGCTGGTCGCTCCGTGAGCCGGGGCGGATGCTCCGTGGCCGCCGCGCCCGGAGCCGGGTGGGTCAGCCCTCGGCCGCCAGCCGGGCGGTGATGTCCTCACGCAGCCGTACCTTGTCCGTCTTGCCGACCGCCGTCAGAGGGAGCGCCGGAACCTCGACGAGACGTTCCGGCAGCTTGAACCGGGCGAGTCCGCCGGCCTCCAGGTGCCTGCGGATCTCCCGCAGCGGCGGCGCGCCGGCCCCGGTGCCCACGACGTACAGGCATACGGCTTCGCCCAGCATCCGGTGTGGCATCGCGACGGCCGCGGCGGCCCGCACATCCGGGTGTGTCAGGACCAGAGCCTCCATCTCGTCCGCCGGGATCTTCTCCCCTCCGCGATTGATCACGTCCTTCAGACGCCCGGCGACCACGAAGTTCCCGGACGGGTGGCGGCGGACGAGGTCGCCGGTGCGGTAGAAACCGTCAGGGGTGAACGACTCGGCCCCCGCGTCGCCGTGGTACCGCGTGATGACTCCCGGGCCCCTGACCAGCAGTTCGCCGATGTCGCCCTCGGCGACGCGCCGGCCCTCCTCGTCCACCACGAGCGTCTCGTCACCCGGCGAGGACGGCCGACCCTGCGTGGTGAACGTGACCTCGGGCGGATCATCGAGCCGGGTGAAGTTCAGCTGGCCCTCACTCATGCCGTACACCTGCTGGATCCGGCAGTCGAAGACGTCGGCCAGCCGGGCGGCCGTGGACGCGTCCAGGCGCGCCCCGCCGACCTGCAGGACCCGCAGGCTCGACAGGTCATGGCAGCCGGAGGCGGCGCGGGCGGTGAGCCACTGCCGGGCGAGCGCGGGAGTGAGCGCGCAGTGGGTGACGCGTTCCCGCTCGACCAGTGCCAAGGCCGCCGTCGCGTCGTCCGGTGTGCCGAGGACGACCTTTCCGCCACGGGCGAGCGTGCCGAGTATCCCCGGAGCGGAGAAGGCGAAACCGTGTGCCACGGGCAGGACCGCGAGGAACACCGATTCCGGCGTCAGTCCCGAGACCACCGCCGCGGCACGGATCACGTGCCCGAGCGCCTCATGGGTGCGGGCGATGGGTTTGGGTGCGCCCGTGGTCCCGCTCGACAGCAGGAAGAGGGCGGTGTCCGAGGGGTGCCGGTCCGCGTGCGCGGGGGGTGGGTCACCGGCCTCGACGAGCCGGTCGATGTCCACGTGCCCCCCGGCCGGGCCCGTGGGGCCCGGGACGAGGAGGGTCCGTACGGACGGATGCCGCTCACGGAGCCGCTCCGCGAGCCCCAGGTGGTCGAAGCGCCGGTGCAGGGCCGGGACGGCGATGGCCGCCGGTGCCAACGCGGTGAGCACCGGGCCCAGTTCGTGTTCGCGCAGGGCGGGAAGGGCGAGAGCTGGGCGCACCCCGAGTCTGACCAGAGCGAGCACGAGTACGACGAACCGGACCTGGTTCGGCAGCTGCACGAGTACGGTCTCGCCGGTCCGGATGCCGGAGTGTGCCAGCCGGGCGGCGCAGCCCGACACCGCGGCGTCGAGCTCCGCCCTGGTGAAGGTGTGGCCGGCGTCGGCCAGTGCGGCGCGGTGACCCGCGTGCAGACGGGTGCCCAGCACGAGGTCGTCCAGGAACTCCGGGCGCCACCAGCCGCGGTCCCGGTACTCCGCGCAGACGTCGGCGTCCGCTTCGGGTTCGCGCTCGTCGAGGACTTCGGCGAGTTGTCGCACGGTGTAGTCGTGCTCGGTCCAGAGATCGATGCGGGTGGCGAACCGGTCGGCCAACTCCACCTGGATCTGCGTGAGGTCGACGGAGTCGAGCGCGAGGTGTGCGCGCAACCGCGCGTCCTCGTGCAGCAGCTCTTCGCCGATTCCCAGGTCACGGAGGATTCTGCGCACTTCTTCGATGCCCGTCATTCGGACGGTATGCCCGGTGCGTCGTCGGAGGAGACCGGCGCGCGGAAGCAGTGAGAAGCACACGTGACCAGGGAGGCGTTCGAAGTGGGCGGCACCGGATCACGCACGCCCTGCACCGTCCGTGACTTCTGTGTGACGCTGTGGAATCACACCGGTTTCGGCACGGGAGTGTGATGAACCCCTTGAACAGCGGAACGCTCGCGGTACCGGGCGCGAGGATCCATTTCGAAGTACGGGGCGCAGGGCCTCTCCTGCTGCTCATCGGAGGAGGGAACTCCGATGCGGCCGTGTTCAAGCGCCTGGCAGCGGTCCTGGCAGCCGGCCACACCGTCGTCACCTACGATCCGCGCGGGAATTCACGCAGCGTGCTCGACGGGCCCCCGGTGGACCAGAGGGTCGAGGAGCACGCCGACGACGCGTACCGTCTGATCAGCCATCTCGTCGGCCCGGACGAGCCCGTGTCCGTCTTCGGGAGCTGTTCGGGCGGGCTCATCGCGCTGGAACTCACGGTCCGGCACCCGGACAGGATCCGGCTGGCCGTCGCCCACGAACCACCCGTGCTCAGCATCCTTCCGGACGCACGACTCCACCTGGCGCTCCTCGAGGACATCTGCCGGACGTACCGCAGCGAGGGCATGGCACCGGCCCTCGTCAAGCTGCAGGCCCTCCACGGCGGCAGGCCCGCTCCCGCCCTCCCCGAGGAGCACAACAACACCGACTTCTTCCTCAGCCACTTCGCCCTGCCGTTCACCCGCTTCGTCCCGGACCTCACCGCGCTCGGTGAGGTCTCGGACAAAGTGGTGTGGGCCGGTGGCCACGCCTCGCGCGGGGACCTCGTGCACCGGCCCGTGCTCGCCCTCGCCGAGCGGCTCGGCCGTGCGGTGGAACTGTTCCCCGGCGGGCATGTCGGATACGCGAGATATCCCGCCGACTTCGCGGAGCGGCTCGTCGAGATCCTCACCACCGCACCCCGCGCGGTGGACGACCGCCCGCGCGGGACGACCGGCGGAGGGCTGTGACATGCGGATCGTGATGGGGGCGCAGAACTGCGGTTTCGGTCCTGTCTCCGAGCTCGTCGCGGTCTCCCGGCCGCTCCACGGGCACGAGCGGGTGTTCGTCGGCGACGGCGTCGCCGCCGTGTTCGCCCGGCGCAACCCCGATGCCTTCGACACGGTCCACGACACCGGAGGCATGAGCGGTGAGGCCGCGGCGGAGATGACCGACGAGCTGCTGCGGGGCAGCGATCACGTGATCTCCGTCATGGACGCCGAGCTGGTGATCCGGTCCGTCGTGGCCCGGCGGCCCGTGACCATGGTGGACAGCCTCTTCAGCTTCTGGCAGCTCACACAACCGCTGTCCGGCATCCACGAACGCTGCGCGACCATGCCACGCTCCGGCCTCGCGGCCGCCGAGCGGCACCTGACGGGCCTTTCGCCGCACGAGCGGGTCGTCGCGGCCCACCTGCTCGCCACGCACAGCGTCGTACAGAACTTCCCCGGCGTCACCGAGCGAGCAGCGGAGTTCGCCGCTCTGGGCCCCGGCCCACGGATGCACCGGACCGGCTCGATCGTCGACGTCGAAGGGCTGCGGAACGTCACGCGAGCCGCCGAACCGGAACACGATCTGCTCATCAACGTCGGCGGGTTCAAGAACTTCCTCCTGGACTTCGACGTCAACGACGACTACGTGCGCCTGTTGGACCGGTGGATTCCGGATCTGCTGCGCGACTGGCCCCGGTTCCGCCGCGTCCTCGTCTGCGGAGGCCCGTTCGGCGAGGGCCGGGAGCGGACGGTCTCGGCGGCCGGCGGGACGGCGGACTGCCGCCTCCTGCGCCAGCGTGAGCTGCTCCAGGTGGCGGCGAGCACTCCGGACTATCTGATGGCCCCCGGGCTCACGGCGCTCCACGAAGCGATCGCCCTCGGGCGGCTGCCCCTGGCGGTCCACGAGCAGCACTACGCCCATGTGTTCACCATGCGCGCCCTGGACGGCACAGAGTTCGGGCGGAGCGGCGGCCGGTTCACGGACGTGGTGCCGGGCCATCCGCTGCCGGAGGACGACTTCGCCGGGACGGCGGCCCTCGTCGAGCTGGCCGGCCGTATCCGGAAGGACGACGAGCTCTACGCGAGGTACCGGCGGACCTTCAACGAACGCATCGAGCACTACGTCTCGCTCACCCCGGCGCAGCGACAGCACGGTGTGGAGGAACTCGCGAGCCTCCTCGGCGGTGAGCCGGTCCACACGGCCATGACCGGCATCCTGGGCGCGCCCCGTGCCGCGTGAAGGACCCCGCTACCCGAGCAGTCCCGCCAGCCCCTCGGTGCGGGCCAGGTGTTCCAGCTCGTCCAGGGCCCGGACGGCCGCGTCCGCCGCCGTGGGGTCGCGGTCGGCGAGCCCGCTCTCCTCGAACTCGTCCTCGTCCAGCCGCAGTACGGACGATCCGTCCGCCGACACCCACAGATCCAGGTCCAGGTCCTCGACCACCAGTTCCGTGCCCAGGAGCACCGCGGGCCGGGTGATGTCGCAGTACCAGCCCTTCAGCTGCCCGCCGCCGGTGCGGACCTCCTTCACCGCGTACCACCGGTCGCGCCAGTAGTGCTCGGTGAAGACATCGCCCGGCTCGAAGCGTACGAACCCGAAGTCCCGGACCCCCGGAGCCGCCCAGGGGGCCCGGACGGTGATCCGGGTCCCGTCGTCGCCGACCGGCTCGGCCGGGTAACGGATCTTGGTGTGGCCCGCCTTGACCAGGGCGACCGTCAGAGTGGTTCCGGGCTCAGCCGATTTCGCGGACATGACGTACCTCCGTGGCGCAGATCTCGTAGCCGAACCAGCGGTTGACCGCCAGCATCGGGTCGTTGCCGGCGTCGTTGCCGGTGTAGGCGTCCGTGTATCCGGCGGCCCGCGCCCGGTGCAGCGAGTCGTTCTTGGCGAGCTTCGCCAGACCCCGGCCGCGGAAGGCGCGCAGGGTGCCGGTCATGCCCGACCAGTAGCGGGTCAGACCGTCCGTCTGCGCGGCGCTGAACGCCGCGACCTGCCCGTCCACCACGACGACCGTGGTGAGCGCGTGGTCGAAGCCGGGCTGCCGCCAGGTCGTGGCCAGCCAGTCCTCGTAGTCGGAGAACTCCACCGGAGTGTCGCTCGGTTCGTCCGCGGTCGTCTCCGCGTCGGCCTCGAAGAGCGGACGCGGGTCGTCCTCGTAGTCGGCGGCGGTGCGCAGCTCGACCCCGGCGGGGAGCTCCTGGAGCGGCGGGAGAGTGCCGTCCGCCAGGCCGAGACGGAGGAAGTGCGCCGGACGGCGTGGCGCGTACCCGCGCTTCTCGGCGAACGCGCGGTTGGCCGGCTCGTCGAGCACCCAGCTGTAGACGGTGGTCGCACCGACACCGGCCAGATGCTCCTCGCCGGTCCGCACCAGCAGCGACCCCGCGCCCCGCCCCGTGCTGCCCGGCCGTACGTACGGATTGCAGAACCCCTGGCCCGGCTTCGCGCTCTCGTGGGAGACGCCCACCTGCGCGGTGCCGATCACCTCGCCGCCCTCCTCGGCGACCAGGAGCCGGTAGTGCCGGTCGGGGTGGGCGGCGGCCAGGTCGCTCAGAACCTGCTCCGGAGTCGTCACCATGTACGGAAGCGCGGCACGCCGCACCCGAACCCAGGCCTCCGCGTCATCGGGCCGGAAATCACGTACGAGAACCGTCATGGACGCGACGCTAACGCGGGGCCCGGCCCGTACGCCTCCGAATAATCTCCGGCGGCGCCATCGGTGACGGGATCCGCGGTGCGAGAGAATCGGCCCGTGACCCTGAAGATCGCCGTTGACCCGGACTCCGCCACCGCCCCGTACGAGCAGCTGCGTGCCCAGCTGTCCGAACAGGCCCGCTCCGGTGCCCTGCCCGTGGGCTACCGGCTCCCGACCGTACGCGGTCTCGCCGGTGAACTGGGCCTCGCCGCCAACACCGTGGCCAAGGCCTACCGCGTGCTGGAGGCCGACGGGGTGATCGAGACCCGGGGCCGCAACGGGACCTTCGTCGCCGCGGCGGGCGACGCGGCGGCCCGCCACGCGGCGACGGCGGCGCAGGAGTACGCCGAGCAGGCCCACCGCCTGGGCCTGTCCCGGGCCGACGCACTGGCCCTGGCCGAGGACGCGGTCCGGGCGGCCTACACGCGGTGACGCCCGCTCACAGGTACAGCCCGGCGTCCGCCCCCGCGTCCTGCTTCGGTACGGAGGCGGGACCGCTGCCCCGCCGCAGGGCGTACAGCTCGGCGAGCGTGGCGCCCTCCCGGCCCAGCCCCTCCTCCGTACCCAGCCAGGACACCGACT
This sequence comes from Streptomyces sp. NPDC005794, assembly GCF_042871445.1. Taxonomy (NCBI): domain Bacteria; kingdom Bacillati; phylum Actinomycetota; class Actinomycetes; order Kitasatosporales; family Streptomycetaceae; genus Streptomyces; species Streptomyces sp. NPDC005794. Next base: position 115,632 of record NZ_JBIAIN010000018.1, read on the forward strand.
CCGCCCGCGTCAGCGAACCCACCTCGATGCGGGCCAGGCAGCGGCCGGGCCGCATCACGGCGGGGTGCAGCCGCTCCAGGTCCTCATTGGTCGTCACCCCCACCAGCACGTTGCGGCCCTGGCCCAGCAGGCCGTCCGTGAGGTTCAGCAGCCGGGACAGCGCCTGACCCGCCGTGTGCTTCGCCTCGCCCCGGATCAGCTCGTCGCAGTCCTCCAGGAGCAGCAGCCGCCACCGTCCCTTCGCTGAACCGTCGTCCTCACCGATGGCGATGTCCATCAGGTAGCCGACATCGTTGAAGAGCCGTTCCGGGTCCAGTACGCAGTCCACCTGGCACCAGTCGCGCCAGGAGCGGGCGAGGGTGCGCAGCGCCGAGGTCTTGCCGGTGCCCGGAGGGCCGTGCAGCAGGAGCAGCCGGCCGGAGATGTCGTCGGGGGTGACCTTCATCAGCCGGTCCATCGCATCGGCCACCGGCGCCGTGTAGTTGGGCCGGACCTCGTCCCAGGTGCCGGCGGAGATCTGCCGGGTGGTGCGGTGCGGGCCGCGGCGCGGGGAGACGTACCAGAAGCCCATGGTCACGTTCTCGGGCTGCGGATCCGGCTCGTCCTGCGCCCCGTCGGTCGCCTCGGACAGGATCTTCTGGGCCAGTTCGGCGGTGGTCGCGGTGACCGTGACGTCGGCGCCCCGGTTCCACCGTGAGATCAGCAGGGTCCATCCGTCCCCCTCGGCGAGGGTCGCGCTGCGGTCGTCGTCACGCGCGGCCCGCAGCACCTCGGCCGCCGAGGGCAGCAGGGTCGCCCCCGACTTCACCCGGTCGAGGGAGGCGCTGTGCGAGTAAGGCTGCTCGCCCGTCGCGAAGCGGCCCAGGAACAGCGCGTCCACGACGTCGGACGGCGAATCGCTGTCGTCGACGTTGAGCCGGATCGGCAGGGCGGACTCGGGGTTGGCAGACATGGCGCCCATGATCCGGCACGGCGGCACCCCGCGCACCCAGGTTTCGGCAGCCGCCCCCGTGTGACGGGACCGGAGCGCCACACGGGCGGCGCTCCGGCCCCGCCGGTCACGGGATCAGGCCGGCGCGGACCCGCCACCGGACCCGCGGCGCACCCTGCGTGCGCCGCGCACGACGGCGAACCCCTTGGTGAGGGCCCGGTCCACCACGAACGCCCGGGCGACCGCCCGGCCCTCGACCAGCCGCGCGAACTCGGCGGGGCCGGTGTCCCGGCGGACGGTCACCCGCTCCAGGGCGTACGGCCCCTGGCGGCGGCGCGCCAGAGCGTTGCCCACGGCGAGTGACTGCGCGAAGCCCGCCGCCCGCACGGACTGCCGCACCCGGCGGGTGGAGTAGCCGTACGGATAGGCGAAGGAGACCGGGGGAGCGCCCAGTTCGGCGCCGACGATCTCCCGGCAGCGCACGGTCTCGGCCCGCAGGGCCACGTCGTCGAGCTGGTCCAGCTGCGGGTGGGTGTGGCTGTGGCCGCCTATTTCCACCCCGGCGGCGGCGAGTTCGCGCACCTGGCCCCAGCCGAGCATGGTGTCCAGGGCGCCACCCTCGTCGTACGCCCCCCGCAGCCAGCCCGTGGTGACGAAGACGGTGGCCGTGAAGCCGTGCTCGGCGAGCTCCGGCAGGGCATGCCGGTGCACCCCCTCGTAACCGTCGTCGAACGTGATCAGCACCGGCCGGGGCGGCAGCGGCCGCCCCGTGCGCCAGCTCTCGCCCAGCGCGGCCGTGGTGAGCGGGGTGAAGCCGCGCCGGGCCAGGATCTCCATCTGCGTACGGAAGGCGCCGGGTGACACGGAGAGCCCGTACGCCCCGTCGGCCGGACGGTGGCCGACGGCGTGGTACATCAGGATCGGCACGGCACCGCTCACCGCACCGTCCCCGCTCACCGCACCTCCTCACGCGTGCCCGCCGCCGGTTCGATCGCCGGTACGGCGAAGGACGCGCCGTCGCGCCGGACCCGTACGCTCCCCACCGCGTAGCCGGCCGCGGCCGCCAGTACCCCCGTCACGACGGCGCCGGCGCGGCCCGCTCCGCCGGGACGGCCGAGCAGGAAGTCCCGGGCACCCCGCAGTACCCCGGCCGGGAGCACCCGGGTGGTGTAGCGGCGCTCGGACTCGAGCCCCCGGCCCGCACCGACGCTCCGGGCGACGAGCGCCTTCGAGAGCCCTTCGGCGTACGTACGGGTACGGAAGTAGCCGAAGCGCTCCCGCACCCCGGGGACCTTGTGGTGGATCACGGCGCGGTCGTCGATCAGCAGGACGGCGTGGGGGAGTGCGCGGCTCAGCCGGATGCAGAGCTCGGTCTCCTCACCGCCCAGCGGACGCTTGTCGCCGTCCCGCCCGATACCGGTCGCGAAGCCGCCCGCCGCGTCGAACGCCGTACGCCGGAACGACGCGTTGCCGCCGAGGACGTTGCGGACCCGGACGGTGCCGGACGGCAGCCCCAGGTAGGTGCAGCCGACCACCCAGTCGAACTCCTCGGGGAACCAGACCGGTCTGCGGCCCGAGGCCCACGACGGCAGGGTCCGGCCGCCGACGGCCATCACCTCCGGATCGTCGTAGCCCTTGTCGAAGTGGCGCAGCCAGTCCTGCTCGGCCACCGCGTCGTCGTCGAGGAAGGCGACGACCGCCCCACGGGCGGCGGCGATGCCCGTGTTGCGGCCCGCGGACAGGCCGCGGGGGCCCGCGTTGGCCAGCACCCGCACTTCCGGGCAGCCCCCGTACTCCTCGGCCAGACGGCGCAGCAGCGCCGGATTGTGGTCCACCACCAGCAGGATCTCCTCCGCCGGCAGGGACTGCGCGCGGACCGAGGCGACGGCCTCGAGGATGTCCGCCCAGCGTTCCTCGGTGTAGACGCAGATGACGACGGAGAAGTCGCGTGGGCTCACGGAGTCCGCCCCCGGCCGAGAGCTCACAGCACCTGCCCCCGGCCGATGACGGCGGGAACGGTGGCCGTCCGGCGCACGCGCTTCTCCGTGAGGATCACCCTGAGCACGCGGAGCCCGTCCCGTACGGCGCTGAGATTGCTGACGCCGTGGATGCGGTTGTACTCGTGGCTGGGCACCTCCTGGACCCTGAGGCCGGCCTTGACCACCCGGATGTTCATCAGGGTCTCTATCTCGAAGCCGGTGCAGTCCAGGGTGATCCTGTCCAGGCAGTGCTTCCAGAAGGCGTTGTAGCCGTAGCAGAGGTCGGTGTAGCGCGCCCCGAACTTGCGGTTGACCACCGTGCACAACGCCCGGTTGCCGAGCTTGCGGACGGGCGTCATGTCGTCCGTGCCGCCGCCGTTGGCGAAACGCGAACCCTTGGCGAAGTCGGCGCCGCCGACCAGGGCGGAGACGTAGCTGACGATCTCCTCGCCGTCCGCCGAGCCGTCCGCGTCGACCATCACGATGATCTCGCCGGTGCAGGCGGCGAAACCACTGATCAGGGCGTCCCCCTTGCCCTTGCCCACCTGTTTGACGACCACGACGTCCGGCCGGAGTTCACGGGCGACCCGGACGGTGTCGTCGGTCGAATTCCCGTCCACGAGCACGACTTCGTGAATCCAGTCGGGCAAGGTCTTGAACACATGGGGAAGATTCTCCGCCTCATTCATGGCGGGGATCACGACACTTACCGGCGGCGCTATCGCGAGATGGGAAGAGATCGGACGGTATTCGCTCTTCATTCGAGCGGCTTCGGTCTCTTCGGCGGCAGGTCTGATCGAGGAAGGCAGAACTGAACTCATGAGTCTTTTCCCTCTCGTCCGGTGGACGGCCCGCCCCCGGGCTGTCCGGATAAAGGTCCGGTTCGAAAGGGGGGCTCTCACCCCGGCCATGACGGCATGGCGCTCCGAGCTGGCTGGATGAGCCGGCACAACTGGCCGCGCGGCGACCGGCTCGAACGAGTCCGGCCGCTGAGCACGGCACCCCCCTACCGTGCGCCGCTCCGGTATCCACCGCGGCTGCCTGAGCCCTCCCCTGGAGCCGCTTGCGTGATGGGCCGTTACGGGTTGATCTACAACGGTATTAACGAATGGAACTGTATGGCAAGACATGCGATGGTGTCTCGCCCTTTTCGGAGTTTGGCGGAACTGTCACATACGGCTGCGGAATTGACGCTTCCTAATTCTTGGCGCGCCCGGGGTCTTTGGGGCCTTCGGGGCCTTCGATGCTTTCGAGGTCCGTGCCGGCAGGTAAGTGATCGGCGCGGATGCGGAAATGACCAGCACGTCATTCCGTGCTGAGCCGCTGTTCAGGGGCGACATGGCCTGCGCCGTCAGGAGACTGACCAGGAGTGACCCGGCGGCCGAGACGGTGAGCCGGCCCGTCCGGTCCGGTCCCGGCCGTCAGGCGTACAACGCGGCGGCCGGGGTCGTGAAGAGGTGAAAGAGCGTGAAAGGGGTGCGTAGTGGTGAATCGAACCCGGCGAGTGCCGGTGCGGCGCCCACTCCCGCCACCGCGACGGCTCCGCCCGCCAGGACGGGCGGCGTGTCTGTCCTGACTGTTCCTGTCTCAGGGGTGATGATCCGCATGGGCGACTTTGCCCCCCAGTGCGCCGGATGTCAGATTTCAACCTGCCGCACCGTCAGGAAGGCGTCAAGAAGACGTTGTCGAAGCTTCTTGGCATGCACACTTCCGAAATTCATGTCGGTACTGCTACCACGGAGTAGGCAGAGATCCTGCCCAAGGAGGTTCCATGAAAATGTCCAGACTCGTGGCGTTCTCGTCCTCTCTCCTGCTCGGTACTGTTCTCGCCCTGACCGGCGTGAGCGTCGCCCAGGCCCAGGAATCCGCACAGTCCGTCGACTATGTCGCCCTGGGTGACTCGTACTCGTCGGGTGTCGGTGCCGGCAGTTACGACAGCGCGAGCGGTGACTGCAAGCGCAGCACCCGCGCCTACCCCGTCCTCTGGAAGGCGGCCAACAGCCCCGCCTCGTTCGCCTTCACCGCGTGCTCAGGGGCCAGGACGGGCGATGTCACGGCCGGTCAGCTCGGCCCCCTGAACTCCGCGACCGACCTCGTCTCGATCTCCATCGGCGGCAACGACGCGGGCTTCGCCGATGTCATGACCACCTGTGTCCTGCAGTCCGAGGCCACCTGTCTGAGCCGGATCGCCACCGCCCGCGCCTACGTCGACTCGACCCTCCCCGGCAAGCTGGATTCCGTGTACGGGGCGATCAGCGCCAAAGCGCCGGCGGCCCACGTCGTCGTCCTCGGATACCCCCGCTTCTACAAGCTGAGCGGCAGCTGCGTCGCCGGTCTCAGCGAGAAGGAGCGCTCCGCCATCAACGGCGCCGCCGACTACCTCAACGCCGCGACCGCCAAGCGTGCGGCCGATCACGGCTTCACCTTCGGCGACGTCGCCTCGACCTTCACCGGGCACGAGATCTGCTCGGGCAGCGCCTGGCTGCACAGCGTGAACTGGCTCAACATCGGGGAGTCCTACCACCCGACAGCCGCCGGGCAGTCCGGCGGCTATCTGCCCGTCCTCAGTTCGAAGGCCTGACCGTGCCGTAGCGCAAGGTGCCGGCTCAGCCGGCCGCCGAGGGGGAGGCTCCGTCCCGCGGGGTCTCCTCCGCGCGCATCACGTGCATCACGTGCATCACGCGCGCCACGAGAACGCGACGACGCCCGTCGTGGCCTTCCCGCCGCCTCGCCCGTCCGTGTCGTCGTCGCCCGACAGGGCCCAGGCGAGACCTCCGGCGACGAGCAGTGCCACGGCGGCTCCGACGGCCACCAGAACACCCGTGCGCCTCCGGTGCCCGTCGGATTCCGGCGGGTCCGTGGCCGGGCCGGGCTTCCCTGGCTCCCCGGCCGGTGCGGCCGGAACGGTCGGGGCGTCCGGCGGTGGCAGCGGCGGGCCGGAGGCCCCGCCGCTCGGTGATCCGGTCCCGCCCGCGGCCAGGATCCTCAGCCGGCGCTCGGTGTCCCCGGCCGTGAGCCGCTCGGCCGGATCCTTGCGCAGCAGCCCCTCGACGACGGAGGCGAGCGCGCCGGCCCGCCGCAGCGGTGGCGGCTCCTCCTCGCGCACCGCGCGCAGGGTGTCCTGCTCGGTGTCCCGGCCGAACGGTTCCCGTCCCTCGGTGGCGGCGTACAGAAGCACTCCGAGCGACCAGAGGTCGGATTCGGGCCCGGGCGTGCGCCCCAGTGCGCGCTCGGGCGCAAGGTATTCCGGCGAGCCGGTCGGTTCACCCGTCCCGGTGAGCCCGGACGACTCTCCGGACGGGGTGATGCCGAAGTTCTTCAGCATCACCCGCCCGTCGTTGGCCAGCAGCACGTTGCCCGGTTTCACGTCGCGGTGCAGCACTCCGGCCTCATGGGCGACGCGCAGCGCGGCGAGCACCTCCGCGCCGACCCGGGCCGCACGCCGTGGGGGCAGCGGACCGTCGGCGTCCAGCACGTCGGACAGGGCGATCCCGCGGATCAGATCCATCACGATCCAGGGCCGGGAGTCCTGGCTGACCACGTCATGGACGGCGACGGCGTTGCGGTGCGAGACACGGGCCGCCGTCCGGACCTCCCGCTCCAGACGGGCGAGCAGTCGCTCGGCTTCGGCGGCGGGCAGGGCCGCCGGGGTCCGCACCTCCTTCACGGCCACCTCGCGGCCCAGCACCTCGTCCCGGGCACGCCACACGATGCCCGTCCCGCCCTCGCCCAGCGGGTCCAGGAGACGGTACCGATCCGCGATCACACGTCCGGTTCCCGGGGCTTCGCTCATCGGTGACCCTCCATCAGAAGCGGTGCGCGGTAAGGCGAATCCCCTCCAAGCTAACGCAACCCGTCCGGGAACCGACAGCATCCGGTGACGGGCCGTCAACACCCGGATACGCGCGTGCGATCCTGCGGCCGGAATACACGAGTGTCGGCGCGGGACGATAGGGTTAACCTGCCCGGGCCGGGTGCCCTCGTACGGGTGGGGAGTGACATGGAACAGATAACGGTGCGGAGCAGGCCGCGTGTGCCTGCCATCACATGTGGGAGTGGAGCGACCAGTTCGCGCCTCGACCGCCATCTCGCAGTGCTGGGCGGCCCCGCCGTTCCGCAGCGCGAGTCGGCGGAAGCGACGCTGCTGATGCTCGAACTCACCTCGCGCGACGCCGCGCACACCCGCAGGAGCAGGAGCGCGCGAGTCTCGCTCTTCGCCCCCCTGCGGCGACTGCGGCGCTCGCTCTTCGGCAGCCGCCACTGACCGACGGCTGTCACGACCGGCCGGCCCTCCGCTCAGGGCCGCGTCCACGATCACTCCGCTCCGGCGCAGTGCTGCTCTCGGCCCGTCCGTCATCCCCAGGGCCGGCAGCGTTGCGTCGGTGTGTTCCCCAGCGCCGGTACGGCACCCATCGGCGCCGGCGCCTCGCCCCTCACCACGGGCCGGCCCTTCAGCCTCCCCTCCGTGTGCGGGCCGCCGTCTCAGAGCAGTGCGAACTGCCCCTCCGGCCCCTCCTCCTGATGGTCCAGCACGGACGCGGGGAGCCGCGCCGACGCGGGGACGGGAATCAGCCCGGCCGAGCGCAACCCGTCCCGGGTCAGCGTGCCCGCCTGCTCCAGCCGGTTCCGCAGCGCCCGCTGCCGGGGCCGCAGCCCGGCGAGCAGCGCCAGGACGGTGACCAGTTCCAGCAGCTCAGAGGTCCGCTCCTGCGGCCAGCCACGCGGTCCCAGCGCGGCCAGGCCCTCCGCCGTCGCCGTACGGCGCTCCACCCAGAGCTCCAGCATCCGTACCCCGCTCACCCGGAAGTCCCAGGCCTCGACGGGCACGGGGGAGACACGTCCCTCGCCGAGGACGATCGCCTCCTCGTCGGCGTCGTAGCGCAGGCCGTCCGGCCGGGCCCGGACCGCGGCCCGCACATACGGGCGCCGGCCGCCGGGCAGGCGGGGGCGCTCCCCGCCGCGCGCCCCGCGCAGCTGGATCCGCAACAGCTCCTGGCCGAGCTGCACGCCCTCCGCCCACAGGTCGCCGTCGGCGGGCAGCGGGACGAGCGGCCCGGCGGGGGAGGGCAGAGCGGCGGCGAGGATCCAGGCCAGGACGGATTCGGCGCTGACCGGTACGCCGTACCGGGCGGTCAGCAGAGCGGCCAGACCCGGGGCGAGATTGGGCTCCCGTCCGCCCGGCCGCCGGTAGAGCGGGCGGATCCGGCCAGGTCGCCCGGCGGGGGAGTGCCCGTCGGGCAGCAGCGTGGTCGCGGACAGGGCGGGACCGCTGTCCCGGGGCACGGATCCGTGCTCGACGGCGAAGAGCTGGTGCCCGTCGGCGACCCGCCACAGCTCGGGGCGGGCCGCGTCGAGCAGTCGGTGGTCGGGTATCAGCCACTGTTCGTCGAAGGGGCCGTGCAGGATCCGTACCGGTTCGGGATACGGGCCCGGGTCGCGGGCGAACGCGCTCGTTCCGGTGGAGGTGCCCGGCAGCGCCGCGGCCGGGGTCAGTGGCGTACGGGAGCGGCTGGGACGGAACAGCCGCTCCTGCTCGGCGCCTTCCGACCTCGCCAGCAGGTCCCAGCGGGCCCGGAGCGAGGCGGCGTCGGGGGCCGTCACCCAGGGGCGCCCCGTTCTCAGGGGACGTACCGACCAGGGCATGAGGTCGTCCAGCAGGGGGAGCGTGTCGCCCCCGCCGGCTTCGGCCGCCACCCGTGCTGCCACCGTGTCGTCCTCCCCGTCGCCACGTCCGCCGCTCCCGGCATCGTAACGACCGCCGGTCGCGGCTCCGCCGTCAGTGCGCGTCGACGGTCACGGAGAAGGAGAAGCGGTCGCCCCGGTAGCGGATGCGCGCCACGTCCACCACCGTGCCGTCCTCGTCGTACGTCACGCCGGTGTAGTGCAGGATCGGGCTGAGCAGCGGGACCTGGAGCAGCTCGGCCGTGACCGGGTCGGCCAGCCGCGCCTCCACGGTGTCGGTGATCCGGGAGATCCGTACGCCGACGGCGTCGCGCAGCACCTTGGTCATCGGCCACCGCTCAAGATCGGCCACGTCGAGCCGGGCCGCGATCTCCGGGCGTACCGCGTTCTCCGCCCAGTTGGTGGGCTCGCCCGTCCCCTCGTCGCAGCGGAGCCGCCGGTAGCTGACCACCCCGGGGCAGTCCGGGAAGAACTCGGCGAGATCGCCGGGGACGGGTGTCCGTCCGTGGCCGAGCACGGTCGTCCGCTCGCCCGACTGCTGGGCGACGATCGCGTCGATCGAACCCAGCAGCCGGACGGGCGACACGCGCCGGGCGCGCGGCTCGATGAACGTGCCGCGCCGGCGGTGCCTGCTGATCAGCCCCTCGCTCTCCAGCTCCTTGAGGGCCTGGCGCATGGTGAGGACGCTGACGCCGTAGTGCGCGGCGAGCTGTTCCTCGGTGGGCAGCCGCGTCGAGGCGTCCTGGGGGCGGCCCAGTATGGAGGCCCGCAGGGACTGCGAGACCTGGTACCACAGGGGCAGTTTCCGGTTCAGCACCAGGGAGTCGGGGGCGAAGCCGGGCCGACTCGCCTCGTTCACCTGATTCATCCGGTTCACCCGATCTCTCTGCGGTGCGGCCGGCGGTGCGGTCTCACGGCCGGAAGTTGCGGCTCAGACCCTGCCACACGTCGTCGTATCCGCGCTGGAGACGGTCCGACCCCGCGGCCTGCGCGGTCGCCGTGACCGGCCAGCGGGTCTCGAACATGAAGGCCAGGCCGTCGTCGATCTTCTGCGGCTTCAGCTCCGCCGCGCTCGCGCGGTCGAAGGTCGCGCGGTCCGGGCCGTGCGCCGACATCATGTTGTGCAGCGAGCCGCCGCCCGGTACGAAGCCGCCCGCCTTGGCGTCGTACGCGCCCTCGATCAGGCCCATGTACTCACTCATCACGTTGCGGTGGAAGTACGGCGGGCGGAAGGTGTCCTCGCCGACCAGCCAGCGCGGGGCGAAGACGACGAAGTCGACGCCCGCGAGCCCCGGGGTGTCGGACGGCGAGGTCAGCACGGTGAAGATCGACGGGTCCGGATGGTCGTAGCTGATCGTGCCCAGCACATTGAAGCGGCGCAGATCATAGACGTACGGAGTGTGGTTGCCGTGCCAGGCGACGACGTCGAGCGGCGAGTGGCCGTAGGTCGCCGACCAGAGGTTCCCGCAGAACTTGTTGACCACCTCGACCGGGCCCTCGCGGTCCTCGAACGCCGCGACGGGCGCCAGGAAGTCCCGTGCGTTCGCCAGGCCGTTGGCGCCGATCGGGCCCAGGTCGGGCAGGACGAAGGGCTGGCCGTAGTTCTCGCAGACGTACCCCCGGGCGGTGCTGTCCAGCAGTTCGACGCGGAAGCGGACGCCACGCGGGATCAGCGCCACCTGGCCGGGGCAGGCGGCCAGCAGGCCGAGTTCGGTGCGGAGCAGCAGGCCGCCGCGCTCGGGGACGATCAGGAGCTCGCCGTCGGAGTCGCTGAACACCCGGTCCCGCATGGAGGAGTTCGCGCTGTACAGGTGCACGGCCATGCCGGTGCGCCGTGTGGCGTCGCCGTTACCGCCCAGCGTCCACAGGCCGGTCAGGAAGTCCGTGCCGGGCGCGGGGTCGGGGAGCGGGTCCCAGCGCAGCCGGTTGGGGTCGGGGGCGGTCTCGGTGAAGGGGGCGGTGCGCAGGGTGCCGTTGTCGGTGCGGACGAAGGCGGGATGGGCGGCCGAGGGCCGGATCCGGTAGAGCCAGGACCGGCGGTTGCGTGCCCGGGGCTCGGTGAAGGCCGAGCCGCTGAGCTGCTCCGCGTACAGCCCGAGGGGGGCGCGCTGGGGTGAGTTCCGGCCGTGCGGCAGGGCGCCCGGGACGGCTTCCGAGCTGTGCTCGTTGCCGAAGCCGGAACTGTGGCCGAGGCTCTCCGCCGTTTTCCTCGCCTGCTCGATGCCGCTCACCATGCGCTCCCGGTGGATGAGGAATCCCGTGGATCCCCTGACGAAGAATCCTATGGATCACCGTAGGAATCGAAACGTCGCCCGTCAACGGCATACGGGCATGATGGGGCCGTGTCCCACGCTCATTCGAATCTCCGACGCGTCCCCGTGCAGCAGCGCAGCGCCGACCGTCTCGCCCGTATCCTCGACGCCGGTGCCGCGCTGCTCGACGAGACCGGCTACGAACAGCTCTCCACCCGCGCGGTGGCCGACCGGGCCGGTGTGCCCATCGGCTCCGTCTACCGCTTCTTCCCCAACAAGAGGGCGTTGGTCGACGCCCTGGCCGAACGCAACCTGGAGGCCTACGCCGGGCGGGTCGTCGCCAGGCTCGAGGCGATACCCGAACGGGAATGGCGTGCGGCCATCGACGCCGTGCTCGACGAGTACCTGTCGATGAAGCGCTCCGTCCCCGGCTTCGCCCTCGTCGACTTCGGCCCTCCCGCGCCCGTCACCGGACCGCTCGACGAGGTGAACCGGCTTGTCGCGGGGCGGCTGGCCAAGCTGCTGTCCGGCCATCTCGGCCATGGTCGCGGCGGGACCGCCTCCGACGCCGCTCTGCTCCGCACGGTCCTGATCTGCGTGCAGGCCGCCGACGCTCTGCTCCAGCTCGCCTTCCGCTCCGACCCGGCGGGCGACCCGGACCTGATAGCGGAGACCCGGGTCCTGCTCCAGGCGTATCTCGCGCGGGTCATCGAATAAGAGGGCCTGTGTGAGTGGTTCCTCGCGCGGGCGGCCGGGCAAGCCGGTGGCTCCGGCACCTCGCCAGCATCCGTACCGGTCGGTATGCTCGGTTCGCCGGGAGCCCGTGCCCGCCGAGCGCGCCGCGGGACGCCGGCTCACGCCCGCGCGCCACCGCTGCCGCCGCCCCGGGGAGGGCCCATGTCCCACGAATCCCGCACCGCTCTGCGTGTCTGCCCGCTCTGCGAGGCCACCTGCGGGCTCACCCTCACCATCGAGGGGACCGCGGTCACCGGTGCCCGCGGTGACCGCGAGGACATCTTCAGCCGGGGCTTCATCTGCCCCAAGGGTGCCTCCTTCGGCGGCCTCGACGGCGACCCCGACCGGCTGCGTACGCCACTCGTCCGCACGGACGGCGTCCTGCGCGAGGCGACGTGGAGCGAGGCGTTCGACACGATCGCCGCGAAGATCCCGGCCCTGATCCACGAACACGGCGAGCAGGCCGTCGGAGTCTTCCTCGGCAACCCCAACGTGCACACGACAGCCGGCGGGCTCTACCCGCCGCTGCTGCTCTCCACGCTCGGCACCCGCAACGTCTTCACCGCGAGCACCCTGGACCAGATGCCCAAGCACGTCTCCAGCGGACTGCTCTTCGGCGATGCCAACGCCATCCCCGTGCCGGACCTGGACCGCACCGCTCACCTGCTGCTGATCGGCGCCAACCCGCTGGAGTCCAACGGCAGTCTGTGCACCGCCCCCGACTTCCCGGGCAAGCTCAAGGCGCTCCGCCGGCGCGGTGGCACCCTCACCGTCATCGATCCGCGCCGCACCCGCACCGCGCGCCTCGCCGACCGGCACGCCGCGATCCGGCCCGGCACCGATGCCCTGCTGCTCGCCGCGCTCACCCAGGTCATCGTCGAGGAGAAGCTCACCGATCCCGGCGTACTCGCCGAGCACCTCGACGGATACGGCGAACTGACCGAAGCCATGGCGGACTTCACTCCCGAGGCGGTGGCCCACGCCTGCGACCTCGACGCGGACACCATCCGGGAGATCGCCCGCGAGCTGGCCGCCGCCCCCGCCGCGGCCGTCTACGGGCGCATCGGCAGCTGCACCGTCGAGCACGGCACCCTGGCCAGCTGGCTCGTCGACGTACTCAACATCCTCACCGGCAACCTCGACCGCCCCGGCGGTGCGCTCTTCCCGCTGTCCGCCACCGCCCGTGCCCCACGCGCCGCCGCCCCGGGGAAGGGATTCGCCCTCGGCCGCTGGCGGAGCCGGGTCTCCGGCCACCCCGAGGCCAAGGGCGAACTGCCCGTCGCCGCACTCGCCGAGGAGATCGAGACCCCGGGAGAGGGCCGGATCCGGGCGCTGATCGTCATCGCGGGCAACCCGGTGCTCTCCGCCCCCGACGGCGACCGCCTCGACCGGGCGCTCGCCGACCGCCTCGACTTCATGATCAGCGTCGATCCGTATCTCAACGAGACCGCACGCCACGCGGACGTCGTGCTGCCCCCGCCGCCGCCCTCGCAGAGCGCCCACTTCGACTTCGCGTTGAACTCCCTCGCCGTCCGCAACCAGGTCCGCTACAGCCGTCCCGCCGTGCCGCTGGAGGAGGGGCGGATGGACGAGAGCGAGATCCTCGCCCGGCTCGTCCTCGCCGTCGGCGGCAGGCACGGCACGCCGCCCGAGGCCGTCGACAACCTGGTCATCGCCACGACACTCGCCAAGGCGGGGCTCCCCGAGTCGCTCGCCGACGGCCTGACCGGCCGCACCGGCGCGGAACGCCGCCTCGACCTGATGCTGCGCCTCGGTCCGTACGAGCTCACGCTGGACCGGCTCCTGGAGCATCCGCACGGCATCGACCTCGGCCCGCTGGAGCCGCGCCTGCCGCAGGTGCTCAGGACCCGCAGCGGCCGCATCGAGCTGTTCCCGGCACCGATCGCCGCCGATCTGCCCAGGCTCCGCGCGTCGCTCGACGCGAAGCCCGCCGGACTCGTCCTCGTCGGCCGCCGCCATCTGCGGTCCAACAACAGCTGGATGCACAACGTCGCCGCGCTGCGCGGCGGTTCGAACGTCTGCACCCTGCAGATCCATCCCGACGACGCGGCCCGGATCGGAATCGGTGAGGGCGACACGGCCCGGATCACCGCGGCGGGTGGCGAGGTCGAGGCGCCCGTCGAGATCACCGACTCGGTACGTACCGGGGTCGTGAGCCTGCCGCACGGCTGGGGCCACAGCCGCCCGGGCACCCGCATGTCGGTCGCCGGAGCGGAGCCGGGCGTCAACGTGAACCAGCTCCTGGACGGCACCCTCCTGGACCCGCTGTCCGGTACCGCGGTGCTCAACGCCGTCCCCGTCTCCATAGCGCCAACTCGTTGACCTGGGGTTTTGCTCGTATTGCTCGCACGTCAACATCTTGTTAACGCTGCTTCAGGGCCCCTAACGTCATCCGAACCGCCGACACCGGTGAGAGTTCAAAGGTGAACGTTAGGTAGCCCATATGTTGACAATCCTCGGCTTCGCCATGATCGCGACCTTCCTGGTCCTGATCATGATGAAGAAGATGTCGCCGATCGCGGCGCTGGTCCTGATCCCCGCCCTGTTCTGCGTGGCCGTAGGGCAGGGCGCGAAGCTCGGTGACTACGTCATCGAAGGGGTCGGCACCCTCGCGCCGACCGCGGCGATGCTGATGTTCGCCATCGTCTACTTCGGCGTGATGATCGACGTAGGCCTCTTCGACCCGATCGTCCGGGGCATCCTGCGCTTCTGCAAGGCCGACCCGATGCGGATCGTCGTCGGTACGGCGCTGCTCGCCGCGATCGTCTCGCTGGACGGCGACGGTTCGACCACCTTCATGATCACGGTCTCGGCGATGTATCCGCTCTACAAGCGGCTGAAGATGAGCCTGGTCGTGATGACCGGTGTCGCCGCCACCGCGAACGGGGTCATGAACACCCTGCCCTGGGGCGGTCCCACCGCCCGCGCGGCCACCGCGCTCAAGGTCGACGCGGCCGACATCTTCGTCCCGATGATCCCGGCTCTCGCCGTCGGCCTCCTCGCGGTCATCCTCCTCGCCTATGTCCTGGGCCGCCGCGAGCGCAAGCGGCTCGGCATGCTCACGCTCGACGAGGCGCTGGCGACCGAGCCGGAGACCGTTCTCGTCGGCGCGGGCGGTGGTGGTGACCGGCTCACGAAGGCCCCGAAGAGCGGCGGCACCGGCGGCGTGGACGGCGCCGCAGGCACCGCAGGCGGCGACGAGGAGGACGAGGAGTTCAAGGGCCTCGACCCCAACAGGTCCACGCTCCGCCCCAAGCTCTACTGGTTCAACGCCGGCCTCACCGTGGCCCTGCTGGCCGCGATGATCCTGGAGCTCATGCCGATCCCGGTGCTCTTCCTGCTCGGCGCGGCCCTCGCCCTCACCGTCAACTTCCCCCACATGCCCGACCAGCGGGCCAGGATCGCGGCCCACGCCGACAACGTGCTCAACGTGTCCGGAATGGTCTTCGCCGCAGCCGTCTTCACCGGCGTACTCACCGGCACCGGTATGGTCGAACACATGGCGGACTGGCTCGTCGGGGCGATCCCCGACGGAATGGGCCCGCACATGGCCATCGTCACCGGTGTGCTGAGCCTCCCCCTCACGTACTTCATGTCCAACGACGGCTTCTACTTCGGAGTGCTGCCCGTGCTTGCCGAGGCCGGCGCCGCCCACGGCGTCTCCCCCCTGGAAGTCGCCCGTGCCTCCATCGTGGGACAGCCGCTGCACATGTCGTCCCCGCTCGTGCCCGC
Source organism: Streptomyces sp. NPDC005794 (assembly GCF_042871445.1). Taxonomy (NCBI): domain Bacteria; kingdom Bacillati; phylum Actinomycetota; class Actinomycetes; order Kitasatosporales; family Streptomycetaceae; genus Streptomyces; species Streptomyces sp. NPDC005794. The sequence continues at coordinate 130,964 of NZ_JBIAIN010000018.1, forward strand.
CGTCTACGTCCTGGTCGGGATGGCCAAGGTCGAATTCGGCGACCACACCCGGTTCACGGTCAAGTGGGCCGTGCTCACCTCGCTGGTGGTCCTCGGCGCAGGGATCCTCTTCGGACTCATCTGATGCCTCCGGAACCACGGCCCGGCAGGGGCTGGCTGCTGCGCCTCGTCATCGCCTTCGCCTTCGCGCAGGGGGCGGTCTCGATGGCGCGGCCCGCCGTCTCCTACCGGGCTCTCTCGCTGGGTGCCGACGAGCGCGCGATCGGTGTCATCGCCGGTGTGTACGCGCTCCTGCCGCTCTTCGCCGCCGTACCGCTCGGCCGGCGGACCGATCACGGCCGCTGCGCGCCGCTGCTGCCCGTCGGGGTCCTCCTGATCGGCGGCGGCTGCGCGCTCAGCGGCACGGCGGGCTCCCTCCCCGCGCTGGCCGCCTGGAGCGGGGTCATGGGCCTCGGTCACCTCTGCTTCGTGATCGGCGCCCAGTCGCTCGTCGCCCGGCAGTCGGCCCCGGCCGACCAGGACCGCAACTTCGGCCACTTCACCATCGGCGCCTCCCTCGGCCAGCTCGTCGGCCCGATCGCGGCGGGCTACCTCATCTCCGAGCGGGACGGCGCCATGGCCCGCACGAGCGCCCTCGCCCTGCTCGTCTCGGCCGTCGTCGCCGCCGCCTCCTTCGCCTCGCTGTGGCGCATCGAGCACCGGGGGGCCGCCGGCCGGTCCGGGAAGACGGCCGGGAAGGTGCCGGTCGGCAGCATCCTGCGCACCCGGGGAGTCCCGGCCGGCATCTTCATCAGCCTCGCCGTGCTCAGTGCCACCGACATCCTCACGGCCTATCTGCCGGTCGTCGGCGAGCACCGCGGCATCGCACCCGCCACCGTCGGCCTGCTGCTCAGCCTGCGGGCCGCCGCGACCATCGCGTGCCGGCTCGTCATGACACCGATGCTGCGCGCCGTCGGCCGGACCGCCCTCCTCTCCACGACCTGCCTGCTCGGCGGCCTGCTCTGCGCGGCCATCGCCCTGCCCGTCCCGGTGTGGGGGCTGGCCGTGATGCTCGCGGTGCTGGGTTTCTGTCTGGGGGTCGGCCAGCCGCTGTCCATGACCACCGTCGTCCAGGCGGCTCCTGCGGCGGCGCGCTCCACCGCGCTCGCGCTCAGGCTCACCGGCAACCGGCTCGGCCAGGTCGCGGCCCCCGCCTCGGCCGGACTGATCGCCGGAGTGGCGGGCACGGCGGCCCCGTTCGTGATGCTGGGCGCCCTGCTGGTCGGTGCGGCGGGTCTCGGCCTGCGGGGCGGCGGGCCGAGGACGACGGCGGATCCGGCCCCCACGGCACCCGAGCCCCGCGCCGAAAGTCCCTCTCCCCGAAGCCCTTCCACCGAACGGCCTGGCGCCGAACGTCCCTGTGCCGAGCGGGACTCCTCCTGATCCGAGGCATCCAGGGCCACGTACGGAGCCCGGTCCCACCCGCCCCGGGACCTTCCCGGGCCCGGCGTGCGACGGTTGCCGCGGTCCGTGCGTGAGCTGTGTCTCCAGCCGTTCCCTGGCGCCGAAAAACTAACAGCGCTAGTTTGGGGCGGGACGGCATCCGTCCGTACGACGCACGGCTTCGGCGGCAGGCACAGCGAGCCCGGGAGGGACAGCCATGAAGGCGCATGACGGGATGTACATCGGCGGGGAGTGGCGGCCCGCCTCGGGCCAGGACACGATCGCGGTCGTGAACCCGGCGGACGAGCAGGTCATCGGCCATGTACCGGCGGGCACCGCCGAGGACGTCGACGCCGCGGTACGCGCCGCACGCGCCGCGTTCCCCGGCTGGGCGGCCACCCCGCCTGCCGAGCGCGCCGCGCGGATCGGCGCCCTGCGCGACGTGCTCGCCGCCCGTAAGGACGAGATCGCCGAGACCGTCACCGCCGAGCTCGGCTCACCGCTGCCGACGTCCCAGAAGGTGCACGCGGGCGTACCGGTGCTGGTCGCCGGTTCGTACGCGGAGCTGGCCGCCTCGTACTCCTTCGAGGAGAAGCTCGGCAACTCCACGGTCCTGCTGGAGCCCGTCGGGGTCGTCGGCGCGATCACGCCCTGGAACTACCCACTCCACCAGATCGTCGCCAAGGTGGCCCCCGCGCTCGCCGCGGGCTGCACCGTCGTCCTCAAGCCCGCCGAGGACACCCCGCTCACCGCTCAGCTCTTCGCCGAGGCCACCCAGGAGGCGGGCCTGCCGGCCGGTGTCTTCAACCTGGTCACCGGCATCGGGGCGGTCGCCGGCCAGGCGCTCGCCGAGCACGAGGACGTCGACCTGGTCTCCTTCACCGGATCCACGGCTGTCGGCAAGCGGATCGGGGCCATCGCGGGAGCGGCGGTCAAGCGCGTCGCACTGGAGCTCGGCGGCAAGTCGGCCAACGTGATCCTGCCCGGCGCCGACCTCGCCAAGGCCGTCAACGTGGGCGTGGCGAACGTGATGTCCAACTCCGGCCAGACGTGCAGCGCCTGGACCCGCATGCTGGTGGACGCCGAGCGGTACGAGGAGGCCGTGAGCCTCGCCGCCGCGGCCGTCGCCAAGTACGTCCCCGGGGAGCGGGTCGGCCCCGTCGTCAACGCCAGGCAGCAGGCCCGGGTGCGGGGCTTCATCGAGAAGGGCATCGAGGAGGGCGCCCGCCTCGTCGCGGGAGGCCCCGAGGCGCCCAAGGGCCAGGGCTACTACGTCAGCCCCACCGTGTTCGCCGACGTCACGCCCGGCATGACCATCGCGCAGGAGGAGATCTTCGGGCCGGTGCTCTCGATCCTGCGGTACGAGGACGTGGACGACGCCCTGCGGATCGCCAACGACACGGTGTACGGGCTGGCCGGCGCCGTCTGGGGCGCGGACGACGAGGAGGCCGTGGCCTTCGCCCGCCGCATGGACACCGGGCAGGTCGACATCAACGGCGGGCGCTTCAACCCCCTGGCGCCCTTCGGCGGTTACAAGCAGTCGGGGGTGGGCCGCGAGCTCGGTCCGCACGGCCTCTCCGAGTACCTCCAGACCAAGTCCCTCCAGTTCTGATCCCCCTCCGATCCACCGAGGAGTCTGTTCGTGGTCCGCGCCGCTGTACTGCCCGCCGTCGGAGCTCCCCTGGAGATCACCGACATCGAACTCCCGGAGCCAGGCCCCGGCCAGGTGAGCATCGGTCTCGCCGCCGCAGGTGTCTGCCACTCCGACCTGTCCCTGTCCAACGGCACCATGCGGCTGCCCGTCCCCGCCGTCCTCGGCCACGAGGGAGCGGGTACGGTCCTCGCCGTCGGCGAAGGCGTCACCCATGTCGCCGCCGGTGACCAGGTCGTCCTCAACTGGGCGCCGTCCTGCGGGGAGTGCTTCCACTGCGGGATCGGCGAGATCTGGCTCTGCGCCGACGCACTCAAGGGCGCCGCCAACATCCACGCCCGTACGGCCGACGGCACCGAGCTCCACCCCGGGCTGAACGTCGCCGCCTTCGCGCAGGAGACCGTCGTCGCCGCCAACTGCGTGCTGCCCGCCCCGGCCGGCATCCCGCTCACCGACGCCGCGCTGCTCGGCTGCGCGGTCCTGACCGGATACGGGGCGGTGCACCACTCCGCCCGGGTCCGCGAGGGCGAGAGCGTCGTCGTCTTCGGGATCGGCGGGGTCGGCCTCGCCGTCCTGCAGGCCGCCCGCATCGCCGGGGCGTCGAAGATCATCGCCGTGGACGTGTCACCGGAGAAGGAGGAACTCGCCCGCCGGGCCGGTGCCACCGACTACGTCGTCGCCTCCGACACCACGCCGCGCGCGATCCGCAAGCTCACCGGGGGCCAGGGCGCGGACGTCGCCGTGGAGTGCGTGGGCCGGCCCGCCACGATCCGTGGCGCCTGGGAGTCGACCCGCCGAGGCGGCCGCACCACGGTCGTCGGCATCGGAGGCAAGGACCAGCAGGTGACCTTCAACGCCCTGGAGATCTTCCACTGGGGCCGCTCCCTCACCGGCTGCGTCTACGGGAACAGCGACCCGGCCCGCGACCTGCCGGTGCTCGCCGAGCACATCCGCGCCGGACGGTTCGACCTCTCCATGCTGGTGACGGAGCGGATCGCGCTGGACGGCATCCCCGCGGCCTTCGAGAACATGATCGCGGGCAAGGGCGGACGCGCACTGGTCGTGTTCTAGCCAGCGGCGAAGGCAGGGCGTTCAGTCCTCCGCCCGGCGGAGGACTGACGGCCCTAGGAGCCGGCCGCCTGGGCACGCCGTGCACGGGACCGGGAGACCGCGACCCCGGCCAGGCAGAGCAGCCCGCCCGCGACGGTGAGCAGCGCGGGCACCTCGTCGAGCAGCAGCCAGGACATCAGCACCACCAGCGCCGGCACCGCGTACGTCGTCGCGCCCATCCGGCCCGCGGTGGTCCTGGCCAGGGCGTAGGCCCAGGTGGTGAAGGCCAGAGCGGTCGGGAACACACCGAGATAGATCATGTTCAGCGTGGCGGACACCGGGGCGTCGGCCGCCTCGGAGACCAGCACCCCGGCGAACGGCAGGCAGGCGACCGTACCGATCAGACAGCCGAACGTGGTGATCTGGAGCGGGGACCCGTGCCGCAGCGCGGGCTTCTGAACGACCACCCCGCCCGCGTACGAGACCGCGGCCAGCAGGCAGAGGAGCACGCCGAGCACCGAGGAACTCCCGTGGCCGGACATGGAGAGACCGACGACGACGGCGCCCGCGAACGAGACCGCCATGCCCGTCAGGAGCCGACGCGGCAGCGCCTCCCCGAGCAGCCGGGCACCCAGCAGTGCCATCAGGATCGGCCCGATGTTCACGATCATGGCCGCCGTGCCCGCGTCGACCTGCTGCTCACCCCGGTTGAGCACGACCATGTAGAGCCCGAACCAGAGCAGCCCGGATCCGATGATGCCCGGCCACGCGGCCCGCGACGGCAGCCCCTCGCGGCGTACGAGCAGAATCGCGCCCAGCGTCAGCGTGCCCGCGAGGAGCCGGCCCAGTGCCAGCGCCCCCGGTGAGTACGCCTCGCCCGCGCTGCGGATGGAGACGAATGCGGAGGCCCACAGGACGACCGTGGTGCACGCGGCGGCCGGAGCGCGCCAGTCGCGTCCGGAGGCGGCCGGCGCGGCGGGGCGCGTGGTCGGTGTCGTCGTCATGGCCACGACGGTAGGCCGGGAACACTTCGGGGCCCACCGAATTGTCAGCTCGTGTCGATCGTCGCCGGCTCGATGCCCAGATGCACCGACAGGGCGCGCAGTCCGGCAGGGGTGGGCCTGACCGCTCTTCCCGTGCCGACCCGCTCGCACCATCCGGCATCCAGCACATGCCGGCACAGGGCGGCACCCGAGGTCCCCGCCAGGTGCAGGCGCCGCTCGGTCCAGTCCAGGCAGCCGCGCGCCAGGGGCCTGCGTGACGCGGTGCTGAGAGGGACACCGAGTGCGCCGAACCATTCCAGGCCGGCTTCGGTCAGCGCGAAACCGGCGTCCTGCCGCAGGAGTCCGCGCTCGGTCATCGCGTCGGTGATACGGATGCCGAGCCGCCCTGCGAGATGGTCGTAGCAGGTACGCCCCCGGGCCAGCGCGTGCTGGAGGCTCGCCTCGCGCAGGGTGCGCGGGGGCGTCCGGTGGCCGGGAGAGGCGTGGGCGGCCAGCTCCTCGACCAGCTGTGCGATCCGCTCGTCGGCGAGCCGCAGATAGCGGTGGCGGCCTTGGCGTTCCTCGGTCAGCAGCCCGCCCTGGACCAGCTTGGACAGATGCTCGCTCGCGGTCGAGGGTGCCACCCCCGCGCCACGGGCCAGCTCGCCCGCGGTCCAGGCCCGGCCGTCGAGCAGGGCCAGGCAGAAGGAGGCGCGGGTCTCGTCGGCCAGCAGAGCTGCCAGCGCGGCGAGCCGGGGCGCGACGGGATCGTGCGGTGTCGTACGGGCCATACGTCCAGGATGCGTCAGGCACCGTTCGGCGTGGGCCGAACCGTGCGGCCGGCGGCCCGCTGCGCGTACTGGAGCGCGAGGCCGTCCAGCAGGGCACGCAGCCCGGTCTCGAACGCGCCCTCGTCGACCTGCTGGCGGCGGTCGGCCAGCAGATGGGCCTGGCCGAGGTGGGGGTAGTCGGCGGGGTCGTACGCCGTCTCGTCGTCGACGAATCCACGGGCGAAGGAGCCGAGCGCCGAACCGGTGATGAAGTAGCGCATCAGCGCGCCGATGTATGTGGCCTGGGCGGGCGGCCAGCCGGCCCGGACCATGGCCCCGAAGACCGCGTCGGCGACCCGCAGACCGGCCGGCCTGCGGCCGGGCCCCTGGGCGAGCACCGGGACGATGTGCGGGTGCGCGGCGAGCGCCGCGCGGTAGGAGACGGCCCAGTCGTGCAGGGCGGCGGACCAGTCGCGCGGGTCGGCCTCCTCGAACATCGACAGGTCGACCTGCGCGGACACCGTGTCGGCGACCGCGTCCAGGATCTCGTCCTTGTTCCGGAAGTGGTTGTAGAGCGACGGTCCGCTGACCCCCAGCTCGGCGGCGAGACGACGGGTCGAGACGGCGTCCAGCCCTTCGGAGTCGACGAGTGCGCCCGCCGCCTCGATGATGCGGTCTCTGCTGAGGAGGGGCTTGCGCGGTCGGGCCATGCGGCACATAGTAGGGCCTGCGAGCGAAAAACTAGCAGTGCTAATTTAAAGTGGGGTGTCGCAGGATGAACCTGGAGCTGAGCGAGGAGCAGGACGCCGTCCGGCAGCTCGCCGAGGACTTCGTCGCACGGGAGATCACCCCGCACGTCGTCGAGTGGGACCGTGCCGAGAGTGTCGACAAGTCGATCGTGAAGAAGCTGGGCGCCCTCGGCTTCCTCGGGCTGACGATCCCGGAGGAGTACGGCGGCTCCGGCGGCGACCACCTCGCGTACTGCCTGGTGACCGAGGAGCTCGGCCGCGGTGACTCCTCGGTGCGCGGCATCGTGTCCGTCTCCCTCGGCCTGGTCGCCAAGACGATCGCGTCCTGGGGCAGTGAGGAGCAGAAGCGGCAGTGGCTGCCGGAGCTCACCGCGGGCGAGGCCGTCGGCTGCTTCGGCCTCACCGAGCCGGGCACCGGTTCCGACGCCGGGAACCTGACGACCCGGGCCGTGCGCGACGGCGACGACTACGTCGTCAACGGCTCCAAGATGTTCATCACCAACGGCACCTGGGCCGATGTCGTCCTGCTGTTCGCCCGCACGAACGACACCCCCGGCCACCGGGGCGTCTCCGCCTTCCTGGTGCCGGCCGACGCCCCCGGCCTGACCCGGCGCACGGTCCACGGCAAGCTCGGGCTGCGCGGCCAGGCCACGGCCGAACTGGTGCTGGAGGACGTCCGTGTGCCCGCCTCCACCCTGATGGGCCCCGAGGGCAAGGGCTTCTCCATCGCCATGTCCGCCCTGGCCAAGGGCCGGATGTCGGTCGCGGCCGGCTGTGTCGGCATCGCCCAGGCCGCCCTGGACGCCGCCGTGCGTTACGCCGGCGAGCGTGAGCAGTTCGGTAAGCCCATCGCGAGCTACCAGCTCGTCCAGGAGCTCATCAGTGACATCTCCGTGGACGTCGACGCCGCCCGCATGCTGACCTGGCGCGTCGCCGACCTCATCGACCGCGGCCAGGAGTTCGCCACCGCGGCCTCCACGGCGAAGCTCTTCGCCTCCGAGGCGGCGGTCCGCGCCGCGAACAACGCCCTCCAGGTGTTCGGCGGTTACGGCTACATCGACGAGTACCCCGTCGGCAAGCTGGTCAGGGACGCCCGCGTGATGACCCTGTACGAGGGCACCAGCCAGATCCAGAAGCTGATCATCGGCCGGGCGCTGACGGGAGTGTCCGCCTTCTAGGGCGGGTTTCGAAGGTCCCGCCTGTCCGGCAGAACCCGCCCTGGCACGCCCGGCCCGCGAGCGCGGCTGATGAGTACCGCGTGAGTACGCCGACGGATGCCGGAGTGCGCCACCGCGCCGGATGCTGTGTGACATGAGTGAGACAACATCGGTCAAGCAGCAGAGCACCGCCGCCTTCTACGGGCAGGCGGTCCTCTCCTTCGGGGTGGCGATGGGCGCGGTGGCCCTCGGTATCTTCTTCCTCGACGCCGACGCCTGGGTGCGGGCCTTCCTCGCCATCGGCGTCCTGTATCTCGTCACCTCGTGCTTCACCCTCGCCAAGGTGATCAGGGACCGGCAGGAGGCGGGACAGATCGTCAGCCGGGTCGACCAGGCCCGGCTGGAGAAGATCCTCGCCGAGCACGATCCCTTCCAGAAGCTCTGACGTCTCACCCCCCGAGCGATCTAAGCGCTTGCTCAGGTTCGCGGTATGGTGTTCGTCCTGCCAGCGGAAAGGGGCACGTGGCGATGAGCACGGCGGAGGAGACCGACGGCGAGAACGCGCCGTGGAGCGAGGTCACGCCCGAGGCGGCGAGGCGGCTGCTCCTCGCGGCCGTCGAGGCCTTCGCCGAGCGCGGCTACCACGCGACCACCACCCGTGACATCGCCGGGCGGGCCGGAATGAGCCCGGCCGCGCTCTACATCCATTACAAGACCAAGGAAGAGCTGCTCCACCGGATCAGCAGGATCGGTCACGACCGCGCCCTGCTCCTCCTGGAGACGGCGGCCGACAAGGACGGCACGGCGGCCGAGCGGCTCGCCGACGCGGTCCGGTCCTTCGTCAGCTGGCACGCCGAGCGGCACACCACGGCCCGGGTCGTGCAGTACGAGCTGGAGGCACTCGGCGAGGAGCACCGCGCCGAGATCGTCGGCCTGCGCAGGAGGAGCGACGCCGCGGTGCGCCGGATCATCGGCGACGGTGTCAGGGCCGGCGAGTTCGACGTACCCGACGTCCCGGGCACCACGCTCGCCGTGCTGTCGCTCTGCATCGACGTGGCGCGCTGGTTCAACGCGCAGGGCAGCCGGACACCCGAGGAGGTCGGCACCCTCTACGCGGACCTCGTCCTGCGCATGGTGGGCGCCCGGAAGTGACGCCGGGCTTCCCTGCGGGCCCGGCGCACTCCGTACGCCTCAGGGCCGGTGCCCCCGCTCAGAAGTAGTAGCGCGAGACCGACTCCGCGACGCAGGCCGGCTTGTCGCCGCCCTCGCGCTCGACCGTGACGAGGGCGGTCACCTGTACGCCGCCGCCCGCCTCCTCGACGCTCTTGAGCACCGCAGTGGCGCGCAGTCGCGAGCCCACCGGGACGGTCGAGGGGAAGCGGACCTTGTTGGTCCCGTAGTTGATGCCCATCTTGGCGCCCTCGACCCGCAGGATCTGGGGTACGAGCACCGGCAGCAGTGACAGCGTGAGATAGCCGTGCGCGATCGTCGTCCCGAAGGGGCCGTTCGCGGCGCGTTCCGGGTCCACGTGGATCCACTGGTGATCGCCCGTGGCCTCGGCGAACTGGTCGATCCTCTTCTGCTCGATCTCCAGCCAGTCGCTGTGACCGAGCTCCTCGCCCACCCCGTCCCGCAGCTCCTGTGCGGACGTGAAGATCTTCGGCTCTGCCATGTTCGTGGTCCCTGCCTTCCGGCCGTCGGTCGCCCCTCCGGGGCACTGTCTAAGCGCTTGCTCAGCATGGTGGGGCCACGCGCCCCTGTCAACGACGGACCGGCCGGGTTTTCGAAGGAACGACAGCCGCCGGGGTGCGGCCATTAGGGTTGGGGAAGTGGCACAGATCCCGCAGACATACCAAGAACTCACCGTCGGTCAGCTCTCCGCCCGTAGTGGCGCCGCGGTGTCCGCCCTCCACTTCTACGAGTCGAAGGGCCTGATCGGCAGCCGCCGCACCAGCGGCAACCAGCGCCGCTACACCAGGGACGCGCTGCGCCGGGTGGCGTTCATCCGCGCGGCGCAGCGGGTGGGCATCCCGCTCGCCACCATCCGGGACGCGCTGGCCGAGCTGCCGGAGGAGCGCACGCCGAACCACGAGGACTGGGCCCGGCTCTCCCGGGCGTGGCGCTCGGAGCTCGACGACCGCATCCAGCAGCTGGGGCGGTTGCGTGACCACCTGACCGACTGCATCGGCTGCGGTTGCCTGTCACTGGAGACCTGTGTGCTGTCCAACCCTGACGACGTCTTCGGTGACCGGATGACCGGGTCGCGCCTGATGCCCGAGCGGGGCGCGGCCGGCCGCTCCTGAGCGCGCCCCGACTCCGGCCGGTCGCTCCGTCACCTGCGGTCCTCAGGCCGCCGACGCCGTCAGCTTCCCCGTCCGTGCTCCCCTGGCCCTGGCCAGCGCGCCCGCCGTCAGGACGGGCCGGGGGACCACGATGCCGCAGCCGGTGCAGACCGGGCCGGCCCAGGGTTCGCGGTCCAGGTCCTGCCGCCAGACGATGCCGGTTCCCGCGCAGACCGGGCACCCGGCGCCGGGCTTCGTGCCCAGGGCCGCGATCAGCCGTCCCAGGACCTCGGCCAGGGGGGCGCTGGGATGGACCTCCGGATCCTCGCAGTGAGCGATCCCGTTGCCGCCCCACGTACGCCGGTGCCAGTCGTCGAATGTTCCGGGCCGCCGCAGCCCGTCGTGCTTCTCACGGCGCCTCCGCTCGGCGAAGCCCGCCTCGTACGCGAGCCAGACGGCCCGCGCCTCCTCCAGTTCCTCCAGTGCGCGGATCAGGCGCACCGGTTCGGGGGCCCGGTCCTCGGGCTCGATCCCGTGCCGGGCGCACAGATGATCCCAGGTCGCCCGGTGACCGTACGGGGCGAACCGTTCCAGGCATTTGCGCAGCGAGTACCGCCGCAAAGCGAGATCGCCCCGCGGATCGCGGACCTGTCTCGCAAGACTCCGGAAACCGGCCATGGCACTGCCACCTCCGTCGCTCATACTTCGGCGTCAAGGGATGGACGTACGACTGCCCGATTCGGCTCCATCCAAGGGTGAATCGCGTCCACGGACTGAGACGACCCGTGTGAGGCCGCGTAACGGCGTGTGGTGATTCAGGAAAAGTGACTGGTGTTCATCTTACCGGCGGGGCGTACCGCCAGTAACCTCCGGCGCATCGGCCACCCGGAGGAGCACGCATGCCCCCTCGCACCCGCACGCTCAGAGCCGTCACAGTCGCGGCTGTTCTCGCTCTCGGTACGTCCCTGCTCGCCGTGGCGCCCGGCGCCGGAGCGGCGGAGCCGGAACCCCTCGTCGCCGCCGACCACTGCCACAACCAGTGCGCGGACATCCTGCCGCCCGGTGAGAACGGCAACGCCACCCTCGTCGAGATCCTCGGCAACAAGGCCTTCGGTACGCACCCCGCGCACAGCGACGACCAGCTCGACCGCTACAACGGCCTGGTCGCGGGGCACACGGGCCTCACCGACCAGAAGCTGACGGACTTCTTCAACGACGCCTCCTTCGGGGTCGCCGCCGACCAGGTCGAGTCCGTGACGAAGCCCCGCGAGGACGTCACGATCACCCGGGACAAGAAGAGCGGCGTCCCCCACATCAAGGGCACCACCCGCTACGGCACCGAGTTCGGTGCCGGGTTCGCCGCCGGACAGGACCGGCTGTGGCTGATGGACCTCTTCCGGCACATCGGACGCGGCGAGCTGACCTCCTTCGCCGGGGGAGCACCGGCCAACCAGGGCCTGGAGCAGCAGTTCTGGCCACAGGCCCCGTACACCGAGGCAGATCTCCAGGCCCAGGTCGAAAGGATCCGGACCACCGAGGGCGCACGCGGCGAGCAGGCGATGGCCGATGCGCAGGCCTACGTCGACGGGATCAACGCCTATCGCGAGAAGTCCAAGAAGGGCCGCTACTTCCCGGGCGAGTACGTTCTCACCGGGAAGATCGACTCCATCACGAACGTCGGCGAGATCCAGCCGTTCGGGCTGACCGACCTGATCTCGATCGCCTCGGTCGTCGGCGGGCAGTTCGGCGGGGGAGGCGGCGGTGAGGTCCAGGCCGCGCTCTCGCTGCTCGCCGCCCAGCAGAAGTACGGCGTCGAGGAGGGCACCCGCGTCTGGGAGTCCTTCCGCCAGCGCAACGACCCCGAGGCCGTCCTCACCGTCCACGACGGCACCTCCTTCCCGTACGCGGGCAAGCCCGACCGGGCCCGGGGCACCGCACTCCCCGACGCGGGCTCCGTCACACCCGAACCCCTCATCCATGACCGCACCGGCTCGGCGGTCACGGACAGGAAGGCCCCGGTCGACGCGCCGGCCGCGCTCGAGCCGCTGCAGGGCATGTACGACGACGGGGTCATCCCCGAGGGATCGCTGCCCGGATCCGGCGACGGCGCCCAGAAGCGCGGGATGTCCAACGCGCTCCTGGTGTCCGGCGAGCACACCGCCGGCGGGAACCCGATCGCCGTCATGGGCCCCCAGACCGGCTACTTCGCCCCGCAGCTGATGATGCTCCAGGAGCTCCAGGGCCCCGGCATCAGCGCCCGCGGCGTCTCCTTCGCCGGAGTCGGCATGTACATCCAGATGGGCCGTGGCCAGGACTACGCCTGGAGCGCCACCTCGGCGGCCCAGGACATCACCGACACCTACGCGGTCGAACTCTGCGAACCCGACGGCTCCGCGCCCACCAAGGACTCCACGCACTACCGCGACGACGGCGCCTGCGCGGCCATGGAGAAGCTGGAGCGCGCCAACTCCTGGAAGCCCACCGTCGCCGACTCCACCGCCGAGGGCTCCTACCGGATGCAGGTGTGGCGCACGGACCACGGCATCGTCACCCACCGCGCCACGATCGACGGCAAGCCGGTCGCGTACACCTCGCTCCGCACCACCTACCGGCACGAGGCCGACTCGATCATCGGCTTCCAGCTGCTCAACGACCCGGCGTACGTGACGGACGCGGCCTCCTTCCAGCAGGCGGCGAGCCACATCGACTACGCCTTCAACTGGTTCTACGCGGACTCACGCACCACGGCGTACTACAACAGCGGCATGAATCCCGTGCGCGCGCCCGGGGTGGACGCCGCGCTGCCGGTCAAGGCCGAGAAGGCGTACGCGTGGCAGGGCTACGACCCGGCTGCCAACACCGCCGACTACACCCCGTTCGCCGAGCACCCGCACTCCAGCGGCCAGGACTACTACATCTCCTGGAACAACCGGCAGGCCGAGGACTACTCCACCGCCGCGTTCGGCTTCGGCGCCGTGCACCGGGGTGACCTGCTCGACGACCGGGTGTCCGAACTGGTCGAGGAGGGCGGCGTGACCCGCGCCTCCCTCACCCGCGCCATGGCGGAGGCGGCTCTCACCGACCTGCGGGGCGAGCAGTTGCTGCCCGAGCTCCTGAAGGTGCTGCGCTCCCGGCCGGTCACCGACCCGGACCTGAACGCGGTGGTCCAGCAGTTGGATTCCTGGCGGGCGGCCGGAGCGCAGCGCAAGGAGACCAGCTCCGGATCGCACACGTACACGCACGCGGACGCGGTACGGATCATGGACGCGTGGTGGCCGAAGCTGGTCGAGGCGGAGTTCCGTCCGGGCCTCGGCGACGACCTCTACGCGGCGTTCACCGCGAGCCTGGCCACCGACGAGTCCCCGGCCGCCAGCCACGGGCCGAGCGGGGCGCACAGCGGCTCCGCCTTCCAGTACGGCTGGTGGGGCTTCGCCGACAAGGACCTGCGCCAGGTCCTCGGACAGCCCGTCAAGGGGCCGCTGGCGAAGACGTACTGCGGCGACGGCGACCTGAGCGCCTGCCGGTCCGCGCTGCTCAGCACCCTGAAGGAGGCGGCGGCCACGCCGGCCGCCGAGGTCTACCCGGGTGACGACAGCTGCGGGGCCGGTGAGCAGTGGTGCACCGACGCGATCATCCACCGCCCGCTGGGCGGGATCTCGCAGAAGTCCGTCCACTGGCAGAACCGGCCCACCTTCCAGCTGGTCGTGGAGTTCCCCTCGCACCGCTGAGATCGCGCCTGTTCCCCGTCCCGACGGCCGGGGAACAGGCGCGCCGGCGCAGGCGCTCAGCGGTACAGCAGGTGCTCCCGCCGCACCCGCCGGAACGCGGCGAGGTCGGCGGCCCAGGCCCCTGTCACCTCGTCCGTGTCCGCGCCCGCGTCGATCATCGTGCGTACCCGCGTGTTGCCCGTGAGCTTGTCGATCCAGTTGTCCGCCCGCCACGCGAACCCGCTCCACGTCCGCTTCGCCGTGACCAGCAGGGCGATTCCGGTGCGTACGGGGTCGAAGGCCTCCCGGTCCTGGACGTGCACCTGAACGCCGCCCACCGTCTTCCCCTGGAACTTGGAGAACGTCGGCGTGAAGTACGCCTCGCGGAAGGCCACCCCGGGCAGCTCCAGGCCGTTCGCGGCCGCCGCCCACCGATGGTCGATGCCCTCCGCCCCGAGGAGTTCGAACGGCCGTGTCGTTCCCCGGCCCTCGGAAAGGTTCGTCCCCTCGAACAGACACGTCCCGGGGTAGACCACCGCTGTCTCCGGCGTCGGCATGTTGGGACTCGGCGGCACCCACGGCAGACCCGTCGCGTCGAAGAAGTCCGCCCGCCGCCACCCGGACATCTTCACGACGTCAAGCTCCACCGGCCGGGCGGCCAGGAACTCCGCGTTGAAGAGCAGCGCGAGCTCCGCCACCGTCATGCCGTGCGCCTGCGAGATCTCCCGGCGCCCCACGAAGGTCGCGAAGGCCGGATCGAGTACGGGCCCCAGCGCCGCCCGGCCGGTCACCGGGTTCGGCCGGTCCAGGACGACGAACCGCTTGCCCGCGAGCGCCGCCGCCTCCATGCAGTCGTACAGGGTCCAGATGTACGTGTAGAACCGGGCGCCCGCGTCCTGGATGTCGAAGACCACCGTGTCCACGCCGGACGCGGTGAAGATGTCGGCCAGCGGCTGCCCGCTCTTCAGATACGTGTCGTAGACCGGCAGTCCGGTCGCCGGGTCGTCGTACCGTCCCTCCGAGCCGCCCGCCTGCGCGGTCCCCCGGAAGCCGTGCTCGGGGCCGAACACGGCGGTCGGATTCACCCGGTCGTCGGGGTGCATCGCGTCGACGATGTGCCTGACGTCCGAGGTGATCCCGGTGGGGTTGGTGACGATGCCGACCTTCTGCCCGGCCAGCAGCCGGTATCCGTCGGAGGCCAGCCGCTCGAAGCCGGTGCGGACCCGGCCGCGTGCGACGGGCCCCTGGCCGGCGGCCACGGCCGTCCCAGGTGCTGCGGCGGTCGCCGCGAGGGCCCCCATCGCGCCGCCGACGGCCAGCACACCACGTCTGGACAGGGTCATTCCGGTACCTCCCTGATCGCGCCGACTGTCATGGCCACGCACGCTAGCGCGGGTGCGGGCCGCGCGGAACGGCCACGACCGGGCAGATGCCCAGTCCTGCCCCGAGCCCCTTCCCCGATCACATACCGACTGGTTAGTCTGCTGGGGAAGACGGCTGAGAGAGGCGGGACCGATGAGTACGGTGCAGGGCGCTGGCGTAGTGGTGACGGGAGCCGGAGGCGGTATCGGGGCGGCTCTTGCCCGCAGATTCGCCGCCGAGGGCGCGCGGGTCGTCGTCAACGACCTCGACGCCGACCGGATCAAGCCCCTCGCCGAGGAGATCGGCGGCGTCGTCGTGGCCGGTGACGCCTCCGGCATCGTGGACGCCGCCCGCGACGCGCTCGACGGCACGGTGGACGTCTACTGCGCCAACGCCGGCCTCGCCTCGGGCGGAGACGCCTTCGCCGAGGAGGACGTCTGGGCCAGGGCCTGGGACGTCAACGTGATGGCGCATGTCCGCGCGGCCAGGGAACTGCTGCCGGACTGGCTGGAGCGCGGCAGCGGCCGCTTCGTCTCCACCGCGTCCGCGGCCGGGCTGCTGACGATGATCGGTGCCGCGCCGTACAGCGTCACCAAGCACGGCGCGGTCGCCTTCGCCGAGTGGCTCTCGCTGACCTACCGGCACCGGGGCATCAAGGTCCACTCGATCTGCCCCCAGGGTGTGCGTACGGACATGCTCACGGCGGCCGGTTCCGCGGGCGAACTCGTGCTCGCGCCCACCGCGATCGAGCCGGAGGCCGTCGCCGACGCGCTGTTCGACGCCATGGAGCGGGACCGTTTCCTCGTCCTCCCGCACCCCGAGGTGGCCGGCTACTACCGCGCCCGCGCCAAGGACCCCGACCAGTGGATCGGCAACATGAACCACCTGCAGCAGAAGTGGGAGGACGCCGGCGCATGACCGAGTCGATCTACGCGGCGAAGCCCTGGACCGCCCTGCTCAGCGAGGCCCAGCTCGCCCCCGTCCATCCGGCCGAGACCATGGTGCACGCCTTCCGCGCCGCCGTCGGACGGGCGCCGGACCACACCGCGCTCGCCTACTTCGACGGGCGCCTCAGCTACCGCGAGACCGACGAGCTGTCCGACTCCGTGGCGGGGCATCTGGCCGCCGAGGGCCTGCGGCGCGGCGACCGGGTCGCGATCATGCTGCAGAACACCCCGCACTTCGTCCTCGCGCTGCTCGGGGCATGGAAGGCGGGCGCGACCGTCGTCCCGCTCAACCCGATGTACAAGTCCGGCGAGGTCGGGCACGTACTGAAGGACGCCGACGTCACCGCGCTGATCTGCTCCGACCGGGCCTGGGAGTCGTATCTGCGGGCCACCGCCGAGGCGGCCCCGAGCGTCAGGATCGCCGTCACGGCGTGCGAGCTCGACCTCCAGTCGGCCGACGACCCGCGCGTGCTCGGCTTCGCGCGGCTCCCCGCGCCCGGCCCCGACGACTGGGCCTCCGACCTGGTGGCCGTGGCCCGGCGAGGCCTCGCCGCTCCTGAGGGCCGGGAGCTCACCGCCGCGGACACCGCCCTGATCAGCTACACCTCCGGGACGAGCGGCACCCCCAAGGGGGCCATGAACTCCCAGGGCAACATCATGATCAACGCCGAGCGGCAGCGGGCCGGGCACCCCATCGACGAAGGCGCGTCCTACTTCGCGCTCGCTCCGCTCTTCCACATCACGGGCATGGTGTGCCAGCTCGCCGCCTGTACCGCCAACGCGGGCACCCTGGTCCTCGCCTACCGCTTCGAGGCGAGCGTCGTCCTGGAAGCCTTCGCGGAGCACCGCCCCGCCTACACCGTGGGCCCGTCGACCGCCTTCATGGCGCTCGCCGCGCACCCGGAGGCCACCCGGGAACACTTCGCCTCCTTCCAGGTGATCTCCTCGGGCGGGGCGCCGCTGCCGCCCGCCCTGGTCGAGAAGTTCCGCGACGGCTTCGGCCCCTACATCCGCAACGGCTACGGACTCACCGAGTGCACCGCGCCCTGCGCCTCCGTGCCGCCGGAGCACGAGGCGCCCGTCGACCCGGTCTCCGGGACCCTCTCCGTCGGTGTCCCCGGCCCCGACACCCTGGTCCGGATCATCGACGAGAAGGGCGACGACGTCCCCTTCGGCGAGCAGGGCGAGATCGCCGTACGCGGACCGCAGGTCGTCTCCGGCTACTGGAATCTGCCCGATGCCACCGAAGCCGCGTTCCCGGACGGGGAGCTGCGCACCGGGGACATCGGTTTCATGGACACCGCGGGCTGGCTCTACGTCGTGGACCGCAAGAAGGACATGATCAACGCCTCCGGCTTCAAGGTCTGGCCCCGGGAGGTCGAGGACGTCCTCTACACCCACCCGGCGGTCCGCGAGGCGGCCGTCGTGGGCGTTCCCGACGCCTACCGCGGGGAGACCGTCCGGGCCTACGTCAGCCTGCGCCCCGGCGCCGGGACGGAACCCGGCGAGCTCAGCGCGTACTGCAAGGAACGGCTGGCCGCCTACAAGTACCCGCGCGAAGTGGAGATCCTGGCCGAACTCCCGAAGACGGCGAGTGGGAAGATCCTCAGGCGGGAACTGCGTTCCCCCCGTTAGAACAGTTCACGCGCGGTACGAGAGGGCAGGTGGCGGCACATGGCCAAGGCGACGGACGGGAACGGTACGCCCGTCCCCCAGAGGCTGCTGGCCGCCGCCACCCGGCTCTTCGCGGAGCAGGGCTACGACCGCACCTCCGTCCAGGAGATCGTCGAGGCGGCGGGTGTCACCAAGGGGGCGCTCTACCACTACTTCGGCTCCAAGGAGGACCTCCTCCAGGAGGTCTACGCCCGGGTGCTGCGGCTCCAGCAGGAGCGCCTCGACGCCTATGCGAACGCCGAGGCGCCGATCGAGCAGCGACTGCGTGACGCGGCGGCGGACGTGGTCGTCACGACCATCGACAACCTCGACGACGCCTCGATCTTCTTCCGCTCCATGCACCATCTGAGCCCGGAGAAGAACAAGCAGGTACGGATCGAGCGCCGCCGCTACCACGAGCGCTTCCGGGCCCTGATCGAGGAGGGGCAGCGGGCCGGGGTGTTCTCCGCGGCCACCCCGGCCGATCTGGTCGTCGACTACCACTTCGGCTCGGTCCACCACCTGTCCACGTGGTACAGCCCGGACGGTCCGCTCAGCCAGCAGGAGGTCGCGGGCCATCTGGCGGACCTGTTGCTGAGAGCCCTGCGTCCCTGACGGTCTCCCGGCCCTCCGCCGGCACCACCGTCCGGCCCGGAGCCGGCCGGCGGACACGGACGCACGGGGACCGGGACGCCGTAGGCGTCGGCCGCGTCGCGATCGAGCAGGGCCTTCCACGTCCCGGCCCCCGGTGTGATGGTCACGTCGTGACGCCCACCCGGATGTCCGCTGAGCGAACGCTCTTGTCCGGATTCCACCCTTGACGGTGCGCGGTCACCTCCTTGAACATCGGGGGCGCACTTCCAGTCCCACTGCTCCAGGCCCCGGGCCGTGCACGCCCCGGGGACCCCCTGCACGTTCCGTCAGTCCCCGAACGGAATCCGGAGCCCTTGATGAGACCTGCCCGACGCAGCTCCCTGTCCGTCGCCGCGCTCGCCGTCGCGGCCCTGCTGGCCGCCGCCGCACCGGCGGTCCAGGCCGCACCCGCCAGGGTCGCCGCCGCCCCCGACATCCCGCTCGCCAACGTCAAGGCGCACCTCGCCCAGCTCCAGTCGATCGCCACCGCCAACGGCGGCAACCGGGCCCACGGCAGGGCCGGTTACAAGGCGTCCATCGACTATGTGAAGGCGAAGCTGGACGCCGCCGGGTTCACCACCACGCTCCAGCAGTTCACCTCCGGCGGAGCCACCGGCTACAACCTGATCGCCGACTGGCCGGGCGGTGACGCGAACCAGGTCCTGATGGCCGGCGCCCACCTCGACTCGGTGACCTCCGGCGCCGGCATCAACGACAACGGCTCCGGCTCGGCCGCCGTGCTGGAGACCGCCCTCGCGGTCTCCCGGGCGCAGCTGGCCCCCGACAAGCACCTGCGCTTCGCCTGGTGGGGCGCCGAGGAGCTGGGGCTCGTCGGGTCGAAGTACTACGTCAACAGCCTGGCCGCCACCGAGCGGGCCAAGCTCGCCGGGTACCTCAACTTCGACATGATCGGCTCACCCAACGCCGGATACTTCGTCTACGACGACGACCCGGTCATCGAGCAGACCTTCAAGGACTACTTCGCGGGCCTGTCGATACCCACCGAGATAGAGACCGAGGGCGACGGCCGCTCCGACCACGCGCCGTTCAAGAGCGCGGGCGTGCCCGTCGGAGGCCTGTTCACCGGGGCGAGCAACACCAAGTCCAGTGCCCAGGCCCAGAAGTGGGGCGGCACCGCGGGGCAGTCCTTCGACCGCTGCTACCACTCGTCGTGCGACACGACCACGAACATCAACGACACGGCCCTGGACCGCAACAGCGACGCGATCGCCCACGCCGTCTGGACCCTGTCGGCGGGGACGGTCACCCCGCCGGCCGGCACGGTGTTCAGCAACGCCACCGACGTCGCCGTACCCGACAACGGGGCCGCAGTGACCTCGTCGCTCCCCGTCACCGGCCGTACGGGCAACGCCCCTTCGGCCCTCGAGGTGGCCGTGGAGATCAAGCACACCTACCGCGGTGACCTCGTCGTCGACCTGCTCGCGCCCGACGGCACCGCGTACCGCCTGAAGAACTCCAGCAGCAGCGACTCGGCCGACAACGTCAGCGCGACGTACACCGTCAACGCCTCCGGCGAGGCCGCGAACGGCACCTGGAAGCTCCGGGTGCAGGACGTCGCCGCGCAGGACACCGGCTACGTCGACAGCTGGCAGCTCACCTTCTGACCCGCCGGGGAGGCGCCGCTCGGGGCGCCTCCCCGTGCCGGGCTCAGAGGTACTTCTTGATCTCGCGCCGCGCCAGCGACCGCTGGTGCACCTCGTCCGGTCCGTCGGCGAGCCGCAGGGTCCGTGCCGACGACCAGAGTTCGGCCAGCGGGAAGTCCTGGCTCACTCCACCGGCTCCGTACAGCTGCACCGCCTGGTCGAGGATGTCGCAGACCGCGCGCGGGGTGGCGATCTTGATCGCCTGGATCTCCGTGTGCGCCCCGCGGTTGCCCACCGTGTCCATCAGCCAGGCCGTCTTCAGCACCAGCAGCCGCAGCTGCTCGACCGTCACCCGGGCGTCCGCGATCCAGTTCTGGACGACGCCCTGCTGGGCCAGCGGCTTGCCGAACGCCGTACGCGCCACCGCCCGCTTGCACATCAGCTCGATCGCGCGCTCGGCCATCCCGATCAGCCGCATGCAGTGGTGGATCCGGCCCGGGCCCAGACGCGCCTGGGCGATGGCGAAACCGCCGCCCTCCTCGCCGATGAGGTTCGAGGCGGGCACCCGCACATCGGTGAACACCACCTCGGCGTGGCCACCGTGTGAGTGGTCCTCATAGCCGTACACCTGCATCGCGCGGCGCACCTCCAGGCCAGGGGTGTCACGCGGGACGAGGATCATGGACTGCTGGCGGCGGATGTCCTCGCCGTCCGGGTCCGTCTTCCCCATCACGATGAAGACCGCGCAGTCCGGGTTCATCGCCCCGGAGATGTACCACTTACGCCCGTTGATGACGTAATCTCCCCCGCTCTCCCGGGTGATCCTGGTCTCGATGTTCGTCGCGTCCGACGAGGCCACGTCGGGCTCCGTCATCGCGAAGGCCGAACGGATCTCCCCGGCGAGCAGCGGCTCCAGCCACTGCTTCTTCTGCTCCTCGGAGCCGAACTGGGAGAGCACCTCCATGTTCCCGGTGTCCGGGGCCGCGCAGTTCAGTGCCGTCGGCGCCAGGTGCGGGCTGCGGCCGGTGATCTCGGCCAGCGGGGCGTACTGGAGGTTCGTCAGCCCCGCGCCGTACTCCGCGTCCGGGAGGAAGAGGTTCCACAGGCCCTGCCCGCGCGCCTCCGCCTTGAGGGCGTCCACGATCTCCGGGGTGTCCCACGGGGACGCCAGCCGCGCGCGCTGCTCCTCGGCGACCTCCTCGGCGGGGTACACGTGTTCGTCCATGAACGTGAGCAGCCTGGTGCGCAGCTCTTCGGTGCGGGCGTCGAATGCGAAGTCCACGGGGTGATCAGCCTTCCTGGAGGGTGGTGAGGCCGTGCGCGATGAAGACCGGGACCAGGTCGCCGATGCGGTCGAAGCCGGCGCCGACGGTCTGGCCCAGGGTGTAGCGGTAGTGGATGCCCTCGAGGATCACGGCGAGCTTGAACCACGCGAAGGCCGTGTACCAGGAGATGGCGGAGGTGTCGCGGCCGGAACGGGCGGCGTACCGCTCGATCAGCTCGGCGGGGCGGGGATGGCCCGCGGCGCCGCTCGTGGTGGAGACCGGCGACTCCGGCAGGTCCAGGTCGGAGCTGTACATCACCAGCAGACCGAGGTCGGTGAGCGGGTCGCCGATGGTGGACATCTCCCAGTCCAGGACCGCCTTGATCCGGTCGTCCTGGCCGACCAGCACGTTGTCCAGGCGGTAGTCGCCGTGCACGACGGTGGGTGCGGGGGAGGCGGGGAGCTGCCGGCCGAGCGCGGCGTGCAACTCGTCGATACCGGCGAGCTCACGGTTGCGGGAGGCGTCCAACTGCTTGCCCCAGCGCCGCAGCTGCCGGTCCAGGAAGCCGTCCGGGCGTCCGAAGTCGCCGAGGCCGACGGCCGCCGGATCCACGGCGTGCAGATCCACCAGGGTGTCCACGAGCCCCAGGACGACGGCCCGGGTGCGCTCGGCGCCGAGCGGGGCGAGCTGTTCGGCCGTGCGGTACGGGGTTCCCTCGACGTACTCCATGACGTAGAAGGGCGAGCCGATGACCGCGTCGTCCTCGCAGAGCAGGAGCGTTTCCGGCACCGGGACAGCCGTGGAGTGCAGGGCGCTGATCACCCGGTGCTCGCGCTTCATGTCGTGGGCGGTGGCGAGTACATGGCCCAGCGGAGGCCTGCGCACGACCCACTGCCCGGAGCCGTCGGTGACGACGTAGGTGAGGTTCGAGCGGCCGCCCTCGATGACCCGGGCGTCGAGCGGTCCGTTCACCAGCCCCGGCCGCTCACGGTCGAGATGGCCGCGCAGCAGGTCGAGATCGAGACCTGGCGGGTGGACTGGGCTCATGGGGCGCACCTCCGGGGCGGTTGAACGGTCGGCACCATGATGCCGACCAGTCGGTATGTCGTCCAGTGTCCGCCCGGAATCCGAGAAGTGATCTCCGGCTCCCCGCCTCGGTCCGCGTGTCGGCCGTCCCAGCCCCGCGCCGCCACGAACGCGTCCCCGTGCGCGGCGGACCGGCGTCCAGCGGGCTCGACCAGGCC
The DNA here is from genome assembly GCF_042871445.1 of Streptomyces sp. NPDC005794. Taxonomy (NCBI): domain Bacteria; kingdom Bacillati; phylum Actinomycetota; class Actinomycetes; order Kitasatosporales; family Streptomycetaceae; genus Streptomyces; species Streptomyces sp. NPDC005794. Next base: position 153,443 of record NZ_JBIAIN010000018.1, read on the forward strand.
GCGTATCTGGAGGCGACCACCGCGTTCCTCATCGGGCTCTGGCACTCCGGACACGACCCGCGGACGCTGCTGCCGCCCTTCGAGGTGGCCACGGCCTGAGTTGCGGGCGCCCCCGCCCGCCCCGATCGTCGGAGCATGAAGGCGATCAGCTACAGCAGGTACGGCTCGGCCGACGTACTGGAGTACGGCGAGCGCCCCGACCCGAAGGTCGGGCCCGACTCGGTCCTCGTGAAGGTGCGGGCCGCGGCCGTGAACCCCGTCGACTGGAAGGCCCGCGAGGGCTACCTCCAGGCGGGGCTGGAAGCCGTGTTCCCCGTCATCCCCGGCTGGGACGTCTCCGGTGTCGTGGTCCAGCCAGGCGCCGCCGTGGACGAGTTCGCGGTGGGGGACGAGGTCATCGGCTACGTGCGCGAGGACTTCCTCTCGCGCGGCACCTTCGCCGAGTACGTCGCCGCACCCGTGCGCACCCTCGCCCGCAAGCCTCTGAGCATCGGCTTCGAGGAGGCGGCGGGCCTGCCGCTGTGCGGCCTCACCGCACACCAGGTGCTGCACCGCACCCTGAAGGTCCAGGAGGGCGAGACCGTCCTCGTCCACGCGGCCGCCGGCGGGGTCGGTTCGCTCGCCGTCCAGCTCGCCCGGCACGCGGGCTGCCGGGTCGTGGGCACGGCCGGGTCCCACAACCACGACTACGTACGGCAGCTGGGCGGCGAACCCGTGGAGTACGGCGACGGGCTGGCCGCCCGGCTGCGGGAGCTGGTTCCCGGAGGCTTCGACGCGGCGTTCGACACGGTCGGCGGGGAAGCGCTCCGGGTCTCCGCCGAGACCCTCGCGCCAGGCGGCCGGCTCGCGTCCATCGCCGACGCCGAGGTCTTCTCCTACGGCGGGCGCTACGCCTTCGTGCGGCCCGACGCCACGGACCTCGCCCACCTCGCCGGACTCGCCGAGCAGGGCATCGTCTCCGTCCACGTGGACCGGGTCTTCACCCTGGAGCAGGCCGCCGACGCCTACCGGCTCAACGAGGAGGGGCGCACCCGGGGCAAGATCGTCGTCAGCGTGGACTGGGAGGACTGACGCCGCCCGGCCGGTCAGGTACGGCCGGTCAGAACAGCGTGACGACGCCGAACACCGCGAGCGCGACCGTGCACGCGGCCGCCGTCAGCGCATGACGCGGCGACAGCGGGGCGGGCCGTGCGGTCCCCATGCCCGTCACCCGGCGGTGGGCCACCGCGAGGAACCCCAGCCAGGCCAGCAGGCTCAGGGCCACCGCGAACACCCCGGCCCCGGTCGCACCGCTGTGCAGGGACTGCCGGACCGCGAGCAGGGCCACGACCGTGCACGCCAGGGTGGTGCGGCGCCAGGCCAGCCGCGTCCGCTCGGGCTGGAGGCCGGGATCCCGCCCCGCGGTGGTCACCGGCCGTCCCAGCCGAACAGGACCACCACCACCATCGCGACCGCCACCACGGCGACCACGAGGCCGATCAGCGCGGGGAAGCGCGACACCGGCAGATCCTCCCCGCGCCGCATCGCACGCTCGCACCGCACCCAGTGGTTGACGGCCCGCAGCGCGCAGAGCACCCCGGCGGCCAGCAGCCCGAGCGCCAGGCCGGCACGGACCCCCCAGGCCAGTGAGGGCAGGAACTGGTCGACGGCGAACCCGCCGCCGACGAGCGCGAGGGCCGTCCGGATCCAGGCCAGGAAGGTGCGTTCGTTGGCGAGGGAGAAACGGTAGTCCGGGGTGTCGCCCTCCTCACGGATCCGCTCCGGGGTGAACCACAGCCGCAGACCGCGCGTGAAATCACTCACCCGGTGGCCCCCGCTCCGCGGCCGGACCGGAACTCCCGCAGCCGGTGGTACGTCTCCAGCCCGTCCGGCACCCACGTCCGGTCGCCCAGGCGCCCTTCCAGCTCGGCGTCGGTCATGAAGGTGTGCCAGTCGACCTCCTCGGCCTGCGGCCGCACGGGCAGTTCGCAGCGCACCTCGTAGACGTACGACCACCAGCTGTGCCCGGGGCTCTCGTAGAGGTACTTGAAGAGCGGAGTGGGCCGGGGGAGACCGGAGACCCCCAGCTCCTCCTCGGCCTCCCGCAGCGCCGCCTCGTCGTACGACTCGCCGGCGCCGACGACCCCGCCCACGAACATGTCGTAGTGCGAGGGGAAGACCAGCTTCGTGGCCGTCCTCCGGTGCACGAACAGCCGGCCCGCCGCGTCCCGGGCCTCGATGAAGACACAGCGGTGGCGCAGGCCGCGCGCGGTCGCCTCGCCGCGGCGCTCCTGCCCGACGACCTCGTCGTTCTCGTCGACGATGTCCAGGATCTCGTCAGCCGGTGTCATGGGGCCCATCCAACATCACCCGGTCGGCAGCCGTGGATCCGTGTCGCTCCTTGCCCTCCGGCATCGCCGGGTGCAGCCCCAGCAGCACGATCCCGGCGACGACGGCCGCCAGACCCACGGCCTGCCAGGCCAGGGCGCCCGTGTCGGTGCGCACCTGGTCGCCGAGGAAGCCGATCCCGCAGACGATCCCCGCCAGCGGCTGCGCGGCGGTCAGCGCGGGCAGCGACATCCGCAGCGGCCCCGCCTCGAACGCGCTCTGGACCAGGAGCAGCCCGGTCACCCCGAGGACGAGGACGGCGTACGGCTGCCAGGCGGTCAGCAGCGCCGCCCAGCCGTCGTCGGCCAGCCGTTCCCCGCTGAGCCTGGTCAGGGCGTCCTGCAACCCGTAGAGCAGGCCCGCCGCGAGACCCAGCAGGACAGGTGTCCCACGCGTCCGCGGGTGTCTGGCGCAGGCGGTCAGGAGGACGGCGATCCCCGCCACCACACCGATCACCAGCCAGTGCCGCGGGGTCTCCGTCACCGCCTCACCGCCGCGTGGCTCGCCGGCCAGCAGGAACGCGGTGACGCCGCCCGCCAGCAGGCAGAGGCCTCCCCAGCCCTGCTTCCCCAGTTGCTGGCCCGTGCGGTGCCGTGACAGCGCCATCGCGAAGAGCAGATTGGTCGCCAGGAGCGGCTCCACGACCGACACCTCGCCCTGGCCGAGCGCCAGGGCGCCGAGGACCATTCCGCAGACCATGAGGCCGATCCCGGCCAGCCAGCTCGGGACCCGCATGAGGTCGAGCAGCAGCCGGGGAGAGAGGAAGTCGCTCAGAGGCGCGCGGCGGGCGGCGTCCTGCTGGAGGACGAATCCGAAGCCCAGGCAGCAGGCGGCGCCCACGGACAGCAGGAGTACCAGCACCGACACGGTCCGACGATAGCCCGGCGGCCGTACGGGACCGGTGAGGGCGCCGCCGACGGGACGGTTGACGTGGGCACTGCCCGTGCCGAAGATCTGAACCCACAGGTAACTTGCTCAGCCCGCCCGCCGCCGCTGCCCCGCACCGCTCCGAAGGATGGAACCCATGGCGTACGACGCTGATGTGATCGTGATCGGGGCAGGACTCGCGGGGCTGGTGGCCACCGCCGAGCTCGTCGACGCGGGCCGCACGGTGATCCTCCTCGACCAGGAACCCGAGCAGTCGATCGGTGGCCAGGCGCACTGGTCCTTCGGCGGCCTCTTCCTCGTCGACTCGCCCGAGCAGCGCCGGCTGCGGATCAGGGACAGCCACGACCTGGCCCTCCAGGACTGGTACGGCACGGCCGGCTTCGACCGCGAGGAGGACCACTGGCCACGGCAGTGGGCCGAGGCGTACGTCGACTTCGCGGCAGGGGAGAAGCGGTCCTGGCTGCACGCCCAGGGGCTGCGGCTCTTCCCCGTCGTCGGCTGGGCCGAACGCGGCGGCTACGACGCGAACGGCCACGGCAACTCCGTGCCCCGCTTCCACATCACCTGGGGCACCGGCCCCGGTGTCGTCGCCCCCTTCGAGCGACGGGTCCGCGAAGGCGTCGCGAAGGGCCTCGTCCACCCCCGCTTCCGCCACCGGGTGACCGGCCTGGGCCGCTCGGCCGGATCGGTCGACACGGTCACCGGAGAGATCCTCGCGGAGAGCGGCGCCGAGCGGGGCACCGCGAGCAGCCGTGAGGTCACGGGCACCTTCGAGCTCAGGGCCCAGGCCGTGATCGTCACCTCCGGAGGCATCGGCGGCAACCACGAACTCGTGCGCGCCCAGTGGCCCGAGCGGCTGGGCACGCCGCCCCAGAAGATGCTCTCCGGGGTCCCCGCCCACGTCGACGGACTGATGCTGGGCATCGCCGAGAAGGCCGGTGCCCACCACATCAACAAGGACCGGATGTGGCACTACACCGAGGGCATCGAGAACTGGAGTCCGATCTGGGACAAGCACGGCATCCGGATCCTGCCCGGTCCGTCCTCCCTCTGGCTGGACGCCCGCGGCAAGCGGCTCCCGGTCCCGCTCTTCCCGGGCTTCGACACGCTGGGCACCCTCGAACACATCATGCGGTCCGGCCACGGCTACACCTGGTTCGTCCTCGACCGGAAGATCATCGGCAAGGAGTTCGCTCTCTCCGGTTCCGAGCAGAACCCGGACCTGACAGGGAAGTCGGTGCGTGACGTGATCGGCAGGGCGCGCGCCGACGTACCCGGCCCCGTGAAGGCGTTCATGGACAAGGGCGTGGACTTCGTCGTCGAGAAGGACCTCGGCGCGCTCGTACGGGGAATGAACGCGCTCACCGGCGAAGGGCTCATCGACGAGGACGCCCTGCGTCGCGAGATCACGGCCCGCGACCGTGAGATCGCCAACCCCTTCACCAAGGACCTCCAGATCACGGCGATCAACGGCGCCCGCGCCTATCTGGGCGACCGGCTGATCCGCACGGCGAAGCCGCACCGCATCCTCGACCCGGAGGCGGGTCCGCTCATCGCCGTACGGCTGAACATCCTGACCCGCAAGTCCCTGGGAGGGCTGGAGACGGACCTGTCCTCCCGCGTCCTGACCGGCGACGGCACCCCGCTGCCCGGGGTGTACGCGGCGGGGGAGGCGGCGGGCTTCGGCGGCGGTGGGGTCCACGGCTACCGCTCCCTGGAGGGCACGTTCCTCGGCGGCTGCATCTTCTCGGGCCGGACTGCGGGCCGGGCGGCGGCGAAGGCGCTCGGCTGACGGGCCCCCTCCCCGCGAGCGGGCCGCAGCCCGGGATGGTGACGGGAACTTCACGAGCCTGTCCCGGTTGTGTGCCGTACGGGGGAAGGCCGAAAAGCGACGGTAGCCTTGCGGCGCTCAAGGCGTTCCGGGGGTCCCGGGAGCGTCGCAACAGGTGAACGGAAGCGGGGGACGGACATGTTCGGGCACGGCGGGAACGCGATGTCGCGCAGGCAGATGCTCAGGCTGGCCGGTACGGGGCTGGGGCTGGCCGTGCTCGGGGCGGGGGCGGTGGGGTGCGGTCCCGAGGAGGACGCGCCGGCCGGCGGCGCCACGCCGGGCGGGGAGAAGAACGGCGACGCCTTCACCACCCCGCCGCCCGGCACCGCGCCCGAGCCGCTGTGGCAGGCGGACACCGCGAGCACCAGCCTGTCCGGCAGCGACGCGCTCGCGGTGATCGGCGGTCTGGTCCTGGTGTCGGGTGACCCGCTGGTGGGACGGGACGCCGTCAGTGGCAAGGAGAAGTGGTCGCGCGCCGGCATCACCACGCCGGGCGCCGAGCTCGTCGTCGGTGGTGGGACGCTGTACCTCGCCAGCGCGGAGTACGACGGTGACGTGGTGGGTCTGGATCCGGCCACGGGCAAGGAGACCTGGCGCAGCCGTCTGGGCGACGAGTACCAGCAGCCGCGCCCCATGGCGGCCGACGAGGGCCATGTCTACGTGCTGGCCGGCATCCTGGAGAAGGACTTCACCACGCCGGACAACGTGATCGCCGCGATCGACACCGCCTCCGGCAAGGTCGCCTGGCGTGAGCAGCGCGACGCGGGGACCGAGGAGTACGGCATCAACGCCGCGGTCGTCGGCGAGCGCCTCGTCTACACGGACTACCGGGAGAACGTGACCGTCCGCGACACGGCCACGGGCCGGCAGGTCTGGACGAAGAAGCTCGGCCGGTCCAACCGTCGTCGGTTCGCCGTGCACGAGGAGCTGGTGATCGTGGCGGACGGACAGCGGCTGCGGGCGCTGGAACTGTCCGGGGGCAAGGAGCGCTGGTCGCTCACCACGGAGGAGTTCAGCAACTTCTACGACCCCCATCTCCTGGACGGTGTGCTCTACGCCTCCGACAGCGCGCGCGCCCTGTGGGCGGTCGACCCCGCCACGGGCAAGGAGATCTGGCACAACGAGGACCTGCGGGACAAGGCGACGCAGGCGTGGCAGTTCGTCAAGGTGAACGGTGTCCTCTACGGCGCCACCGAATTCGACAAGGACGGTGGTGTGCACGCCTACGACGCGGCGACCGGGAAGCTGCGCTGGACCTACAACGACAAGAGCGGCGACATCCAGCAGTGGTACGTGGCCGCGGCGGGCAAGCGGCTGGCCGTGATGCACGGGAAGCGGCTCTACGCGCTCCCCGCCGTCTGACAGGCACGCCCCGTCAGCCCTGTCAGCCCCGTCAGCCCCGTACGCCCGCCGACTGCGCGAGGCGGCCGGGGCCGGGCCGTCAGAGGAGCCGCTCCACCACGCGGTAGCGCTCCGCCACGCTCATCGTGTCGTCGTCCACGGTGCGTTCCCGTGGGAGAAGGCGGCGGAGAGTGGTCAGGACCCGTGGTGATCCGCGTTTCTTTCCGAAGTGTGACGCCCACCCGCGGCCCCTGGTGACGGACGGCCGCAGGTGTTCGAATGGGCGGGTGAAGAATCCCCCTCCCGACGGTGGCGGCACACCCGTCGGCCGCCGTCTGGTCCTGGCCATGCTCGGCCTCGGTGCCGCCGGGGTGGCGGCCGCCCCCGCGCTCCAGCGTGCGCTGGAGAGCGGACTGGGCGCCGTCGCCGACCAGGACCCCACCGGACTCACCGGCCTGCTCCCCAACGGCGGCGGCTTCCGTTACTACTCGGTCGCCACCTCCGTGCCCGAGAAGACCGCCGCCGATTACCGCCTCACCGTGGACGGCCTGGTCGACCGCCCGGCGACGTACACGCTCGACTCCCTGAAGGCGCTGCCGCAGACCCGCGTCGTGCGGGACGTCCAGTGCGTCACGGGCTGGAGAGTGCCCGAGACCCCGTTCGACGGGGTCAGGCTCTCGGCTCTGCTGGATGCGGCAGGGATACGGCCCGACGCGAAAGCGATCCGGTTCACCTGCTTCGACGGCGCCTACAGCGAGAGCCTCACCCTGGAACAGGCCCGGCGCCCGGACGTCCTTGTCGCCCTGCGCATGCAGGACAAGCCGCTCAGCCACACCCACGGCGGTCCCGCGCGTCTCTACGTCGCCCCCATGTACTTCTACAAGTCCGCCAAATGGCTGTCCGGGATCACCGTCACCGACTCCGTGCGCCCCGGCTACTGGGAGGAGCTCGGCTATGACGTCGACGCCTGGGTCGGCCGGTCCAACGGCCGCGACGACGCCCCCACCGTCTGAACCCTCGTCGAGGCTACGGCGCTTCACCACCGCGGAGCGCTGGGTGCACCGCACCACGGCGTGGCTGACGCTGCTCTGTGTCGCCACGGCCGCCTGTCTGTACGTCCCCCAGCTCGCGGAACTCGTCGGCCGCCGACGGCTCGTGGTCGCCGTGCACGAATGGTCCGGGCTGCTCGTCCCCGTACCGCTGCTGGCCGGACTGGTCTCCCGCGCACTGCGGGCCGACCTCTCCCGGCTCAACCGGTTCGGGCCGCACGACCGGCAGTGGCTGCGGGCCGCCCTGCGCCGCGACCGCACGCCCGGATCACGGCCGGCGGGCAAGTTCAACGCGGGCCAGAAGCTCTACGCGTCGTGGATCGCGGGCGCCGTGCTCGTGATGCTCGGCACCGGGCTGCTGATGTGGTTCACCGGACTCACCCCACTGGTGTGGCGCACGGGCGCGACCTTCGTCCATGACTGGCTCGCCCTCGCCATCGGCATCGTCCTCGCCGGGCACATGGCGAAGGCGCTCGCCGACCCGGAGGCACGCCGTGGCATGCGTACCGGGTCGGTCGAGCGCCTCTGGGCCCGTTCCGAGCACCCGTTGTGGCGGGAGCCGGAGGAGTAGTGCCCGCTACAACACCAGGGACAGCAGCAGGATGAAGGCCAGCGAGACGACGGAGATGATCGTCTCCATCACCGACCAGGTCTTGATCGTCTGCGGGACGTCCATGCCGAAGTACTCCTTCACCAGCCAGAACCCCGCGTCGTTGACGTGGCTGAAGAAGAGCGAGCCGGCGCCGACGGCGAGGACGAGCAGGGCGACGTGCGAGGACGACAGGTCGGCGGCGAGAGGCGCCACCAGACCGGCCGCCGAGATGGTGGCCACGGTCGCCGAGCCCGTCGCCAGCCGGATCGCGACGGCGATCAGCCAGCCGAGCAGCAGGGCGGGGATCGACCAGTTCTCGGAGAACTCCAGGATCATCTGGCCCACACCGGCGTCGATCAGGGTCTGCTTGAACCCGCCGCCGGCGCCCACGATCAGCAGGATGCCCGCGATCGGTGCGAGCGACTTCTCGACGGTGCCGGAGAGGCGGCCCTTGGTGAATCCGGCCGCGCGGCCCAGGGTGAACATGCCGACGATCACAGCTGCGAGCAGCGCGATCAGCGGCGAGCCGATGACGTCGGTGACCCGCTGGACGTGGTTCTCCGGGTCGTCCACCACGATGTCGGCCAGCGCCTTGATCAGCATCAGCACGACGGGCAGCAGGATCGTCGCCAGGGTCGCGCCGAAGCTGGGCCGGCGGTCCAGGTCCTCGGACGGGCGCTGCGGGATCATCTTCTCCGGCGCCTCGATGTCCACCCAGCGGGCGGCGTAGCGGGAGAAGACCGGACCGGCGATGATCACGGTGGGGATGGCCACCAGCACGCCGAGGGCCAGCGTCACGCCCAGGTTGGCGCCAAGGGCGTCGATCGCGACCAGCGGGCCGGGGTGCGGGGGGATCAGCCCGTGCATCACGGAGAGACCGGCGAGCGCGGGGACGCCGATCCGCATCAGGGAGTAGTTGCCGCGCTTCGCGACCAGCAGCACCACCGGAATCATCAGCACGATTCCGACCTCGAAGAACAGCGGAAGCCCGATGATCGAGGCGATCAGGACCATCGCCCACGGCATCGCCCGCCCGCTCGCCTTCGCGAGGATCGTGTCGACGATCTGGTCGGCGCCGCCGGAATCGGCGAGCAGCTTGCCCAGGATGGCGCCGAGGGCGATGAGGACACCGACACCCGCGACGGTGGAACCGAGGCCCGCGGTGAAGCTGGCGATGGTCTTCGCCGGGTTGGCCCCGGCGAAGGAGCCGAGTGCCAGCGAGCCGATGGTCAACGCGAGGAACGCGTGCATCTTGAACTTGGTGATGAGCAGGACGATGACGGCGATACCCGCCAGGACGGCGATGCCCAGCTGCGCGTTGCCGGCCGAGGTGATCGGTTCGACGGCATCCGCTGCCAGCATCTCGACGCTGAGACTGGTCACGGTGGTGATCCTTAGTTCGCGAGCCCGCGCAGCGCGGCGACGGCCCGGTCGGTGATTTCCTCAGGGGTGCCGGACACGTCGACGGCGACGCCTGCCTCGTCCTCCTGCAGTGACTGCAGGGTGGCGAACTGGGAGTCGAGCAACGCGGTCGGCATGAAGTGGTTCTTGCGGTCCGCCATGCGGCGTTCGATGAGAGCCCGGTCGCCGGTCAGATGCAGGAAGACGGCACCGGGGGCCTCGGCCCGCAGCCGGTCGCGGTACACCCGCTTGAGCGCCGAGCTGCTGACGACGCCGCCGAGCCCCGCCCGGCCGTGTGCCCACTGCCCGATCGCGTCCAGCCACGGCCAGCGGTCGTCGTCGTCCAGCGGCGTACCGGCGGACATCTTGGCGATGTTGGCCAGCGGGTGGAAGTCGTCGCCCTCGGCGTAGGGGACGCCCAGTGCGTCGGCGAGCAGGGGGCCGATCGTGGTCTTGCCGGTCCCTGCTACGCCCATCACCACGACGACGTGGGGGGTGCTCATTGGTGCCTCGCTGTCTTCATCGACATCGGTCCGTCGACATCGGTCCGTCGCGCTACTGAAACCCATTACATACGACTTATTCAAGTGGCTGTGACATAAACGTCGTACTTTTTGTTCCCGCATGCCGCCCCGTAGGCTTGTGGGCATGACCACACCTGCCCGGGGGCTCCATACGCATGTGCTGGACGCCCTGGGTCTGGAGATCACGGCGGGTGACTGTCCGCCCGGCCGGGTCCTGCGCACGGACGAGCTCGCCCAGCGCTTCGACGTGTCGCGCACCGTCGTACGCGAAGTGATCCGCGTCCTGGAATCCATGCATCTGGTCGAGTCCCGGCGCCGGGTCGGGGTGACCGTGCGGCCCGCCGAGGAGTGGAACGTCTACGACCCCCAGGTCATCCGATGGCGCCTCGCCGGCTCCGACCGGCCCCGGCAGCTGCGCTCCCTCACCGTGCTGCGGTCCGCCGTGGAACCCGTCGCCGCGGGACTCGCGGCCCGTCACGCCACCGCCGAGCAGTGCGCGGCCCTCACGGAATGCGCCCTCGGCATGGTCGCCACCTCGCGCGGCCAGCAGCTGGAGGGCTACCTGCGGCACGACATCGCCTTCCACCGCATCGTGCTCAACGCCTCAGGCAACGAGATGTTCGCGAGGCTCGGCGACGTCGTCGCGGAGGTCCTCGCCGGGCGTACCCACCACCAGGTGATGTTCGAGGACCCGGACCCCGCCGCCGTCACGCTCCACGTACGGCTCGCCGAAGCCGTGCGCGAGGGCGACGCCGAGGAGGCGGAACGGCTGACCGAGGAGATCGCGGTCGGCGCGCTGCACGAACTGGACGTCCTCGCCCCGTGAGCGGCTCCCCGTCCGGGTACGGTGGGTGAGATCGATCTTCGGTACAACGGGGCAGTCGGAATGGGAGACCACGGCATGGCGCAGCAGGTACAAGGGGTCATCGCACCGGGGAAGAACGAGCCGGTCCGGGTCGAGACGATCCTGGTGCCGGACCCCGGCCCCGGTGAGGCCGTGGTCAAGATCCAGGCGTGCGGCGTCTGCCACACCGACCTGCACTACAAGCAGGGCGGCATCAACGACGACTTCCCGTTCCTGCTCGGCCACGAGGCCGCGGGCGTCGTGGAGTCCGTCGGCGACGGCGTCACCGACGTCGAGCCCGGCGACTTCGTCGTCCTCAACTGGCGTGCGGTGTGCGGCCAGTGCCGCGCCTGTCTGCGCGGCCGCCCCTGGTACTGCTTCGACACCCACAACGCGAAGCAGAAGATGACCCTCCTGGACGGCACGGAGCTCTCCCCGGCGCTCGGTATCGGCGCGTTCGCGGAGAAGACCCTCGTCGCGGCCGGCCAGTGCACCAAGGTCGACCCCGAGGTCTCCCCGGCCGTCGCCGGACTGCTCGGCTGCGGTGTCATGGCGGGCATCGGCGCCGCCATCAACACGGGCCAGGTCGGCCGCGGCGACTCCGTCGCCGTCATCGGCTGCGGCGGCGTCGGTGACGCGGCGATCGCCGGAGCCCGGCTCGCGGGAGCGGCGAAGATCATCGCGGTCGACATCGACGACCGCAAGCTGGAGACGGCGAAGAAGATGGGCGCCACCCACACCGTCAACTCCCGCTCCGGTGACCCCGTCGAGGCGATCCGCGCACTGACCGGCGGCAACGGCGCCGACGTCGTCATCGAGGCGGTCGGCCGCCCGGAGACGTACAAGCAGGCCTTCTACGCCCGGGACCTCGCCGGCACCGTCGTCCTCGTCGGCGTGCCCACACCCGAGATGCAGCTCGAACTCCCGCTCCTCGACGTGTTCGGACGCGGCGGTTCGCTCAAGTCCTCCTGGTACGGCGACTGTCTGCCCTCGCGTGACTTCCCGATGCTCATCGACCTGCACCAGCAGGGACGCCTCGACCTGGGCGCCTTCGTCACCGAGACCATCCAGCTCGGCGAGATCGAGCAGGCCTTCGCCCGGATGCACGACGGCGACGTCCTGCGCTCGGTGGTGATCCTCTGATGGCCGCCCGCATCGACCACCTGGTCACCTCCGGCACCTTCGCTCTCGACGGCGGCGAGTGGGACGTCGACAACAACGTCTGGATCGTCGGCGACGACACCGAGGCCGTCGTCATCGACGCCGCCCACGACGCCGCCGCGATCGAGGCCGCACTCGGCGGCCGTACGCTGCGCGCGATCATCTGCACCCACGCGCACAACGACCACATCGACGCGGCCCCCGCCCTTGCCGACGCGACCGGGGCGCCGATCCTGCTGCACCCGGACGACCTGCCGCTCTGGAGGCAGACCCACCCGCACCGCGACCCCGACGCCGAACTGGCCGACGGCCAGGAGCTGGAGATCGCCGGGACACGCCTCACGGTGCTGCACACCCCGGGTCACGCTCCCGGCGCCGTCTGCCTCCACGCACCCGGGCTGAGCACGGTCTTCACCGGCGACACCCTCTTCCAGGGCGGCCCCGGCGCCACCGGACGGTCCTTCTCGCACTTCCCGACGATCATCGACTCGATCAGGGACCGGCTGCTCACCCTGCCGCCGGAGACCGCCGTCCGCACCGGACACGGGGACTCCACCACCATCGGCGCGGAGGCCCCGCAGCTGGAGGACTGGATCAACCGCGGCCACTGACCGCGGCGGGCCTCACCGGTCCGGCCACGCGGAGAGCCGCTGCCCGCTCTCGAAGCGGTGCGGCTCGCCCGTGACCGGATCGGTGAACTCCAGTACTTTCGCGAGGAGTTGCAGCGGGCGCGCGTAGTCCTCGTGCTCCGGCTCGGGCTCCACCACCGGATAGACCGGATCGTTCACCAACGGCAGCCCCAGCGCGTTCATATGGACCCGCAGCTGATGGGTGCGGCCCGTCGCGGGCAGCAGCCGGTAGCGGCCGAGGGCGCCCCGGTGCTCCAGCAGTTCGACCCGGCTCTCGCTGTTCGCGGGCCCCGGCTCCTCGCGCGCCGCGATGACCCCGCGCTCCTTGAGGATCCGGCTCCGCACGGTGCGGGGGAGTGTGAGCCGTGGATCGTACGGTGCCACCGCCTCGTACTCCTTGCGCACCAGCCGGTCCCGGAACAGCGTCTGGTACGCGCCCCGGTCCCCGGCCCGTACGACACAGAGCACCAGGCCCGCCGTCAGCCGGTCCAGCCGATGAGCGGGCTGCAGCTCCGGGAGGTCCAGCTCCCTGCGCAGCCGGGCCACCACGGTCTGCGTGATGTGACGGCCGCGCGGGGTGGTCGCCAGGAAGTGCGGCTTGTCGGCGATGACCAGGTGCGCGTCCCGGTGGACCACGCCGACCGGGAACGGCACCGGCTCCTCCGGTGCGAAGTCCCGGTGGAACCAGAGGAACCGGCCCACCGTGTACGGCTCGTCACCGTCCACCGGGCCGCCGTCGGCCCCGACGAAGAGCCCCTCGGCGAGCATCGCGTCCACCCGCCGCGCCCCGACCGCAGCCGCGAACCGGTCCAGCAGGTGGTCCCGGACGGTCGGCCAGGCGCCGCCGGGATCCTCGGGCAGTCTGACGCGCACCGGGTCGATCCCGTCCCGCTGGGGGAGGGGGGCGGCGGGGGGCTTCGCCCGTCCTCGCATCGTCTCGGTCCTTGTCGCCGGAGGGGCCCGGTACAGACGGGCACAGCCCTTCATCATCCCACCGCGTAGGCCCCCAGCAGCCGCTCGTACTCCTGCTGCGTGACCGGAAGCACCGTGCCGTGCCGGGCGCCCGCCGGGAGCTCGTAATCCGCGGACATCGTCCACTTCCCGGAGTCGAGATCGGCCGTCTCGAACGGCACGTAGCCCCGGCCGCCGAATTCGTCGATGAGCAGGTACCACTTCGCCTCGGTGTTGGACGCGAAGACCGCCGGCCCCTCACCGCGCTCGATCGAGCCCTTCCCGATGCAGTCGGCGACGAATCCGTAGGGGCCGGAGGTCAGGTCCTGCGACTTCTCCACGGTGATGAACTTGGAGCAGGGGGTGTCCGACGAGGGGTTCCGCTCGTCCTTGGTGAACCGGTAGTAACTGCCCTCGTGACGGATCACCGTCGAGTCGATCACCGAATAGCCCGGGTCGTGCCACACGGCGGGCTCGCTGAAGGTGCGGAAGTCGCGTGTGGTCGCGTACATCATCTTGTTGTAGGTGCTGCCGGTGTGCTCCGGGTCGTCGGGCGCGTAGACCTTCGAGGCCCAGAAGACGACGTACGAGCCGAGCTCCTCGTCGTAGTACGCCTCGGGCGCCCAGGTGTTGCCGGCGGTGTCCGGTGCGACCTCCACCAGGCGCCGGTCGGTCCAGGTCACCAGGTCCGTGGACTCCCAGACCATGATCGACCGGCTACCGGTGCGCTGCACCTGGTCCCAGCTGCCGCCGCTGCCCCCGTACATCCGGAGGTCGGTGGCGATCTGGTAGAACGTGTCCCCCTCCGGGGAGCGGATGATGAACGGGTCGCGGAGACCACGGGTGCCGACATCGGAGGTGAGGACCGGCTTGCCGCCGTTCAGCTCCTGCCAGTGCAGGGCGTCGTCGCCCCGGCTGAGCGCCATCCGGATCTGCTCGCCGTCGGCGGTGCCTTCGCCGGTGAAGTAGCTCATGGCGTAGCCGGTGTACGGGTCCTTCCGTGGGAGTTCCGGTACCGAGGCGGTGAAGGTGCGGCGCGTGGCGGCCTTCCCGCGTGTGACGACCGCGGTGAGCTGCACGCGCTCCGGTCCCGCGCCGGGCTCCGGGCGGTGCACCACGCCCGTCGCGTCGATGACCGGCGGCCTGCCGGACTTCCACGTGACGCCGGTGCCGTGGGCGCCGGTGCCGGGCAGCGTCAGATTGCCGCGTACGTCGTCGAGCCCGTGAACGGTGAGTGAGGCGGCGGCCCGCTCGGTGGCAGCCCTGTCGCCGGCCGGGGCGGGGCCGGCGACAGCGGATCCGCCGGGGATCGAGAGCAGGCCGACGACGAGGGACAGCAGGGGCAGCAAGGGGACCAGGGCTCTTCTCGCGAAGTGCGGACGCATGACTCTCCCGACGTGGCGTTCGAAATGGCGGACAGCGTTCGTCAAATCGGACCGACGCTAGGGCTGTTGGTGACCCTGGTCAAGGGAGCCGGACAAAGTTTCTCGCACCGTAGAAAGCGCTTGCCGATCCGCGTATGGTCTGGCCCCGCTGAATCCGTTCACCTGAGGAGCCGTCCATGCGCCGAGCCGGATCCGTACTGCTGGCAGCCTGCACCACCACTGCCGCCCTGACTGCCCTGACCGCAGTCCCCGCCGGAGCCGAGGAGCGAAGCGCGGCCGGACGGGACCACTGCACCGGCGCCTCCCCCGTCGTCTGCCACATCGATGTCGCCCCCGGCACCTACCGGATCCGGGCCCTCCTCGGAGGCGGTGCGGGGCCCGGCTCCACGGCCGTCACCGCGGAGTCCCGCAGAGCAGTGCTCGCCGAGACCCCGACCCCCGCCGGTGGGACCGTCCGCCGCACCTTCACCGTGGACGTGCGCGATCCGGAGGGTGAACCCACCGGTGCCCTCGGCAGCCCGGGACTCGACCTCACCTTCGGCGGCGCGGCCCCGCAGCTCGCCTCGCTCCACGTCGAACGTGTCCGTACGCCGCAGCTCCTGCTCGCGGGTGACTCCACCGTCTGCGACCAGGCCGGTGAGCCCTACACGGGCTGGGGGCAGCAGCTCCCGCAGTACCTCACCGACCGGATGGCCGTCGCCAACTACGCCGACTCCGGCGAGGGCTCACAGTCCTTCCGGGACGACCCCGCGCTCTTCCCCGCGCTCCGGGCCCACATCCACCACGGCGACCTCGTCCTCATCCAGCTCGCCCACAACGACAAGCAGACCGACCGCGACACCTACCGCGCCAACCTCACCGCGATGATCGAGGACGTACGCGCCGAGGGCGGGCGGCCCGTACTCGTCACCCCGATCGTGCGCCGCTGGTTCAACGCCGACGGCACCCTCGACAACGGCACCGCACTGCTCGTCAACGGCCTGGGCGTCGACCTGCCCGCCGAGGTGCGCGGCATCGCCGCCGAGCAGGACACCCCGCTCGTCGACCTCACCGCCCTGACCAGGGCCCGGGTCGAGGAGCTCGGTCCCGAGGGGTCCAAGGCCCTCTACCTCTACGACGAGAAGCGCGACAACACCCACACCTCGGCGCGCGGAGCCACCGAGTACGCCGCGCTCGTCCTCGGCGAACTGCGGGATCAGAAGCTGGTCCCGTCGCGCGCGATCCGGTGAATCCGTCCCCACACGAGAGGCGATACTCATGAGTCAGGCCGAAGTGCCCAGCCGCAGGGCCGTGCTGAGGGGAGCCCTGGCCGCAGGGGCCCTCACCGCCGCACCCGGCGTGGCCCACGCCGCGGAGTCGCGAGCCCCGTACCGCAATCCGCTGGTCGAACAGCGTGCCGACCCGCACATCACCCGGCACACCGACGGCCGGTACTACTTCACCGCCAGCGTCCCCGAGTACGACCGGATCATCCTGCGTTCCTCCCGCACACTGAGCGGTCTGAGCACCGCCGGCGAATCGGTGATCTGGACCAGGCACACCACCGGAGACATGGCCGCCCACATCTGGGCACCGGAACTCCACCACATCGGCGGCGTGTGGTACATCTACTTCGCCGCGGCCCCGGCGGACGACGTCTGGAAGATCCGGATCTGGGTGCTGGAGAACGCGAACCCCGACCCGTTCCGTGGTTCGTGGACCGAGAAGGGGCAGCTCACCACGGCCTGGGACACCTTCTCCCTCGACGCCCACACCTTCACCCATCGCGGCGACCGTTACCTCGCCTGGGCCCAGCACGAGCCCGGACTCGACAACAACACCGGGCTCTTCCTCTCGCGGATGGCCGATCCCTGGACCCTGACCGGGCCTCAGATCCGGCTCAGCACGCCGGAGTACGACTGGGAATGCGTCGGCTTCAAGGTCAACGAGGGGGCGGCCGTCATCGAGCGGAACGGCCGCGTCTTCATGACGTACTCCGCGAGCGCGACGGACGCCAACTACTGCATGGGTCTGCTCACCGCCGACGCCGGCAGCGACCTGATGGACCCGGGCTCCTGGACGAAGTCCCCGGAGCCCGTCTTCGTGAGCAGCGAGGAAACGGGCCAGTACGGACCCGGCCACAACTCCTTCACTGTCGCCGAGGACGGCCGCACGGACGTGCTGGTCTATCACGCCCGGCCGTACGAGGAGATCGCCGGCGATCCGCTGCACGACCCCAACCGCCACACCCGTGTCCAGCGGTTCGGCTGGCGCGCGGACGGCACCCCGGACTTCGGAGTCCCCGTGCGCTCCTGAGAATCTGTCCCGGCCAGTTCGGGCGGGAGCGTTGACGCACTGCCTCGCCCTGCCTATCTTGCGTTCGAAGTTCTGGGCAACGTCTGATATCTCGAACAATTTTCCCTGGAGCGTCCATGCCGCACCCGCACCTGTGGCCGAGACTCACCGTCCCGGTCATCGCCCTCCTGCTCGGCGCGCTGGTGGCAGCACCCACCCGCGCCGACGACGGTCCGTCCGAGGCGGAGGCGACGGACTACTCCCTCGCCGTCCACCCCGACCGCACGGGACCGGCCATCAGCGAGTCGATGTACGGCGTCTTCTACGAGGACATCAACCACGCCGCGGACGGCGGTCTCTACGCCGAGCTCGTCCAGAACCGCTCCTTCGAGTACGACCGTGCCGACAACGCCGCGTACTCACCCATGACCGCGTGGACCGAGACCGCGGTGGCCGGCGCCACGGGACGCGCCGGCACCGTGGACGACGACCGGCGGCTGGGCGAACGCAACCGGCGCTACCTACGTCTGGACCTCGACGGGACAGGAGACCGAGGGGCCGGCTTCGGGGTCACCAACTCCGGTTACAACCAGGGCCTGGCCCTGCGCAAGGGCGAGCGCTACGACTTCTCCGTATGGGCCCGCACCGACCGGCCCGGGGGGACCACTCTGACCGTCGGAGCCACCGCGACGGACGGCGCCGCGCTCGCCACGCCCCTGCGCGTCACGGCCCGCGGCGACCGCTGGAAGAAGTACACCGGCACCCTCACCGCCCGCACCTCGGCGGCGGACGGCCGGCTCTCCGTCACGGCGGGCGGCAGCGGAACCGTACGGCTCGACATGATCTCGCTCTTCCCCCGCGACACCTACCAGGGCCGGGCGAACGGCCTGCGCAAGGACCTCGCGGAGAAGACCGCCGCTCTGGATCCCGGCTTCCTGCGCTTCCCCGGAGGCTGCCTCGTCAACACCGGGAGCCACGAGTCGTACGAGGCGCCCGGCTGGGAGCGGAAGCGCTCCTACCAGTGGAAGGAGACCATCGGCCCCGTCGAGCAGCGTCCCGTCAACGCCAACTTCTGGGGCTACAACCAGACCTACGGCCTGGGGTACTACGAGTACTTCCAGTTCGCGGAGGACATCGGGGCGATGGCCCTGCCGGTCGTGCCGGCCCTCGTCACCGGCTGCGGCCAGAACAAGGCGACCGACGACCCGGCACTGCTGGAACGGCACATCCAGGACACCCTCGACCTCATCGAGTTCGCCAACGGCCCGGCCGACTCCACCTGGGGCGCGAAACGTGCCGCGATGGGCCACCGCGCGCCGTTCGGGCTCACCCACCTGGAGGTCGGCAACGAGGAGAACCTCCCCGACGAGTTCTTCACCCGCTTCACCGAGTTCCGCGAGGCCATCGAGGCCAGGTACCCCGACATCACCGTGATCAGCAACTCCGGCCCGGACGACAGCGGCACCACTTTCGACCGCGCCTGGCAGCTCAACCGCGACGCGGACGTCGCCATGGTCGACGAGCACTACTACAACAGCCCGCAGTGGTTCCTGGAGAACAACGAACGCTACGACGCCTACGACCGTCAAGGTCCGAAGGTGTTCCTCGGCGAGTACGCCTCGCTCGACAACCGCTTCTCCAACGCCCTCGCGGAAGCGGCGTTCATGACGGGCCTGGAACGCAACGCCGACGTCGTGGAGCTCGCCTCCTACGCCCCGCTCCTCGCCGACACGAACGACGCGCAGTGGCGGCCGGACATGATCTGGTTCGACAACGAGAAGTCATGGGGGTCGGCGAACTACGAGGTGCAGAAGCTCTTCATGAACAACGTCGGTGACCGCGTCGTACCGAGCACGGCCTCCGCGACACCCGCCACCACCGGGCCGATCACCGGCGCGGTAGGCCTGTCGACCTGGGCGACCAGCGCCGCGTACGACGACGTCGAGGTCACCGGGGCGGACGGCGCCCGGCTGCTGAGCGACGACTTCTCCGCCGGCGACGCGCAGTGGACGAAGGCGGCGGGACGCGGCACCTGGGCCGTCGAGGACGGGGCGTACGTCCAGTCCGACGAGAGCGCCGAGGACACCCTGGTCATGGCGGGCGACACCGGCTGGCAGAACTACGACCTGCGGGTCGAGGCCACCAAGAAGGCCGGAAAGGAGGGCTTCCTCGTCGCCTTCGGGGTCAAGGACACCGGGAACACCTACTGGTGGAACCTCGGCGGCTGGGGCAACACCCGCTCCGCCGTGGAGAAGGCCGTGGACGGCGCAAAGCAGACGATGACCGAGGACTCCACCACGATCGAGACGGGACGTGCCTACGACATCCACGTCCAGGTGCGCGGCCGGCAGGTCACCCTCTTCCTCGACGGCGAGCAGTGGGGCACCTTCACCGACGACAAGCCCGCCGAACCCTTCCGGCAGGTGGTCACCCGGGACGACGCCACCGGCGACCTCGTCGTCAAGGTCGTGAACGCACAGGCGGCGGACGCCAGGACCCGGATCGACCTGGGGG